>JBJERF010000034.1:0-15782 GCA_051882115.1 Ruminococcus sp. | reverse complement strand
ATTAAAGCTGGTCTGCAATCTGGTAAATCAGCTTTTCACTCTTCTCCCAGCCCAGACACGGATCTGTGATGGATTTTCCATATACGCCCTCACCAATCTTCTGTGCACCATCCTCAATGTAGCTCTCAATCATAAAGCCCTTTACCAGAGAACGGATTTCATTGCTGTGACGGCAGCTGTGCAATACCTCATTGCAGATACGAATCTGCTCCAGATACTTTTTACCGGAATTGGCATGATTTGCATCTACAATCACTGCCTTGTTTGCCAGATTTTTCTTCTGATACAGCTCATACAGTGTAATCAGATCCTCATAATGATAGTTCGGCAAAGACTTTCCGCTGCTGTTTACATAGCCCCGCAAAATCGCATGTGCCAACGGATTGCCTGCGGTTCGTACCTCCCAGCCACGGTACAGAAATGTATGAGATGCCTGTGCTGCAACCATGGAGTTCATCATAACAGACAAATCGCCTCCGGTGGGATTCTTCATACCAACCGGCACATCCAGTCCGCTTGCTGTCAGCCGGTGCTGCTGATTTTCCACAGAACGTGCGCCAATTGCCACATAGGAAAGAATATCTGACAAATAACGATGATTTTCCGGATACAGCATTTCATCTGCACAGGTCAGACCGGTCATCTCTACTGCCTGTGTATGCAGATGACGGATGGAAATCAGACCCTGAAGCATGTCCTCCTGCTTCTCCGGATCCGGCTGATGTACCATGCCTTTATAGCCCTCACCAGTTGTACGGGGCTTGTTGGTATAGATTCTCGGAATCAGAATCAGCTTATCAGCAACCTGCTCCTGAACCTTTGCCAGACGGCATACATAATCCAGAACGGCATCCTCCCGGTCCGCAGAGCACGGCCCGATAATCAGCAGCATCTTGTCAGATGCACCGGTAAATACATCCTGAATTTCCTGATCTCTCTTTGCTTTCTGGTCAATAATCTCCTGCGAAAGTGAAAATTCTCTTTTCAAGTCCTGCGGAATCGGAAGCTTCCGAATAAAATTCATATTCATTGTTCAAATCTCCTTTGCACTTTAGCACTATAAAGCTGCACAGTGCTAAAGCACTGTGCATATTTCTATATTATCCGATTTTTCATAAAAAAGCAAGCTTTTTCAAAGATTCATCAAAAAAGTTCAGATTTTGCTCCATTTTTATCTAAATTTTCAAGTATGCCTGCAATGGTGGCACCGGTTTCATCTGTATAAATCACACTAAACCGATCATCCGGCAGCGTTTCAATCCAGCACACCTCTGAACCACTCACATCGGTCTCCTCCCAGCACATCAGCTGGACAGGTGCAGCAGCATCCTCTGCTTCAAAATATATACCGGTTTCATCCACAGAATAATAGGGAGCCGTTTCCATGGTTCCGGTGCATAGGGTCAAAGGCGGATGCTCCGTCCATGTTCGCAGGGTTACAATTGTACCCGTATCTGCATCCAGCTCTGCAAGCGTACTGCAATACTGCATATCCTGTCCGAACAAAAGCACCCGTCCGTCCGATGCAATCAGAATCCGGGTCATTGCAGAAAACGAATCCGCAGAAATCTTCTGCTGAAGGCTGCCGGTCTGATCCAGAATCCAGAGCTGCATTTCATCTCCGCACAGAACCGTTACATAGAGATTGCCCTGTGCATCCGCTGCCATTCTGGAAAAGGTCAGGGAGGCTTCATTGGAAAAGGCAGTCAGGTCAACCGCCTTCGTCAGATTGCCGTCCTTATCATACAGAAGCAAAGACCATCCGGTTTTCATTTTCTGATAATATGTATCCCAGTAGGATGCTTCATCCAAACCAGCATCTGCTGATTCCTCCGGCAGCGTTTGCAGCATCTCCGGCGGATTTTCAAAAGGATTTCCGCATACCAGTGCGCATACACCTCCGTCCGGAAGCAGGTCAAAACCCATCACACTGGCAAGTGTATCCTCCAGCAAAGTCATACAGGGAACCGCTTCATAATCGGATTCTGCTGCATTTTCCGGAAACAGCTGCATCAGCTCTGTGGTATTTCCAAAGGTTTCCGCATCCGTCCGGCTGATACAATAGTATAAAAGCCCTTCATTGGAACAGACTGCATCATGAAAAAGCTGCATCTCCTCCGGCAGGGAAACAACCGAAAAGGTATAGGATACCGGCTTTGTGTCTTCATCTTCATGAAATGCATCTTCCGCAGTGAGTTCTTCCGTTATCCGGGAAGATGCTGCTTCCGTTTCAGAAGTTTCCTCTGTCACAAGGGGCGGTACGGTGGGAACAGGAACATCCGAAGAAGTGCCCTCGCTGCATCCGGTCAGCAGGCTGATACACAGCACAGCAGCAATTTGTCTTTTTCCTTTCATAAGCAGCTCCCCTCCATACATAGTTTTTATATATTGTATCACTGCACCGGCAAAAAGTCAAGCATCTGAATATGCATTGCCACGGCAACAGCGTTTACTTTTTCGTTGAAAATGTTCCACCGGAACATTTTCAAGGGCTACATATTTCGTCATTGGAACAAGGGGAAGCGGTCTTGTCCGCTTCCCCTCGAAAAAGCTGTCGCTTTTTCTCACCCCATTCCCCGTGCGCCAGAAGTATGGCGCAGGGAATTTCGCCGTCTGCGGACGGCGACAAGGGGCTTTGCCCCTTGACCCCACAAGCCTTTTGAGAAAGGCTTGACCGAAAACTTCTATAATTGCTTCGCCCCTCTCCCTTGTGGGAAAGGTTGATGCTTACCCCTTTTCAGCAACAAATCTATGAAAAAAATCCCCTCTGCATCGCTGCAAAGGGGACGGATGGGTTCGAAATTACTCGATGATATGATTCAAAAGCGTAATACCAGTCTCTGTCTTGAAATAACGGTCACGGAATTCACGGACTGCCTTTGCTTTCATGCCCTCGTCCAGTACATTCGCCAGAAAGTCTGCCTCCACCAGAATCTGAAAATCAATCTCGTCAATGGCTTGGTAGGAATGATGATGCCCTACTAAAAAGCATACACGATCCACCACACTGGAACTATATCCGATTTGCATAAGCATAGCACATGCAATGGGCGGACCTTCGATCTCCTGATAGCATCCGGCTGCGGACTTGTGCTTTTTCTCCGCCGCATGAATGCCGATATCATGTACAAGTGCAGCTGCTTCAATGATTTCACGCCGCTTTGCATTCACCTGTTCGCTGACTGCAATCGTCTCTGCAAATGCATACACCTTCATAAAATGATGAATCCGCTTTGCATCCCCATGATAATAAGCGATCATTGCCTCTGCAAGCTCTGCTGATAACTTTTCCATTCCGGATACCTCCTGATGCTTTTAAAATCCTGTTTCAGTATAGCACAAAGCATTGGGCATGCATTGAATTTTTCGTGAATTTTTATCAGAGAATGAAACAGATCAGACCGCTGCACCCTTCATTGATGACACGCTCCAATGTTTCCTGAAGCTTCATACGTGCTTCTGTGGGCATTTTTCCCAGTTTGCTGCGCAGTCCCTCATTGACCAGCTCATGCAGAGATTTGCCGAAAATATTGGATGTCCAGATTTTTGCCGGATCCTCCTCAAAGCCCTCCAGCAGATACATAATCAGCTCCTCGCTTTGCTTCTCCGTACCTACAATGGGGCTGACCGCTGTATGGATGGATGCCTTCATGAGATGAATGGATGGAGCAGACGCACGCAGGCGCACACCATATTTGCCCCCCTGCTTGATGATTTCCGGCTCCTCCAGGGACAATTCTTCCAGCTCCGGCATCACAATACCGTATCCGGTTGCCTCTACCTCTGCCAGAGCAGGGGCAATCCGTTCATATTTCTTTTTCACCTTACAAAGCTCTGTCAGCAAGGGGAACAGATCACTTTCTCCGGAAAGCTCCAGTCCGGTTTTTTCGCCCAGAATCTGATAAAACAGGGAATGGTCAATGGAGACGGCTACCTTTGCACAGCCGGTACCCAGATCAATTTCCAGTACAGATGCATCTGTAATCTGCTTGCAAAGCTTGGGAAGCTCCGTCAGCTTGGGCACATCCCGTACAGCCTGCAAACCCTGTGCCGTCTGACGAATGGCAGAAAAAACTGCATCTCGCAGCCAATGGGTCGGCTCCAGCTCATTCATCCACCGTGCCGTATGCACCGTGATTTCACGCAGCGGAAAGGCATACAGCAGCTGCATGAGAATATCCCGGATATCCTCCTCCGAAAGCTCCGGACAGCATACAGGCATCACTGAAGCACCGTATTTTTCACGCAGCTGGCGGCAGAGTGCCTGTGCCGACGGGCTGTGAGGATGCACGCAGTTGACCAGAACAGCAAAGGGCTTTTCCAGCTGCTGAAGCTCACGGATGACACGTTCCTCACATTCTGCATACTGCTCACGGGGAATATCCGTAATACTGCCGTCTGTGGTTACAACCAGCCCCACTGTGGAATGCTCTGTAATGACCTTCTGTGTACCCACCTCGGCTGCCATGCCGAAAGGTACCTCCTCCTCAAACCATGGCGTTTTTACCATACGAGGTGCATTGTTCTCAATGTAGCCCAGAGCATCCGGCACAATATAGCCTACACAGTCCACCATACGCACACGCATACGGGCTGTATCACTCAGGGCAATTTCCACGGCTTCTTCAGGAATGAACTTCGGCTCCGTGGTCATAATGGTCTTTCCGCCGGCAGACTGGGGCAGTTCATCTACTGCCCGTGTCCGTCTGCCTGTATCCTCAATATGGGGAATCACCAGCTTCTCCATAAATTGTTTGATAAAGGTCGATTTGCCTGTTCGGACAGGCCCTACGACCCCGATGTAAATATCACCGCCGGTGCGCCGTGCGATGTCTGCATAGATGTCGCCCTGCATACGGTACCTCCTTAATAAACAATGGGAATCAGCAGCATCCCCGGCTGGGTCAGCAGATCTCCTGACAAATCATTTTCCTCTGTAATGGCAGAAACCTTTGTGCTGCATCGCTTTGCAATATCCCAGACGGATTCCCCTGCGGTACCGTAATACAGCCGCAGTGCACAATCACTGTCCCGGATGATTTTCCGTTCCTCATCCAGCTGCACCTGTGTAACACCCTGTATCAGCGTAATGGGATACAGCGTTCCGCCGATGCGCACACTGCATTTAATGGAAATGACACCGTCTGCCCCCAGATGATAAGAGCAGTCCGTTGGTTCAGCCGATGCATACAGCAAGGCATCCTCCGCCTGCACACTCAGCGGAAGCAGCTCCTCAAATGCTTCCTCACGCTCTAAAAGCACAGGCATCCCGTCCGAATCGCCCGTCAGCACACTGACACAGAGCATGCCGCTGACACGAAGCTTTCCCTGCTTGGGCAGTATATTCATACTGACATTCTTCACACGGCAGCGCAGGTCACTGACAATCTCCGCACCGCTCTCCCCTGCATGGATGGAAGCCTTACAGGTAAATGACTCCGAAAGGGGTACCGGTGCGCTGTCCACACGCAGCGGCACAACTGTACAATCGCAAAGATAACGGGTGGAATAGGCATCCGTCACAATAGGTACCGTTTTCGTTTTGCTGGCACTGCACGTCAGACGCAGCTCCGCACTGCATTGCAGAATCCGCAGATCGCCGCTGGCATCCGCAGCTGGCTTTACGGTGAAAGAGACAACCTGTGCTTCGGCAGTTCCGGTAAAGGTTTCATCAATCTGATCCATATCCACAATCTGGCTGTAGGGAATGGTAAAGCGCATGGATTCAATGGTCGATTCTTTACCGGTTCCTGCCCCCCGATAAAGCACATCGGCAACGACCTCTCCTCTTGCAACCAGCTTTCCGGCAATCACACTGCGTTCGCCCTGTGCAGCTCTTGCCGCACAACGCAGAACCCCCTGCACCGGCGGCTTGGATGCTCCCAGTGTGATTTCTTCATTCAGCGACAGATTTTTCACCGCTGTACGTTTCTCCGAAGCGATTGTAACCGGCTTGCGCAGCAGCTGCATTTCCATCCCGAAAATATCACTGATGACCTCCTGTCTTCGCTGAGCACTGGCACGAATCCGCACCGAAACTGCCCCACGCACATCCAGCCTGCGCTTTCCTGTAGCACGGCAGTTGGCATAGTCCGTCTTGGGATGAAAATAAAAAATCGGCTCACAGGTATGCTGCTCCTTGCAGTCCGGCACATCCAGTCCTTTGCTGTAATTCAAAGTCTGTGTCACGCACTGTAAGGCCTTGCTGTCCGAGCCGCAATAAAGCACACGCAGCTCCACGCACAGTTCATAGGTCAGTCGTCCCGATGATAGCTGATAATTGGTTACAGACGGCTGCATTTCGCAGCAGATGACACGAAAAATCTCTGGGTCATAATCAGGCAGCACATAATCCAGCGTTACATCCTGCTCCTGTGTTTCATCCAAAACCGTTTCCGTTACGGGAATGATCTCCCGATTGATTTTACACTCCATGCTGTTTCCTCCTTGTACGATGTTAGTTCAGTTTATGCATGGATATGCCGTCCTATTACCAGCAGCTGGTTTTCTTTTATAGGCACAAATACTGTAAAAATTGAAAAAAATAAGAAGAAATTTGCACAAAACACTTGAAAAAACTGTAAATATCTGCTATAATATATCTATTCTTCATATAAACACACGGAAAGGGACGTGAAAATTATGTACATTATTGTAAAAGAAAAAGGAATGGCGAAAAGAATCATCAATACGGCAGCAGCTCCTGCCATTGCCATTGATGAGCTGGGCACCGGTGCTGCCAAAAAATATGTAGTAGCAGCTTACTATGGCGATGATGCAAAGGGCGGCAAAAAACAGATTGCCATTGACAAATTCGGTACCTATGCAGAGGCACAGCAGTTGCTGACTCAGCTGGCAACCAGCATCGCAAATGGTGAACGCTCCTGCACAGTCAATAGTCAAAAATAAGGGCAATACCGCACAAAGACTGTGCGTCAGATGCGAAGTCAGATTTTTCGTCAGATGAAACAAAAAACGCAGTGAATACTTTGTGTATTTACGAGGCTTTTTGTGAAATAGGACGGAAAATATGCAAGCAGATGACGTGCAGAGCCGTCAGGCGGGCTTTGTACGGTATTGCCTAAGGAAAAAAGGGGATGCTGCAAAAATTGCAGCATCCCCTTTTATAAAATTTTTTTGCACTGCTTTTTCTCAAAAAAAGCACTTATTACCATAATAGGTTTTCATTCAATTCCACAGACCGTCAGTACATCTCCCTGCACCATGAATTTTACTTCCATTCCGGCAAAGACAAAACCATATATCCGGTTCGGGTCATTCTGATAAGACGGTCTCGGATCCTGCGCCAGTATTGCATACAATGCATCCCGTTCCTGCTCCGGAACAACGTTCAGCCAGTGTTCCGGAAATACCACAGTCAATGCATGAACCGCAGCTTGGGCAGAAAATCCGGCTGTCGCCTCCGGATGACTGTCAATATGGGGCAGATACGGCTTGATATCATAAATCGGCGTTTGATCCATCAGATCTGCCCCGCAGACATGCAGCACAGGGCCTTCAGACGTATGCAGCTCTATTTTCTCCAGACGCACCACAGAAAGTCCAATGGGATTCGGACGAAAAGGAGATCGTGTGGCAAATACCCCCATCCGCTGATTGCCGCCCAGACGGGGAGGCCGTACAGTAGGTGACCATGTATCACGCTTCGTTTCGGAAAATTCCCACAAAAGCCAGATGTGAGAAAAGCCCTCCAATCCCCGGAATGCATCGGGATTGCGGTACTCCGGTGTAAATACAATACGGCTGCGCAGCGCATCCACCAGACCGCTCTGACGGGGAATCCCGAATTTGGTCGGAAATGCACTTTCAATATGTGCAATGATATTCAGCATGGAATTCTCCCACCTTTCATCATTAACTGTATACTGTTTTCATTTTTTAAATCTGTATAAAAAACAAAAGAGCCACGCACACGAGATTTTTCCCGAAATTGCGTGGCTTACTTTTGGAGCTGATATCCGGATTTGAACCGGAGACCTCATCCTTACCAAGGATGCGCTCTACCGACTGAGCTATATCAGCAGCTGCAAGCTTGAGTGATTACTCAAACTCACAAGCATTATTATATCATACAAATCGAGGGTTGTCAACTGTTTTTTTGTCAAATTGACTTTTCCTTTTATTTTTAAGCATATACGCTCAAAAAATGCGGTTTTATATGATTCCAAGTTGCTTTAGTGCAAATGCGACACCGTCATCCCTTAAATCCTTCGTGATAAAATCAGCATAGGGATGCAATTTTTCACCGTTTCCCATGGCAATACCGATATGCGCCGCCTTCAGCATTTCAAGATCGTTCAGACTGTCCCCAATGGCAATGGTATCCTCCGGACTTCCGCCCAGCTCCCGCAGAACAAAATCCATACCGGTTGCCTTACTGCATCCCACAGGCGGCATCTCTGCAAAGCCATATCCACGGTCAATATATGTATAATGCCCCTGAATCAGGCGGCGGAAGCCTTCCATATCTGTCTGTGCATCATACCAGATGACAAACTTATCATAGGAAAAATCATCACTTGTCTGCAAATCCTGTACAGGCAGCCCCTGACGGTCATATAAATCCAGAAGATCCTGCATCCACGGAATCACCCGTGCCTTGCTGTCCAGAAACAGCGCATCACTGCGTTCATACAGGGGGGCTGCATCACAGGCACGCACTGCCTCTGCCATGCTCCGGCATCGTGCTGTATCAATGGGCTTACGAAACAGCGTGCGTCCCTCATAGAGGATCTCCGTACCGCAGCCGAAAATATAACCGTCGAAGCCCATAAACCGGATATCCTCCCGTACATTCATAGCCGTTCGTCCGGTATTGATAAAGACTTTATGTCCGTTCTTTCGTGCAGCTGCAATGGCATCTATCGTAGACTGTGGCAGATAGCCATCCTCCTCTGCACGGAGCGTCCCGTCAATATCAAAGAAAATCAGTTTTCCCATTCAGGATCCCATCCTTTTATCCATTATTCAGCATCCGATTTGCAGCTGCGCAGCAGATTGACCATTTCCAAGGCACCCATTGCACAATCTGTACCCTTATTGCCAGCCTTTGTACCGGCACGTTCAATTGCCTGTTCAATGGTATCCGTAGTGAGAACGCCGAACAGCACCGGAATGCCACTTTCCAGCCCCACCTGTGCAATGCCCTTGGAAACCTCTGCACAAACATAATCATAATGACTGGTTGCACCCCGAATCACGGCACCTACACAGATGACTGCATCATATGCACCCGACATGGCCAGACTTTTTGCCACCAGCGGAATTTCAAAGGCACCCGGCACCCATGCCAGTGTAATATCATCGGCAGAGACACCATGCCGCAGCAGACAGTCCTCCGCACCCGAAACCAGCTTGCTTGTAATAAATTCATTAAAACGTGCGGCAACAATGGCAATTTTCAAGCCTTCGCCGCTGTAATTTCCTTCCAATGTACGCATCTTATCCAATTCCTTTCATTTTACATTATAATAGAGACACAGTTATTCCTCCGGAAAATGCAGGTAGTGCCCCATTTTAAACTGTTTGGTCCGCAGATACCGCAGATTCTCCGGTTTTTCCGGAATATCAATGGGTACACGCTCCACGATATCCAGCCCATATTCTGCCAACTCGGAAATCTTTTCCGGATTGTTGGTCATCAGCCGCAGACGCTTTGCCCCCAGACTTTTCAGAATCTGTGCGCCTACGCTGTAATCCCGCAAATCCGGCGCAAAGCCCAGCTTCACATTGGCTTCCACCGTATCCAGTCCCTGCTCCTGAAGCACATAGGCTTCGATCTTGTTCAAAAGACCGATGCCCCGTCCCTCCTGTCGGAGATAAACCAGCACCCCTCTGCCGGCTTCCCGGATTTTCTCCAGCGCACGCTCCAGCTGCTCTCCGCAGTCACAGCGGCAGGATCCGAACACATCGCCGGTCATGCATTCTGAATGCACTCTGCACAATACCGGTTCACCATCATCCACCTGCCCCATGGTCAGTGCTACATGCTCTTCACCGGTAATGGTATTCAAAAAGCCATGAATCTGAAATGCACCGTGCTTGGTAGGCAGCTGTGCACAAGCCGTCTCCTTCATATAACAGTCATGCATCCGGCGGTACCGCTGTAAATCCCGGATGGTAATCAGCGGCAGTCCCAGCTGCTCTGCCAGTTCGGAAATCTGCTCCCCACGCATCATGGTGCCGTCCTCTGCCATAATCTCGCAGCAAAGCCCCACCTCATTCAAACCAGCAAGGCGCATCAGATCAACGGTCGCCTCCGTATGACCATTTCGCTCCAGTACGCCGCCGGTCTTTGCCTCCAGCGGAAACATATGACCGGGTCTGCGGAATTCTCCGGAATGGGAATCCGGCGATGCTGCACGGCGTGCCGTCAGACCACGCTCCACAGCAGAAATGCCCGTTGTTGTATCCACATGGTCAATGGAAACGGTAAATGCCGTTTCATGATTGTCCGTATTTTTGGAAACCATCTGCGTCAGTCCCAGACGGTTGATATTGGCACTGCTCATAGGCATACAAATCAGCCCCTTGCCCACGGATGCCATAAGATTGACATTTTCCGTGGTTGCGAACTGACCGGCGCAAATCAGATCGCCCTCATTCTCACGGTCGGGGTCATCCGTACAGAGAATGCATTTTCCCTGCCGCAGTGCTTCCAGTGCTTCTTCAATGGCTGCAATCTTCATAAGCTGCCTCCTTTAAAATTCATATTGATACAGAAATTCCCGTGTGATGCCGCCGTCTTTTTTCGGCGCAAGCAGAAGCTTTTCCACATATTTCCCCACAAGGTCATTTTCCAGATTGACCGTCTCCCCTGCACGTTTGGAAAGCAGTGTGGTTTCCTGTGCCGTATGGGGAATCAGGCTGACCGAAAAATCCGTATGGGTCACAGCTGTGACCGTCAGACTGATGCCGTCAATGGCAACAGAGCCTTTCTCTACAATATACCGGAGAATCTCCGGTGTTGTGCCAATGGTGACAACGACTGCATTCCCCTCCGGTTTTTTTGCAGAAATTTTTCCGGTGCCGTCAATATGTCCGGCAACGATATGTCCGCCGAAGCGTCCGTCTGCTGCCATGGCACGTTCCAGATTCACATGACTTCCGCTACGCAGCAAGCCCAGACTGCTGCGGCGCAGGGTTTCCGGCATGACATCTGCCGCAAAGCCGATTTGATTCAGATCCGTTACAGTCAGGCATACGCCGTTGACGGCAATGCTGTCTCCGATTCGTGTGCCCTGCAAAACGGTTTCTGCATCAATATACAGCCGGCAGGCAGCAGGCGTATGCTCCAGACGGCGCACCGTTCCGATTTCTTCGATGATTCCTGTAAACATCTTATTCAGCAGACGCTCCTTTCCTGTCAAAAATCAGCAGAACATCCTGTCCCAGAAGCTGCACCTTGGGCGCATCCCAAGTGACGGCATCCTTCATAGTCTGCACTTCCAATGTACTTACCGGAGAAAGACCATCACCGCCGATGAGCTTCGGTGCAATATATGTATGAATCTGACAAACCATTCCCGTTTTCAGCGCAGCAGCATGAATCTGTGCACCGCCCTCAATCAGAACGCTGTCAAGTCCCATTTCTCCCAGCTTTTTCAGAACATCCGCAAAGTCGGTATGACCATCCTTCTGTGCAACAATACAAACTGTCACGCCTTTTTCTGTGAGCCGCCGGATTTTCTCTTCCGCCTTGCTGCATGTCATAATCACAACCGGAGCTGTATCCGTACTGTTTACAAGCGTACAATCCTCCGGTATGCGCAGATGGGTATCACATACCACACGCACCGGATGACTGGGATTTTCCCCATGACATAAAAGACTGGGATTGTCTGCCAGAACCGTGCCGATGCCTACCAGAATGGCAGATACTGCCCGGCGTGTTTCCTGCACATGGGCACGTGCAGCTTCTCCTGTGACCCATTTGGAATCACCGTTTTTGCAGGCAATTTTCCCATCTGCGGACATGGCATATTTGCAGATGACATAGGGAAGCTTCTTTTTCATATAATAGAAAAAGAACGGATTGAGTGCATCGCATTCCTCTGAAAGCAGCTCATAATGCACCTCAATGCCTGCATTTTTCAGAATCCGGCTGCTTTTTCCGCTGACCAGCGGATTGGGGTCATAAGAACCTACAAAGACCCGGCGGATGCCAGCTTCTATCACAGCATCTGTACAGGGCGGCTGCTTTCCATGATGGCAGCAAGGCTCCAGTGTGACATATAAATCGGCTCCTTGGGGAGATTCCGTACAATTTTTGAGTGCATGGCGTTCTGCATGAAGATCGCCATATTTTGCATGCCAGCCCTCTCCGATGATTCTGCCGTCCTTGACAACAACAGCACCTACCAGCGGATTGGGATTCACAAAGCCGATGCCGTTTCTGGCAAGTGCAATGGCTCTGCGCATATAGGATTGCTCCGAATCGCTGTAAAAATTCAAAAATTTCATCTCCAATCAAAAAAAGCTGCCCGTTCAGTCAGAACAGGGCAGCTGCATCGTTTGATTCTATGGCTTACACAAATACCGGGAAATCCGATGATTATAGAATGTGCAAGTTGAAATACGGTGCATCAAATCTTCTCTCATCCGGACTTTACCGTCGGTTTCGGAATCACACCGAATCGGCCGCAGAAAACTGCGGTTCGCGGACTTACAGCCAAAGGCTGCTCACCGCCGGCTATGAATTGCACATACCCTGAAGCTGATGAAACTGTATTCAGTATAGCACAAAGCCTGTTGTTTGTCAACAGCAAGATTTTCTTTTTCAGGACAACAGCATTTGATTTTTGGTTGAAAACGTTCCTCTGAACTTGCTCCGCAAAAATGACGCAGAGAATTTCGCCGTCTGCGGACGGCGACCAGGGACGCTGTCCCTGGTCCCTGCCAGCATTTTTTTGCAAAAAACTGCTGGACCGAAAAAAATTCTTACCTATTTTTCCTTCAGGCACACAACATTTTCGAATATTTCATGTACATTTTCCCCGCGAAAAAGATTTTTGCGGGAAAAACTTTCATTTTCATTCCAAAAAAGGCATTTGCGTTTCAAAAAAAAGCGATTTTTGGAAAAATCAAAAAACGTCTTGACAAAAATGCATTTCTCCTGTATCATGTAATCATGAAATGAATTTTCAGGAACAAAGGCGTTTCCGCAGCAGTTTTCAGCATCTATCTGAACTGTAGTTGGACGCTTTTTTATTTTAGGAGGTATTTACTATGTCAAAAGCCAATGTAGCCGAGTATTTTGCATGCGATGTCTTTAACGATGAAGTGATGCGGGCAAGACTGCCAAAACAGATTTATAAAGCTCTCGCAAAGACAAAAAAAATGGGAACCGCTTTGGATCCTACCTATGCAGATGTTGTTGCAAATGCCATCAAGGACTGGGCAATTGAACGTGGTGCAACCCACTACACACACTGGTTCCAGCCTATGACCGGTTCGACTGCTGAAAAGCACGACTCATTTATCAGTCCTACGGATAACGGCATGGTAATTATGAATTTCTCCGGTAAGGCTCTGGTCAAGGGCGAACCGGATGCATCTTCTTTCCCGTCCGGCGGTCTGCGTCAGACCTGCTCTGCACGTGGCTATACCGCTTGGGATCCCACCTCTCCGATTTTTGTTAAGGAAGGTTCTCTGTATATTCCCACCGCATTTGTTTCCTATACCGGTGAGATTCTGGATAAGAAAACACCGCTGCTGCGTTCTATGGAAGAACTGAGCGAACAGGCTCTGCGTGTTCTGCGTCTGTTCGGCAACACCACTGCAACAAAGGTAACTTCTACAGTCGGTCCGGAACAGGAATATTTCCTGATTGATAAAAAAATGTACGACCAGCGTGAAGACCTGATTATGACAGGCCGTACCCTGTTCGGTGCAATGCCCCCCAAGGGACAGGAACTGGATGACCAGTATTTTGCAAACCTCAAGCCCAGAATCGCTGCCTATATGGCGGATCTGGACGAAGCACTGTGGAAGCTGGGCATCTATGCAAATACCAAGCACAACGAAGTTGCTCCGGCACAGCATGAAATGGCTCCCATTTTCTCCAGTTCAAATATTGCTTCTGACCAGAACTCCCTCGCAATGGAAGTCATGAAGAAGGTTGCACTGAAACACGACCTGGTTTGCCTGCTGCATGAAAAGCCCTTTGCAGGTGTCAACGGCTCCGGTAAGCACAACAACTGGTCTATGAGCACAAATGATGGTCAGAATCTGCTGGATCCGGGCAATACACCCTGTGAGAACATGCAGTTCCTCACATTCCTGTGCGCTGTCATTAAGGGCGTGGATGAATATTCTACGCTGCTGCGTATCAGTGCTTCTTCCGCAGGCAATGACCACCGTCTGGGTGCAAATGAAGCTCCGCCGGCTATTATTTCTATCTTCATGGGTGAAGAGCTTCAGGGCGTTCTGGATGCACTGGAAAATAACAGCACCTATAAAAGCGAATCTCAGGAATTCAAGATCGGTGTACACGCACTGCCCGACTTCCCGAAGGATTCCACGGACAGAAACAGAACCTCTCCCTTTGCATTTACAGGCAACCGCTTTGAATTCAGAATGGTTGGCTCTTCCGACAATATTGCTTGTCCGAACCATATGCTCAACACCATTGTTGCCGGTGAGCTTTGTGAAATTGCAGATGCAATGGAAGGCGTTCCGGCTGAGGAATTCAATACAAAGCTGAAAGAGCTGCTGGTAAAGATTATCAAGGAGCATAAGAGAATTATCTTCAACGGCAACGGCTATTCAGAGGAATGGGTTGCTGAAGCTGAACGCAGAGGTCTGCCGAATTACAGATCTACTGTAGACTGTGTTCCCCATTATGCAGATGAGAAAAATGTTGCTCTGCTGGAAAAATTCGGCGTATTCACAAAGGCTGAAATTGACAGCCGTGTAGAAATTCTGCTGGAAAACTACAGCAAGACCATCAACATTGAAGCTTTGACTATGATTGATATGGCAAAGAAGAAGTTCATTCCCGCAGCATTGAGCTACTGTAAGGAATTGTGTGACAGCATTGCTGTAAAGAGCGGACTGGGCATTGATGCTTCCGTTGAGCGCAATCTGGCTGAAAAGATTACCGCACTGAATAACGAAGCTTATGCACTGGTTGCAGAACTGGAAGAAAAGACCGCTGCTGCTGCTGCTCTGGAAGATATGCAGACAATGGCTCGTGCTTATAGAGATGACGTTGTTTCTCTCATGGAAAAGCTGCGTAAGAGTGTAGATTCCATGGAAGTCCTGATGCCGTCTGAAAAGTGGCCGGTTCCTGCATACAGCGAAATGATTTTTAATGTTTAATCGCTGAATTGCATGTACTTTCCGATTCAAAAGTAATGTGAAAGATTAACAAAACATAGCAAATGCTTCCCATCACACGAATGCATCCTGATATTGTCAATATCATTTCATGCAAAAATATTTCTTGACAAATGGCTTTTGTTATGCTATAATAATCACGCTTGCTCGGAGGGCGAATCATTCAAAAGAAATGATAAGCTGGATAAGGCTACAGGCTGAGATGCCTGTTCTTTATCCGGCTTTTTTGTTTGCCTGAGAGAAAATATTTGTGGTCATCGGAGGACTTGCAGTCGTAACTGCAATGTCGAGAAAGATGTCGGGTGCGCTCGGTTATGGAATCGGGTAATTTTTTGTTTTCAGGAGGAACACCGAATGAACATACAACTGTCTGAACATTTTACGCTGAAAAAGCTGCTGCGTTTTACATTGCCGTCCATTGT
>JBJERF010000033.1:0-6689 GCA_051882115.1 Ruminococcus sp. | reverse complement strand
GCGCCACCTTTCGCAGTGACTGCGATTCCTGCTGCTACTCCTATTGTATGCGAAAATTCAAAGAATGCAACAAGGTAAATTGTGAGAAAGGGGAGGATTTATTCATAGTGCTTGGCTGTGCGGAAGTCAATTACACCGGAATATGGGTCATACTGGATATCCTGGTTTTGGGTACTGTGTATCAGATAGTGATTCTTATAGAAAACCGGTATAAATAAGTATTCCTGTAGAATCATTTGCTCTGCCTGTATGCATTGAGCTGCTAGTTCCCCCCAGTCCCGTGCTTTTTTTGTATCCTTCAAAAGTGCATCCAGTTCAGCATTGGAGTAACCGAAATCATTTTCCCCTGTGCAGAATGTTTCCAGTACAGATCCTGCGCTGTTCCATGTTCCGGTCACACTGCACAGTGCAATGGCATAGTCCTTTTCAGAAAGACGCTGTGCATATTCTGCTTCGGAGACGGTTTCGATGCCTGCATAAAATCCGAAAAGCGACTGCCACATCTGAATAATTTCGTATAAATCATCTGTAGATACCATATTTTCGCAGATGAGGATATCAGTAGACGGAAGGGAAGTGATGCCCAGTTCCTGTAAGCCCGTCTGATACATTTCAAGTGCAGCCTCACTGGAATATTCAGGGATTGCCGTTTCCGATAAATAGCTGCTGTAGGATGCTGTGCCGATGTGCGTTTCCGGCGGTATGATTCCATAGGCACCTGCTACATCGCCGCCGGTTTCAGAAGAAAATATGCTGCGTGGGATTGCCATAGACAGTGCAGCACGGATTTTTTCATTTTTAAAAGCATCCCATTCAGGATTCAGCACAAAGCCCAGCGTTGCTGATTTCCATGAAGAAATGGTATAGTTTTCTGTATTCCGATATGTTTCCTTACAGTAAGGGGTTGTCAGTACATCAGAACTTCCCTTTTCAAAAGCGGTTTCTGCCTGTGCCTGACTGCTGCGGATCAGAAAAGTCAGATTAGAGGGGTATACACGCTGCACGGTATTGTTGGCTGAATTTTCCTGCATGTAGATGAGATTGTCACTGCCATAGGGATCATAAAACCATCGGCGCAGATAAAAGGCATTGTTGGAAATGACAGATTCTTCATCCAGTCCGTATCTGCCGCCGGTCTGCTCAAAGAAAGCCTGATTGCAGGGCATGGCAGCTGGTCTGCAAAGCAGGTACAGAAATTCTGTACAAGGTTCACTCAGTTCAAAAACAAGCGTATTATCGCTGGAAGCATATACGCCCAGCGTATCAATAGGTGCATCCTGTTCAATAATCTCGTCTGCACCGGTGAGACAGCGGAACATTTCACGATAGGGCGATTTGGTTTCCTTCTGAAAGATTCTGTGAAAGGCAAAGACAAAATCCTCTGCTGTCACATTCCACATTTCCCCTTCATCAATGAGATCGTTCCGGTTTTCATCATAATACCAGTAGCTGTTGTTTCGCAGTGTGAATGTATATTGAAGACCATCCTCTGTCACACTGTAGTGGGATGATACACCATAGGTGATGGTACCGTCCGGCTGCTCCTCCAGAAGTCCCTGCATCATATTGCGCAGAACCATAAAGGCCGCAGGATTTCTGGCAATCTGTGGATCCAGACTATCCGGATTTTCGGTTAAGGTGTACGTAAACAGATAGCCGGAGCCATCGCCTTTGTCCTGTTGGAAGGGCAGCTGACAGCCTGTCAGCAGCAATACAGGACACAGCATGCCTGCTGCAATTTTTTTGTTCATGAGCTAAAATCCTTTCCGCATCATACATCTTGTCCGATGTACTTTGTAGTACTTTTATTATACCATTCTCTGCCGTTAAATACAACTGCAAATTTCCGTTTGCATGGAAAAAATTCTCACGAAAAGATTACAATTGCTTGACAAATTTCTTTCAACATGTTACACTAAATATAGCTGAAAAAATGGTACAGCATTTTGTATGGAGGTTTTTACTATGAAAATCAAACGAATGGGTGCAGTTTTTATGGCAGCAGCTATGACATTTTCTGCACTGACAACATCCGCTTTTGTCAGCTCGGCGGCAACAGAAGAGCTGATGAATGATACTTTTGAAAGTGGTTATGGTGCATGGAAGGGTGTGGGTGCCACTACAGCCATTACTACAGATTACGCCCACAGCGGTACAAGCTCTCTGTATGTGTATGACCGTACTGCATCATGGGGTGCACCGAGATGTTCCCTGTCCGGAATTGCCTATCCAGGGTACAGTTATACCTTTGATGCATGGGCAATGTATGCCGAAGGCAATGACACGGAGCAGATGGCACTGAAGCTGATTTACACCGACAGCTCTGGTCAGGATCATTATCAGCAGATTACCGGTGCAAATGCGAAAAAAGGCGAATGGGTGCAGCTTTCCGGTACCTATTCCATTCCGGCAGATGTAACGGGACTGATTCTGTATGTGGAAATGCCCGGTTCCTCAACAGACCGCTGCTATTACATTGATGATATCACTGTAAATGGTGAGCGTATTTCCGTGGAGAAGGAGACATCCTATCTGAATGATTTTGATGATGGCACATCCCAGGGCTGGAATGCCCGTGGTTCTGCAACGGCAGCTGTTACAAAGGATTACAGCCACAGCGGCGATTACAGTATGTATGTTTCCGGCAGAACACAGCTCTGGAACGGTCTGACCTCTTCCAAGGATGATATTCTGGAAGCCGGAAAATATTATCAGCTGGGCTGCTATGTCATGTACAACGGTGCTCAGTGGACGGATACCCAGAAATTCTCCATCAATCTTCAGTACGATATGGATGGAAAGGAAAATTATTATACCATCGCCACGGAAACCGCCAATAAGGGTGAATGGACATATGTGGGCAGTGAGCTGACCATTCCGGAGGGGGCTACGAACTGTTATGTTTATGTTCAGACTGGATATGTATCCAACCCGGCTGAGCAGGATCTGATGGATTTTTATGTAGATGACTGTTCTGGTGAGCGTTTGCCGGATCCGGCCATTGAAGCGGACATCCCTGCCCTCAAGGATGTCTACAGCAATTATTTCAAGCTGGGCTGTGCTTGTGCAGGCTCTGAATTTACACAGGGTGCAACAAAGGATCTGATTCTCAAGCATTACAACAGCCTGACGCTGGGCAATGAGCTGAAGCCGGACAGCGTTCTGGATCTGGGCAAGACCCTTGCCTATGCACAGGAAACCGGTGATTATACATCTCCGCAGATTTCCCTGAATGAAGCAGATGCTATGCTAAAATTTGCAGGAGAAAACAAAATTCCGGTGCGGGGACATGTACTGGTATGGCATAGTCAGACGCCGGACTGGTTCTTTAAGGAAAACTATGATGCAGACGGTGCATGGGTTTCCTCTGAGGTGATGGATCAGCGTCTGGAAAATTACATCAAGCTGGTCATGGAAACGCTGGCTGCCGATTACCCGGATGTGGAATTCTATGCGTGGGACGTTGTCAATGAAGCCGCTTCCGATGCAGGCACCATCCGTGATGCCGGTTCCAATAATACCGTCAGCGGACAGTCCGCATGGGTGCAGGTATACGGGGATCAGTCCTACATTGAAAAGGCATTCACTTATGCAAGAAAGTATGCACCGGAAGGCTGCAAGCTTTTCTACAATGATTATAATGAGTATTCGCCCAACAAGCAGGCTTATATCATCAGCGATATTCTGACACCGCTGGTGGAGAAGCAATTGATTGACGGCATGGGCATGCAGTCCCATATTTCCATGAGCTATCCTTCTGTTGAGCTGTACAAGCAGGCAATAGAAGCCTATGCAGCATTGGGACTGGAAATTCAGGTTACAGAGCTGGATGTTTCTCAGAAGTCCAATGCAGCAGCTGACCAGCTGGAGCTGGCACAGCGTTATCAGGATGTTTTCAAAATGTATAAGGAAGTCAAGGATTCCGGTGTAAATCTGTCTGCAGTGGTTTTGTGGGGTATTACGGATTCTACCAGCTGGATTGGCGGTTATCCGCTGCTCTTTGATAAGAATTATGCAGCAAAGCCTGCATACTATGCAGTCATTGATACGGATTCTGAGGTAGATGAAATCAAGACTATGTCTGCCTATTATTATGACGGCACGGACGAAGATCTGGAACGTGCGTTTGAGGCGCAGTCAGCGCAGAAGATGACCAATACCACAAACAATACGGCTTTTAGTATGTCTTTTAAGGCAGCATGGAATGAAGATGGCATGGTTGTGCGTATTTACAATGATTCAGAATATTCCGTACATTATGTAGTCTTCGGCAGTACAGAATTTCAGAATGGTTCGCTTCTTGAATCTGATTATGGTTATGGTCAGATTATCGATATTGCTGTACCGCTGACAGGTAAAGCAGGAAATATGGTTTATCTGGATATAATGGCTCAGATTGATATGGAAATTGTTACAACAGGGGGCGAATTTGCAAGGGTATATGATGCATACGCTTGGAACGATAAGGGTTTTTATGCGTCAGATGCACAGACGGAACCGGTTTGCGGTATCGTAACCCTCAAAAAGCAGCCGAAAATGGCAGAAGCTGCAAAGGGTACACCGGAAATTGATGGCACCATTGATTCCGTATGGGATAATGCAACGCCCATTGCGCTGGATACCTACACATTGGGCAACGGTGCAACCGGCACGGCAAAAATGCTCTGGGATGAGAACTATGTATACGTGCTGGCAGAAGTAAAGGATCCGGTTCTCAGCAACAAGAGTGCAAATGCCTATGAGCAGGATACATTTGAAGTATTCTTCGATGAAAACAACCATAAGACAAACTACTATGAATCAGATGACATTCAGGCACGTGTCAGCTACGTAGGAGATAAGACCGTAACGGATGGTCTTTCTACCGATGCCTTCATCTCCGCTGCAAAGACAACATCGGACGGCTATCTGGTGGAATATGCTCTTCCTTTTACCATTGCTCCTTTCCGTGCAGGTCAGGTCGTAGGCTTTGACGTACAGATTAACGATGATGGTGACGGCGCAGGCAAGCGGACTTCTATTGCAAACTGGAACGACCTTACGGGTATGGGCTATACTGATCCTTCCGGTTTTGGTGTGATGAAGCTGCTCGGTGACGGCTCCGAACAGACCGGTACTACCACCAGCACAAGCACCACCACAACAACTACTACGACTACAACTACAACCACTACTGTCACAACTACAGGCACAGGCAGCGGTACAAGTACGACTCCGCCGGATGGCGTTTTGTATGGAGATGTCAATATGGATGGTATTGTTTCTCTGATTGATGTGGTTTATATTAACAAGTCTCTGGCAAATAGCATTGAACTGAATGCTCAACAGAAAGCCAATGCAGAATGCTGCATAGACGGAAAAATCAATTCTGCGGATGTAACAGCACTGCTTCGGTATATTGTAGAGTTGATTGACCAGCTTCCCATTGTTCCCGAATCATAAAAAACAGACAGGCGGACGTATGCTTACACGTTCGCCTGTTTTTTCTGAAAAAGCGGTTCTTTTTTGATTGACAAAGATGGATGAAAATGGTATACTGAGGTAGAATATTTTTCAGGAGGATGAAACGCATGAGCAATACCGGTACATCTGCTGCCGCAGAAAAGAAAAAGAGCGGCGCAGGCAAAACTTTTTTATCTGTTTTGTTTTTTATTCTGATTCTGGCATGTGCATTTGTTTTTGCGGTATGCATCTATGCAGATGCAATGAATCAGACAGCAGTCGGAAAGAACATTTTGAGTGAATGTGCTGCCGTTCTGGGCGGAAACGTTGTGGATTTTGTGACAGGTTCTCTGGGCTTCTGGTGCGCATTTAGTGCGGTAGTATTGTGGTTTGGGCTGTGGGTTGTAACCACAAGACGCATTGCATCTGCCATTCGGGGATTGGGTATTGCCTGTTCCATTGCGGCGTTGGTTCCGCTTGCGGGCAGTTTGATTTTGCTGCTGATGACCTGTGTATTTTCCGTGGACAGCATGCTGCTGTCATATGAGGATGCGCTGCCGGAGTTGTTTGTGGATACCTGCGGGAATATTGTGATATTTGCCCTGTCCAGTATGTTGATTGCTGCATTTGGCATTTTTATCTGTAAGCTGAAAAAGCTTCCGAAGAAGTCTGTTCAAAAAGCTATTCCGGAGGCAGAGAAGGAGCCTGTTCCTGTTGCAGCTGCGGCAGCTGTTTCCCAGCCTGCTTCGCAGCATATTTCTACGATTGATATAGCTGTGACAGAAAAGCCTGTTGAAGAGCCGGTTTCAGCACCGGAAGATGAAATGGGATCGGAACCGGATAAACTTCCTAAAGAGTTTGAAGGAATTTGTCCTGTGTGCGGTGCGAAGAATGAGCCGAATGTAAAATTCTGCGGCTCCTGTGGTACTAAGTTGATTTAAGGGGAGTTTCGCCGTCTGCGGACGGTACGAGACTTGTTTCATTCAGGATGGAATTCCGGCTCTCCTTTTAAGGAGAGCTGGCTTGCCGAAGGCAAGACTGAGAGGTTTAGAGATTTCGATTCGTTGCAAACGTTCCACCGGAACGTTTGCAAGGGAAACTTCATGAAACAATTTGACAAGGGGAAGCGGTCTTGCCCGCTTCCCCTCAAAAATGCTGTCGCTTTTTCTCCCCCCTTTCCCCCTCCCCAGTGGGCAATGTCATCAACTTAAGAAAGTATAGAAGTTTTCGGTCAAGCCTTTCTCAAA
>JBJERF010000032.1:0-1553 GCA_051882115.1 Ruminococcus sp. | reverse complement strand
GGATTTCCATTCTCCCCCTGTATACCCTGTGTCAGGGAATGGATTTCATCAAGTGCATCATCGGCTTCTTCATGCTGAAGCAGGGCAAGTGGATTCAGAATTTGACACATTAAAAAATCCCCGGTTTTTGCCATGCAAAAACCGGGGGTTTGTTCTATTCATCTTTTGCAGGCACTGCTGTGGGGGAACTAAGTGCTTCGTTGTGTGCAGCGTCGGTTATTGCCATCTTGGCCCCTCGCATTTGCTTCAGCAGCAGATACACATACAGGCAGTACAGAATCACATTTCCAAAGGCCAGCGCGGTCAGATTGACCTGGGTATCAAACAAAAAAACACTGTAGGTGCGCAGCGTCAGCAGCTGCAGGCCAATACACAGCGGCGCCGTCTGGGGAACCAAAAATGCCAGAATCCACGCCAGAATTTCATAGGGGTAGCCATACCGCTCGTGCATGGCAGGCAAAAACAGTACGCAGGTGAATGCAGACAGAAACAGCAGCATCACCGTGTTTTCTCTGGTCATTGGGATTTTGTGATACGCAATGTAGAAGAACAGAGCGCCCAGCGCGGCAATGGTGAGATAAACCGCAACCTTTGCATACCCGGCAAACTGCTCCACACCGACAATACAGTACAAAGAAGGATAGTTCATCGCCATATAGCGGTAGGTTTCCGCCTGTCCCACATAAACCTGCACCAGCTCCAGCAGGCTTCTGCCGATGAACACCATGGGCAGGGACAGAACAATCATCGCCAGCGGAATTGCCAGAAAGTTCCCGATAGAGAAATCCTTCCGCATAAAATACAGAATCGCCAGCCCGGGGAAGAAGAATACCGCCTGCAATTTGAATGCCAGACTCAATCCAAAGCAGACCATGGCGAAAAAGGGTCTGTCCTTTAGCAGCAGGTAGATGCCGCACACGGAGAAAAACACAAAGATGCTGTCGCACTGCGCCCATTCGGCAGAGTTCAGAACCACCACCGGGGAGAGCAAAACGGCACAGTACACCAGCAGTGTCCGGCTCCGGCTCTTCGTGAGGTCATAAAGCAGAACAGAACAGATCACTGCCAGCAGCAGGTCAAAGATGCAGGACAGCAGTTTATAGGCATACAGCGGCTTCAGCGGCAGTTTTGTCATGAAGAAAATGGCAAGCTGGTAGGGGAAGTTGTAGTTACCCACCTGACTGCTCAAACCGTTGTTCAGAATTTCTTCGTACCATGGCAGCAGGCAGTCACGGGCATCCAGAGAAATCTGATCCTTCAGGGGAATGCGGATCAGGATTCCCAGAATTGTCACAACCAAAAAAGCAATGGGAATCAGATGGCTTGCAATATAGTCAACTATGCGTTTCTCAAGTTTCGTCACGAGCTATGTTCCTCCTCTTTGCATACAATCTCTCCGATCGATTGTATCACAGCCTCATTCTGAAAGCAATACGAAATCCGGAATCCTCTGTCGCAAGCTGACAGGATGAAGGAAGAGCAGCTTATGCAGCCGAGCTTATTTCAGCGTGGCGCTGTTGTTGAGAATCAGGGTGCTGTAGAGGAACAGCACA
>JBJERF010000031.1:0-1586 GCA_051882115.1 Ruminococcus sp. | reverse complement strand
CAAAAAAGTAAGAACGTCGAACCAAACACATTGGCCTCGACGTTCTTCTACATACATTGTGGACATTTTTTGCTAAACTCATAGTATTCCGGGACAGGTTATTTCCGTTTGTCCTGACAAATTGGGAGAGGTTACAGATGATAGATCGCATTACCTTCAGCGTTGACAGAAAGCTCATCCGCATCTATGGGCAGGAATTTACATTAGGAGAACTCTCTGTGCAGATTTTGAACACCCCCAGCTGTAGGATCCAGGAAATGTATGATCTTCTGAGAAAGGGCAGGGCACTTGCCCAGCAGTATGAAGACATCGGAGATTATGCGCTCTGGTTTCAGGCGAATGATGCTTATCTGAAACTGGAGACACTCCTGCGCGAATATCCGCTGCTTGACCTGCTGCAAAGGGACTGGTCTGTTTTCTGGGAAACAACCGTCCTCACATACAAGGATTGGCCCGCGTACCGGGAGTACTTCAGCTATTTCAAGGGGATTGTGACGGATATCTCGTTTTTCCATACCGTTATCGGTCATTTCATCCGGAACGGTGTTATGCCAATACAAGAACTGAATTCCGGCAGCATTTCTGAAGCAGTAAAACGACTGACGGATAATTACTATCCCATCTACCTGCGGGATGAAAAGAAAGGGTATCTGTATGCGTACCACCGTAACAAGCCAATCACGCTGGATTTTGAATCCGGAAATGTGGCTTCTGCATCTGGTGATTTTCAAATTGTGGAGACGTACACCTCGGATGATTTGCTGATGCTTTTGAAGATTGATTTCTACAAAGCACTGGAAGCCGGACATCTCATTCGGCAGTGTGAATACTGCGGACGGTTTTTCCTGCTGACAAAACGGCTCCACACAAAATACTGTGATAACCCGGCTCCGGATAATCCAAAATACACCTGCGCGCAAATGGGCTACCGCCTTTCCCGCAGAAAGGAAACACCTGAAGATGATCCCAAGGTGGATGCCCTGCGGCGCTGCCTGCAGCGGATCACCAAGGACTGTTCCAGGGGGATCATCACAGAAAAGGAAAAGATATCGCTGAAAGCAAAGGCGGAAGAGCTATACCATGCGGCAAAAATTCATTCCGGAATTACATACGCAGATTTTGAGAAATCTCTGGAATCCAAAAACCTGTATCCCCTCTGCGGTGTGAAAAGAAAATCCAACCCTGTAGGGCATCCGAAGAAAGAACCAGTCAGGAGCTGATCCTATGACCAACGAGGAATTGGTGCAGGCGTATTACCAGGGCAGCAGCCAAGCACTGGAACAACTGTGCCGGAATAATAGAGATTTCATTCGATCTGTCGCAGTCAGAGCGACAGATGCTTTCAACTATTCTGATATTGAAGAACTGTGCAGTGTGGGTATGGTGGCCTTTCTGGAATTACTCCGCAGCAGAACCTATGATCCGGAAAAATCACGCCTGAGTACATACATGTACCCCCATCTTCAGGGAGCCATGTACCGCTACCTCGAAAAGAACACCGGGTGCATACCACTCAGTAAACATCAGATGGAGCTGGTCCGGAAAGCACAGCGGTTATACAATGAGGCAAATCTGGCAGTAGAAGC
>JBJERF010000030.1:2684-6880 GCA_051882115.1 Ruminococcus sp. | reverse complement strand
TCAGGACGAAAATCTGCTCGAAAATCCGACTGTCTCCAGATCTTAAACAGACTCTTATCAAAATCAGAACAGGAGAAAAAACAATGGTAAAAGGTGTGCATAAGAAAATTATTGAAGTGAATCATCCGTCCAGCGATTATTTTGAGAAAGCGGTGTTTTATCTCAAGCCGGGGATTACCCAGCTTCCGCCCCAGATTGAAGAGGCAGCTGCACAGATGCTGTTTCAGGAGTTCGAGCAGCTGCCGGAGCGCAGCACTTTATGGAAGAAAATCGTTGTTCTTGCAGGCATCGGCGTGTTGATTGCTGTCGTTTCTGTGTGTGCCATTCTGCTGAGATAACGGAGAATGCACAAAGGACATGCCCAAAAAACAGTTTGTTTTTACACTTTTCGAAAAGTTTGTGAAAACGGGAAAAAGGACTTGTACTTTTTTTAGAATCATGGTATAATAAAAGTCGCAGCTGTGTGCATTTTTGCAGGCTGCGGCTTCTTTTTTTGAATCAGTCGGGAGGATGGAAACATGAGTCAGAACAGACGGAATGCCCGCAGCCGTGATGCTGCATTACAGGAATTAGAACAGCTGATTGCAGGAAGAAATCCTGTGCTGGAGGCACTGCGCAGCGAAACCCTGCCGGATACCGTATATCTCAGCGGCAACGGAGGCGTATTGCGTCAGATTGCAGAGCTTGCCAAGGAAAAGGGCATTCCGGTGAAAATGGTATCGGATGCAAAACTGTCCCAGATGACGGGCAATGCCAATCATCAGGGTGCAGCAGCATCTGGTTCATGCGGTACTTATGTTTCCGTAGAAGAGATTTTACAGGCAGCCGCTGAGAAAGGCGAGCCGCCGCTGATTGTGATTTGTGATGAGATTCAGGATCCCCACAATCTGGGAGCCATTATTCGTACCGCAGAGGCAGCCGGCGTGCACGGCATCATTATTCCGAAGCGGCGCAGCGCATCCCTGAATCTGACGGTAGGAAAAACTTCCGCTGGTGCAGCAAGTTATATGCCTGTGGCAAGAGTGTCCAATCTGGTTGCAGCTATGGAGAAGCTGAAGGAAAACGGCGTCTGGATTTACGGAACCGATGCATCCGGCAGTATCTATACAGAGGCGGATTTTAAAACAGGTACCGCCTTTGTGATTGGCTCGGAGGGCTTTGGCATCGGACGCCTTGTAGGAGAAACATGTGACGCAATGCTTCGGCTGCCGATGATGGGACGTGTGAATTCTTTGAATGCGTCTGTAGCAGCTGGCATCTTTATTTACGAAGCCGTTCGTCAGCGGCAGACAGGCGAAGCAAAGCATATTGAATGATAAAACAGGGAGAGTCGAACCTAAGGAGTGTTTACGACAAAGCATGGCAGATCAAAAATTTACAGTAGAAGATATTCTCAATGAGTACGGGGGGACGGATCCCAAAACGCCTTCCAAGGCACCAACCCCCTCCGGAAAACTGGAGATGCATAAAATGCTCAGCCGGACAGCTGCCGGTACAAAGCCTCAGTATGGCTCTGAACGGCCGTCTTCTTTCCGGCGGGCGGAGGAGGAGTCAAAGGTCAACCGCATCAAGCGGGAAAAGCGTACCAGCAGCCGTCCGGATATTGAAAACAGCCGGGCAGCCGCCTTTCAGACCCTGGAACTGATGCGGGAAAAGGTGTCCTTTGTGAATTCCCCGGCAATCAATCCCCAGACTGCACCGGCGCAGAAAAATGACCGGATTGAAGGATATGAGGGAGCTGTACGTGTGGAAAGCACAGGGTCTGAAAAAAAGACCGCTGCAAAAGAAACATATCAGCCTCAGATTCGCACCATGGAGGATTCCACCCGTGCAAAAGAGGAAAAGGTGCTTTCCAAAAAGCAGCGCAGACAGATGGAAAACCGTTCTCCATACCGGAAGGATTCCCTGCGTCAGGAGGAAACGCAGAAGCAGTCTGATCATATGGAAGAGGAAGAGGATACAAAGCCTTTTTTCTTTGATTTACATCATGCAGGGGCTGTGAAATTTGTCAGCCGTGAAGCACGGGAGGAGCGTGAACGCCGCCGCCGTGTGGCAGCCATTCACCGCCTGCGTAAAAAGCGCATGAAAATGCGTGAGCTGGAGGAGCCGGAGGACAGTGACAGTCCGGCCATTCATATTCCGAACAATGAGTCGGAAATTCGTGCCAATATTCAGATTTTAAGAAAAACCGTTTTGCTGCGTGTCGGACTGTTGTCTGTATTATTCTTGCTGGGACTGCTGCTTTCTGTTTCAGAGGGCGCAGACAGCCCGTTTTATAACGGTCTGATCGGTATCATCGGACTGCATGGTTACAGTCTGCTGCATCTGATGATGGGCATGGCGGCATTGCTGATTTCATTTCCTACGGTTGCCAATGGTCTGCGGTATCTGTTTACCAATAAAGCCGATAGTGACAGCATGGCAGCAGCACCCATTCTTATATCCACGTTGGGTGCTGCTGTGATGACCCTTTTTCCGGACAGTATGGAACGGGGTGAAGCACATCTGTTTGTTCCGGTATCCGTTTTTATTTTGCTGATGAATGCCGTGGGCAAGCAGCTGATTATCCGCCGTGCAATCAGCAATTTCTCTGTGATTACAAAAGAATACGAACAATATGTACTGACGTATGTACAGCATGAAAATGATGCAGAAACACTGACAAGAGGTGTGATCCGGGACTATCCCATTCTGGTTTCCATGCGAAAGGCACGTCAGATGAGTGATTTTCTCCGGTATACCTATTCAACGGATCTGGGGGATCGCTTCTGCCGGAAAATGACCCCCTTTCTATTGATTGCATCGCTGCTGATTGCAGCAGCCATTACCGGCATTCGTTCTACCGTTATGTCGTTTCCGGCCGTGATGGGCTTTTTCTGTTCGGTGCTTTCCATGCTGCTGTGCGGCGGCTGCTGTGCCGGCGTGATGCTGGCGGCCAATATTCCGCTGTATGCGGCAACCAAGAAAATGTCAGTCCGGAAGTGCGCATTGCTGGGCTATCAGAGTGTGGATGAATTTTATGACAGCAATGCACTGATGGTTCATGCATCTGCTCTTTTTCCGGATGGTGCTGTGACCATTGAGGGAATGAAGCCCTTTTCTGATGCAAAAATAGAAGAGGTAATTCTTGAAGCTACCAGTCTTGTACGGCAGGCAGACAGTGTCTTGCAGTATGCATTTGCAAAAATGGTGGATGAAGAAAACGGCAGTCTCTATCCGGTGGATAGTGTTCTGTATGAGGAAAATTACGGTCTCAGCGGATGGATTCTGAACCGCCGTGTTTTGCTGGGCAATCGGGAGATGATGCTCAATCATAATATTGAGGGGCTTCCATCTCCGGTACGGGAGGCAGAATATGCAGGCGAGGGCAATGAGGTGCTGTACTTTTCTGTCAGCGGCGTGCTTTCCGCCATGATACTGGTTCGGGTTTCTGCCAGCAAGCGGATGAAGCAGCATCTGCAAAAGCTGATGGATGAAAATATTGCGCTCATCATCAAGTCTGTAGACAGCTTCCTGACGCAGCAGCGCATTGCCAGCCTGTATCAGATTCCGGAGAACAGCATGAAGGTGATACCGATTGCCCTTCAGGAAACCTTTAACCGGTATACAGAGCCGGCAGACCGTGTCAGTGCTTCCATTATCACCTCAGGAAAATTAGAGGATACCATTCAGCTGCTGTTGCAGGCAAGAAGAATTCGGCGCAGTGCAATGACCGGTGTGATTTTACAGGCTGTGGCAGCCATGATTGGTTTTGCCATTGCATTGATTTATATTGGACTCAGTGCTTATACAAGTGTCACATCTGAAATGTTTTTGATTTTTCAGATTGCTGCTTCCGCCATTACTGCAATTGCAGTACGGTTGAAGTAACTGGATGAGAAAGGAGCTTTCATGGATTTACGGAAAAGATATCAGGATCGCTCAGATGACCAGGAAACACAATACATTCCGCTGTCAGAGGCTGTGAAAAAGTCAACGGATCAGTATGAAACGCAGCAGCTCAGCGCAGCGGAAATCCGCAAGCGTGCACAGCAGGAGCATACCTCTGCCCATTCATATACGGAAAGACCTGTTTCGCCTGATGGTTCCCGTTTACCGCAGGGGGGCGTATCTTATCCGCAAAACGGCAGTTATCCCAACAACAGCGGCTACAATGTGCCGCCTCAGAATGGAGCAGCTTATCCGCAAAACGGCGG
>JBJERF010000030.1:0-2584 GCA_051882115.1 Ruminococcus sp. | reverse complement strand
ACAGCGGCTACAATGTGCCGCCTCAGAATGGAGCAGCTTATCCGCAAAACGGCGGTTATCCCAACAACAGCGGCTACAATGTGCCGCCTCAGAATGGAGCAGCCTATCCGCAAAACGGCGGCTATCCCAACAACAGCGGCTACAATGCACCGCCTCAGAATGGAGCAGCCTATCCGCAAAAAGGCGGCTATCCCAACAACAGCGGCTACAATGCACCGCCTCAGAATGGAGCAGCTTATCCCCGGAATGGCGGCTATCCCAACAATGGCGGCTACAATGCACCGCCGCAGAACGGAGCAGCTTATCCCCGGAATGGCGGCTATCCCAACAATGGCGGCTACAATGCACCGCCGCAGAACGGAGCAGCTTATCCGCAAAACAGTGGCTATCCCAACAACAATGGCTACAATGCACCTCCGCAGAATGGTGCAGCTTATCCACGCAATGGCAGCAGCTACAACGGCAATCGTCCCAATGGGAATCAAGCACCGCCCCGCCGTCCGTCCGGACAGCAGAAAAACGGTGCGCATGGTTCTGCTCCGGCTCAGGCACATCGTCCGGTACAAAAAAAGCGCAGGACAAAACGTCCGCTTTGGCAGACCATTCTGCGTGTAGTTCTGATTGGCATTATTGTCCTGTTTCTGCTGTATTCCGGCATTGTGCTGATCGGTATTTTACGAACAAATATTGTTGCGACAGCAGAGCGCAGCCGTACAGCAGATGCAATGGCTTCCCGTGATGTAGAGCATATTCTGGTAATTGGTACGGATTCCCGTGATGTTACAGAAGATCGGGGACGTTCTGATTCCATGATTCTGGTATCACTCAATTCGGAAACCAATACCATTTATATGACCTCTTTTCTGCGGGATGTATACGTGTATATCAATGATACGTATGGATACGGAAAGCTGAATGCGGCTTATTCTTATGGGGGCCCAGAGCTTTTGATGGATACCATTGAGGCAAATTACCGCATTAAAATAGATGATTATGTCATCATCTCCTTTGCAGCCTGTTCTGCTATGATTGATGCAGTGGGCGGTGTGGAGATTACGCTTTCCGATCAAGAAGCACAGGCACTGAATGAAATCCTCATCAGTGAGGTCAATGAACTGATGGGTGACGGCCGGAATGATGATTTGCTGGATGGGGGCGGTACATACACCCTCAGCGGAAAGCAGGCACTTTCCTACAGCCGGATTCGTTATGTGGGCAATGCGGATTTTGAACGCACCAGCCGTCAGCGTGCGGTTTTCTCTCAGGTGCTGGAAAAGGCATCCCATAATCCCCTTGCACTGGTTCGTATTCTGCTGAATGCACTGCCGGAGGTTTCAACGAATCTCTCGGGGCTGGATATATATGAGTATGCGTGGAAAGCCCCATATCTGCTTCTGGCTTATGATGTGGCGCAGCAGCAGATTCCTGTGGAAAACAGCTTTTATGGGGATACCATAAATGGTGAATCGGTTCTGGTAACGGATTTCACAGAAAATCATCGTGTGCTTTATAATACAGTATTTAAAGATGCGGCATAAACAATTCCCCTTGGTAAATCGCTTTTACCGAGGGGCATTTCGCATTTTTATACGAGTGATTCTATGGGGATGCTGAGATGCTGACAGATTGTTTTTACAACGCCGTTTTCATCATTGGACGGAACGATGAATCGTGCAATGCTTTTTACTGCATCTGTTGCATTTGCCATGGCACAGCTGTAATCGGCAGCCTGAAGCATGGTGATATCATTTCCATAGTCGCCGAATACCATGGTTTCAGCTGGTGCAATGCCCATCTTTTTTTGTAGGGTCTGAATGGCTGCACCTTTATGAACGCCTTTGCACATAATATCCATCCAGAGCGGACCGGAAACGGCAAGTTCATACTGTGCACCGATGAGGGGGTTGAGTATGGGATAAATATGCTTTGCCGGATTGTTCAGATCACAAAGTGCAATTTTCATAACAGGATCTGTGATACGGTACAGTTCTTCATAGCTGCATGTAGTGAACTGGACATAGAAGTTGTTGATTTCCTGCTGAAACTGTTCTTTTGCGCTGACAGGGTAGTAGATGCCGTGTGTACAGCAGAGGACAGGCACTACATGTTCCTGTTGGCTGCATATTTCCAGTACCTGATGAACGATTTCGAAGGGCAGGCATTGAAAGACAGGTTCTGCATGGGGCATCTGAACACAGGCACCGTTATCGCAGATGAAGATCATTTCATCTGCCCATTCACCGAAGAGATTGGTCAGAGCAACTTTGGAGCGTCCGCTTGCCACGGCGAAAGTCACGTTCATTTCACGGAGTTTTTGCAGAAGGGCAGGGAGCTGAGGGGGGAGTTGCTTTTGGCTGTTGAGCAGCGTACCATCCATATCGCAGGCAATCAGTTTAAGCATAAGCACACATCCTTTTTTGGTTATTCTGTTCTTAAAACAGTATAACATACAGGATACAGGATTCAAGAGGGAAAGTATGAACATGTCATCTATTTAAAGGTATAGAACCAGCGTGCCGCTGGACCGTCTACCCCACCCCTTTATTTGTTACTGAAAACGGATAGGCATCAACCCCTCCCACAA
>JBJERF010000029.1:0-1601 GCA_051882115.1 Ruminococcus sp. | reverse complement strand
ATAAGCTCCGTGACTGGGTATTCTCCCGTCAGCGTTACTGGGGCGAGCCGATTCCCATTGTACACTGTGAAAAGTGCGGCTATGTGGCACTGCCCGAAAGTGAGCTGCCGCTGACCTTGCCGGATGTGGAAAGCTATATGCCTACAGATAACGGCGAAAGCCCGCTGTCTACACTGGACAGCTTTATCCATACGACCTGTCCTCAGTGCGGCGGCCCTGCCCAGAGAGAAACCGACACCATGCCTCAGTGGGCAGGTTCTTCCTGGTATTATCTGCGTTACTGCGACCCGAAGAATGAAAAGGAGCTGGCTTCCAAGGAAGCACTGGATTACTGGATGCCTGTTGACTGGTACAACGGCGGTATGGAGCATACCACACTGCATCTGCTGTACTCCCGTTTCTGGCATAAGTTCCTGTATGACATCGGTGTTGTCAGCACGAAGGAGCCGTACATGCGCCGTACCTCCCACGGTATGATTCTGGGGGAGGACGGTCAGAAAATGTCCAAGTCCCGGGGCAATGTCATCAATCCGGATGATGTGATTGCAAGCTACGGTGCCGATACCCTGCGTCTGTATGAGATGTTTGTGGGCGATTTTGAAAAGACTGCCCCGTGGAGTACCTCCAGCATCAAGGGCTGCAAGCGGTTTTTGGATCGTATATGGGCACTTCAGGATGTTCTCACAGACGGTGATACCTACCGTGATGCCATTCAGTCCAAGATGCATAAAACCATCAAGAAGGTGTCGGAGGATATTGAAAATCTGAAGTTCAATACAGCCATTGCTGCTATGATGGAGCTGCTCAATGATATCAGTGCAACCGGCAGTATAAACCGTGCAGAGTTTGCTACATTGCTGATGCTGCTGAATCCCTTTGCGCCGCATATTACAGAGGAATTGTATGCAACCCATTGCGGCGGCATTCTGAGTGAGCAGACATGGCCTTCTTATGACGAAGCACTCTGTGCAGACCAGACGGTGGAAATTGTGGTTCAGATCAACGGCAAGGTAAAGACCAAGCTGGAAATTCCGGTGACAGCCGAAAAGGATGCGGTTCTGGAACAGGCTGCTGCTGAGCCGAAGATTGCCGAGGCTCTGGCTGGCAAGACGCTTGTCAAGAAGATATATGTACCAAACAAGCTGGTGAATTTTGTAGCAAAATAACAAAAATTCTGTTTGTTGAAAAAACATCTTGACAAGGCATGGAAAACGTGGTACAATAAAATATAACTTAATGAAATGCAGGCTATATGAGAAACAGAGAAGTATCCCGGACGGTTTATCTGAACTTGTCTGGTGGTATAGGTCGGAAGCAGGGATACGTTCCTGCATCTGATCAGCCTCTGCCGTGGCGGCAAAGGGAGGGAAATGTAAGTGGCAGAAGTTCGTGTTGGCAAAAATGAATCTCTGGATACCGCACTGAAGCGATTCAAGAGATCATGTGCTAAGGACGGCGTGATTGCTGAAGTTCGGAAAAGAGAACATTACGAAAAGCCTTCAGTAAAGCGTAAGAAGAAGTCTGAGGCTGCTCGTAAGCGCAAGTATTAATAGAATCTGCGATACAGCATGGCGGACGCACTGAAGAGTGCGTCCGTTTTT
>JBJERF010000028.1:0-6992 GCA_051882115.1 Ruminococcus sp. | reverse complement strand
CAGATTGATCTGCTTGATGACAGCCGTCGGGGTGATGAACAGCTGCTCGGCGGCTTTATTGAAGCTGCCTGCATCCGCTGCACGAAGGAAAGTTTCTAATTGGGGGTTATACATGACAATCACCGTCTTTTCTGCGTAAATTCTTGAATTATTTAGTAATCGCGGGGCTTTCCGGAAAGCAAATTATCGTAATGCCCCTGCTTCCAATCGATATAGGCGATGGCCTCGTCGATCCGCTGGCGCTCCGCCTCCAATGCCTGACGCTTGGCTTCCAGGATCGCTTTTCGCTCCGGAATGGTTGAATCACCCACCAGACACAGAGCCACATATTGCTGCATTTCCAAAATGCCCATGCTGCAGTTTTTCAAGCAAATCAGGCCGTTGATCCAGGTCACATCCCGGTCATCAAAAATCCGGTGGTTCTGGCCGTCCCGCTTCACGTTGGGAACCAGGCCCTGATTGCAGTAGTATTTCAGTGTTTCATAGGAAAGGCCGGTCTTTTCACAGGTTTCCTTCATTGTGTACATATTACCCCTCCCAATTTTGTAGATGTTCACAATTGACCGGTAGTCGCTACCGGGGTATATAATCTGAGTATAACATCATCTGACATGAAACACAAGAAAGAAGTGGGTTAATGGAGAAAAATACCCTTCGTGTGCGGGACATGACCCAAGGGAATCCCATTCGGTTGATTTTGGGCTTTGCTATCCCGCTGTTTATCGGCAACATTTTTCAGCAGTTCTACAGCATGGTGGATACCATGGTGGTGGGCCGCTGTTTGGGAGATGTGGGCATCGCGTCCATCGGGGCCACGGCTTCCCTGTATTCGCTGCTCATCAATTTTGCCAACGGCCTCAACAGCGGCTATGGCATTGTGGTCACCCAACGATTTGGGGCCCATGACTACAAAAAGCTGCGGCAAGCCATCGCCGGCATGATGGTATTGGATTTAGGGGTGTGCCTGGTGCTCACCGGGGCGGCCATGATTTTCCTGCGGCCGCTGATGGCGTTCCTGAATACGCCGGAGGCTGTTTTTGAAATGGCCCACAGCTATATCCGCATCATTTGCTGCGGCATCCTGACTACCATCGGCTACAATATGTTTGCCGCCATCCTCCGCTCCGTCGGCAACAGCCGCACCCCGCTGATGTTTTTGATCTTCAGCAGCTTTTTGAACATTGTGCTGGATTTGCTGTTTGTTCTGGTATTTCGGATGGGTGTAGCCGGTGCGGCCATCGCCACCGTGGCAGCGCAGGCAGCCTCGGCGGTGCTTTGCGGGATTTATGTATTCCGCCATTACAGGGAGTTTCTGCCCTCCAAAGAGGATTTCCATATCTCTTGGCAGATGGTGCAAACGCTGTTCTCCACGGGCATTGCCATGGCGCTGATGAGCTGCCTGGTGGATATTGGAAGCGTGATTTTCTCCCGGGCCAATAATCTGCTGGGTCAGACGTATATTGCGGCCTACGCGGCCTCCCGTAAAATCCTGATGATGATGATTCAGCCCCAGGTGACCATCTCCCTGGCGAATTCTACCTTTGTGGGCCAGAACTGGGGTGCCGGGAGATTCGACCGCATCCGGGCCGCACTGCGAAAGGTGCTCCTGATGGAACTGATTTGGAGCTTTTTTGCAATGGCAATCATCTACCTCTTCGGCGGGGCGCTGGTTCGCTTCACCACCGGAACAGATACGCCGGAAATGGTGGAAAACGCGGTGCTGAGTCTGCGGATTCACTTTGCAACGTTCCCATTCCTGGGTGTGCTGTTTGTGCTGCGCCACGCGCTTCAGGGCATGGGCTACAAGGTGATTCCGGTGTGCTCCAGCTGCATCGAGCTGGGTATGAAATTCCTTTCCGCCCACTGGCTCATTCCCCGCATCGGATTTGTGGGTACCTGTGTCACGGAGCCGGTTACCTGGGTAATCATGGCGACCTTCCTGCTGGTTTTCTATCTGGTCAATCGCAGCCGTATCGCTGAAAAGAATTTATAAAAAGGAGACATCAATATGGAAATCAACATGCAAAACTTCAAAACCGCAGGGTTTGATGTGTTCTCCCTGTTTGATGACCGCTGGGCCCTGGCCACCGCCGGGACGCCGGAGCACTACAACACCATGACCATCGGCTGGGGCACCATGGGCACCATTTGGGGGCCGCCGAAGAAGGGAAAGCAGATCATCGAGGTATTCCTCCGGGAGAATCGGAAAACCGCGGAGGTACTGCTGAACAGCGACTATTTCACGGTGTGCTTCTTCCCCGAGGAAAAGCGGAGGGATTTGGGCATTCTGGGCAGCAAGTCCGGCTGGGACGTGCCGGAGAAAATCAGCCTGACCTCCCTGACCCCCAAGCCTCTGGGGGAGGCTGTGGGGTTTGAGGAGGCGACCCTCACCTTTGTATGCAAGAAGATTTACACCCACAAAATGCTCCACGAGGAAGTGCCCGAGGAGGTTCGCAACACCCTGTACGCGGACGGCAACCCCATCCACTATGTGTTCATGGGTGAGATCGTAGACGTGTTTGGCAATCTCTGATTGAAAGGAATCTTCGGCTACAACTCCACTAGAGCAGCAAGCAATGCATATGTAATACATACGCCAAAACCACCCATTTCTGCCGAAGCGGAAATGGGTGGTTTCTGCTTGTTGAGGCTCTGCCCCAATCCCCGCAGAACACTGGTTCGTGTTCTGGAAACGCTGGAAAACTCCAGCGGCTACGCGATTTTGCAAATCGCTTTAAAAGGTCGTTTATTGAACCCTTCAACATAATGCTCTATTGAACTTTACCAAAGATAATGTTAAAATAGAGGTGAAGTATTGTTGATAAGTAACTTGATTTGGAGAAGATTAAACTATAGTCAGCGCAAAAATGTACAACTCGATTAAGGTAATTTCAAAGAGATTTATCTGACAGAAGATGATATGATTCATACGGTACTGACGTTTCCCAGCAGAGGTACAGTATAAGTCTGATGATATGCACATCAGGCAAAGGGAGGCACACAATGGAAGAAAAAAACATTGTTCATTTCTTGAAAGCAGATTCTGGTGATTGCTTTCTAATTCAGCTAGCGGACAAGAATTGTATCTTAATTGACGGTGGATACAAATCAACATTTCAATCTGAATTGAAGCCCTTGCTAAAAGAATTGTCAGATCAGAATTATCGAGTGGCTCTATTCATTGTGACTCATTTTGATGAGGATCATATAGGTGGGGCGATAACATTTTTTGAAGAAAATGGAGATAGTAACAATCCGAACATTATTCCAGTAGACAATATATGGTTTAACGGCATTTTTCAATTGATTATGAGAGATAAGAAAATGCTTAATCATTTGGTTGAGCAATTATCTGAAGCGCAGAAAAATATATATCAGATCCTTGCAGCCCAGTTATCGGGGCTTATAGGAGTTGGCTCTGGAAAAATTTCAGCGACACAAGCTGAAGCCTTTGAAACACTGTGTGTAGAAAACCATTACAAAATGAATGCAGGTGGTATCAATGGTCAGGTCATTAATGGTGCGAGTTTACAAATCGGAGACTGTATTATTCGTTGCTTGAATCCGGACGATATTCAATTAAACAGATTGTCTAGATGGATTGATAAAAAGTGCATTGATTGTCTCGGGAATGATTATGAATTGGATAAGAATGGCTTTATTGCTTTTTTGCAGAGGATCTTAATTGTAACCGGAAAAGAAATACCACAATGCACTGGGGTATGGAAGATAGCTTCTGATATCCCAAACATTGACGACTGGGTAAATACATCATCGTTAGCACCAATGAATGAGGTGAATAGATCGTCAATTGTTGTAGAAGTCAATTATAAGGATATTCGAATGCTTTTTATGGGAGACTCAGAAAGCAAAGATTGGGTTGCTAACGCACATACTTCTTATGACTTGGTAAAGATTTCGCATCATGGGACAACAAAACCCAATTTGGGGATTATAGAAAAGATAAAAATAAAGTCTGCTCTCATATCTACAAATGGCAGAAAAAATCAGCATCCTGAAGATGATTTGCTCGCAAGGATGGTAAAAGCAGGTATTGAGAATATCTATTTCAACTATAATATTCGGCGGAAAAATGACCTGCAAAAAATACAGGAGCAGTACTCTTTTAACGCTCATTTTGGGGAAAAAGAAATCATTATTTAACAGAGGAAAGAATATGTATTCAAATATTATTAAGATTAAAAAACTTGATAAGGACTTGTTTGGGACTGGAATCATTATTACACGAAACATAGTAGTAACGTCTGAACATGTTGTGAAAGATGAAAAAACCGTTGATGTTGAGTATTTTAATAAAGTTTTTTCAGGGGAAATCGTATTTAAGAATGACGTCATAGCGCTGATAAGGATCGATAATTTCGACTTCTCTCAATTGTATGAAGAGGAAGCACATAACCTTTTTTTCACAAATCAAGAGATACTACCAAATGAGCAAAACTGGGAAATACAGGGGTTCCTTTCGGAGGAGCAAAGGCCGCATTCATTGACAGGAAATGGTCTGTATATTGTATCAACACCAAAAGAACGTTGTGATTATGAAGTAGGAATCATTAAGGTAGGCACTTGTAACAATTACCAAGGTCAGATGCATCCCATCCTCGGCATACCAGACGCACACCTTTGTGCTGCCAAATTGCAGACCGTAGCCGCCGTGGTAGGTTTTTTCCAGAAAATCCACCAGATAGTCCATTGGCTGCTGTTTGGAGTATTCAATGGCAATCCGTGTACGGTGATTCTCCGTGTTGCTGCCATAGCGGAGAAACTGGTCAATATACTCCTGGGGCATGGAAAAAGCGGAGGGTGCGATGTCTGCACTCTCCGCTTCGGCGATGTATGCAATTTGCTGGGCTTCCGTGGGGAAGAAAGAGAATTGTTCACCCCGGATAGGGGGTTCGTCTGTCAGGCGTAGATCAGCTCCGTCAGAATTACTTCCTCGGCCTGGGCTTTCAGGCTGTTCATCAGCCCCACCCATTTCATGGGGTCGCTGGCCTTCAGAGCTTCCGTCACCCCCGCCGACTGCATCAGCTCCGGCATCATCTGCTCCAACCGCCCGTTCGCTGTTTCGTCGATCTCCTTCAGATGGGGATACAGCTTCTCGGACAGGATCAGGCTGTTCCACAGCACCGGACGATGCTCCTGAAGGTATGCTTTGCGCATCCTCCCGTACTTGCCCAGGGGCTTGCTCTCCTGCTGGGACAGGCTCAGATTGGGAATCCAGTAGTCCCCGCTGCGTGTGTAGGTCAGTTCGTTCATTTTCTTGGCTCCTTTCAGACAGCTTTTCGCGTTCGTATTTTTTGATGGTGACTTCGATACTGCGGAGGACTTCTTCGCTGATCTCGCTGACAGCGCTGCCCAGAGCATACACTGTCTGGGGTGTATTGAAGGCAAAGACCGGCATGAAATCCTCTGCGCCAAAGTGTGCATCCTCCACCAGACCACACCGGGAAAGCAGTGCGTAAGTGGTGCTGACGGTGGCTGCGTTGATGAATGCCACGCCTTTGTCGAGGTCATGATACCCCTCCAAATGCGATCCGTCAACGATGTCGAGGATGTCCTGCTGATGGGCAAGGAAGTATTCCGTGACTTTCACGGAAGAAATCTGTTCCAGATGGTCAATGAAATTACCGGGGTATTGAACATTATATTGTTCCTCCATAGCGGCGGAAACCACCTGCTCATGCTCCGGGCGGTATTCCCAGAGGTAGGGGCTGCGGGAGCGCTCCGTGGTGCGGGTATCCGCTACATCGAACACATATTTCAGCTTCGGAGCGTCCCCGGAGTGGTCGATAAGGGCGATGCCTTTCGCACCCCGGCGAACATAGCGCCCCATTCGCTTGTTCCACAGTTCGTAGTCCGCGCAAGCCGTGGCTTCGGGGCGCTGGGCGTAGATCATGAGCTGTTCATGGTAGGGGTACTTGTATAACCGGGCTGCGGTGGTCAGAAAATCTGTCCAGCTCTGATAGCTGCCGGTGATCTGTAGTGCCGTAATGTCTGCCAACTGGCGGTATTGTTGCAATACGGATGCCATTGTGAATCTCCTTTCCTGAATGATTTGAAATGAAAAAACCCGCCTGTTCGCAGACGGGATTGATAGCCTGTTAGGACAATTCCAAAGGATGTGTGAGAAAAAACGCCCCAGGCATTGCTGCCCAGAGCGTATCAGTTAGAACATATCCAGATTGGAAAGCTGGTGCCGTTGGTCTTTGCGACCATAGACCGCGCCAATAATCTGAACCTTTTTTGTTTCTTCGTCTACCCAGAAGTAGATCAGGTAGTTTTTGACTGGAAATTTGTGGATGCCCTGACTGTGCCAGGGTTCTTCTTCCGTCAGAGGGACACGATTGGGGAACTGATCCAGAGAAGCGATTTCCTCTTGAAGCGTATCCAGCATTTTCATGGCAGTTTCAGGTGCCTGGAGCGTGAAGCGGATATAACTGATGATTTCCCGGATTTGCTCCTGGGCCTGCTGCGTGATTTTTACGGTATATTTCTCTGGCATTTACTGCATCTCCCGTTTCAGATCTGCAAATACATCAGAAGCGGCACGGGATTTGTCTGCTTTTGCCTCATTCAAACCACGCTCCATCATTGCATGGAAAGCGGCTTCATCCATCTCATCCCGGGCAACAGGCATTGCTGGGACAGAGAGGGAAAAAGGGATGCTCCGTGTCATGATAATCTGCTTATAGAGCGTATTGATGACAACGGAAACAGGAATGCCCAGCATTTCCATGATTTCCTCTGCCTGCTCCTTCACACTGGGTTCGACACGAGCCATTACATTCGCGGTTTTTGCTGCCATAGTTCATACCACCTTTCTGCCTCTATTATATCCAAATGTATAGCAATTTGCAATACACATTCAAAAAGTTTACAATTAGATATGCGTATATTCTAATCCGGGTCAAGAAAACACAGAACCATCCCAAATGCTATCTCCTTTTATGCGAAATCTTAACGAAATTTTCATT
>JBJERF010000027.1:0-6995 GCA_051882115.1 Ruminococcus sp. | reverse complement strand
GCTGTATTTTTATATTTCTGCGCCCTTGTAAATTTCCGCAGAATATGCTATAATAGGCTCATAACAAAAACAAGGAGCTTTTACATGGAAACCATCAGAATCGGCAATCACTCCATCCCGAAAACAGCGGCTCTTGCACCCATGGCAGGTGTGGCAGACCGTGCTTACCGGATTCTCTGCAAGGAATACGGTGCTGCGGCTTTGGTCAGCGAAATGGTATCGGCAAAGGGTCTTTGCTACGGCGATCCGAAAACCCATGAGCTTTGCACGATGCTGGACGAAGAACGCCCTATGGGACTGCAATTATTCGGCAGTGAGCCGGATTTTATGGCAAAGGCTGTCACTTTGGTGCAGCCATTCCAGCCTGACTGGATCGATATCAACATGGGCTGCCCTGTGCCGAAGGTCATTCATACCGGTGCAGGCTCTGCTCTTATGAAGAATATAGACCTTGCCGCAAGGGTCACAGAGGCTGCTGTAAAGGCATCAGATGTGCCGGTAACGGTGAAATTCCGCACAGGCTGGGACAGCGACTGTATAAACGCTGTGGAATTTGCTGTCGCCATGCAGCAGGCAGGTGCAGCTGCCATTGCCGTTCATGGCAGAACCCGTGAACAGATGTACAGCGGAAAGGCTGACTGGAATATTATCCGAAAGGTAAAACAGGCGGTAAACATTCCTGTGATAGGAAACGGTGATGTAACGGATTTTTCGTCCTGTCAGAAGATGTATGATAAGACAGGCTGCGATCTGGTCATGATCGGACGAGGCAGCTACGGCAACCCCTTTGTATTCCGTGAAATTGATTGTCTGCGGAGAGGACTTCCCTATACACCCCCGACGCTGGAGGAACGCATGGAGACGATGCTGTATCACATCCGTCTCATTCTGAAGCACAGCTTTGGAAAGCCTCCGGAAATTGCCATCCGGGATGCAAGAAAGCACGCCGCATGGTATATGACCGGCTGCTATGGAGCAGCTGCATTCCGTGCAAGATGCTATCAGCTGTCCTCCTATGATGAAGCCGAGAAAATGGCAGAGGATTTCATAAGGCTACAGGAACAATACGAAAATTCAAAGTAAGGAGATATAATATGTCAATTCCCAGAATAACGTTTATATTGATAGAACTGCTGCTATTGACAATTTTTATAATTCCTGTTTTTCTTAATATAGTGAATGCAGGAAATATTGCCGGAATACTTGTATCTCTTCTACTGCTTGGTGCAACTGTATTCTGGCGGCAGCTGTTTGCTTTTTTGCAGAATATGTGGGCACACACATCCGGAAGGCTTCTGCTCAGCATAATTGCGGTTCTGCTGGCGGCATGCATAGGCTTTGCAGGATTTCTGACAGTACGCATGATAAGCACCGCAAACAATGCTCCGGAGCAGCCCTGCACAGTGGTAGTACTTGGCTGCCATGTAAAGGGTACTAAGCCCAGCCTTATGCTTGCACGAAGGCTTGATACGGCATATGAATATATGCTGGAACATCCTGAGGTGAAATGTGTTGTAACAGGCGGACAGGGCACAGGAGAGGATATAACAGAAGCTGAGGCTATGAAAAATTATCTTGTGGAAAAGGGAATAGCGAGTGAACGGATACTGGAAGAGGATAAATCAACAAACACACTGGAAAATCTTACCTTTTCAAAGGATATTTTAGAAGAAAACGGTGTGGGCGGTGAGATTGTAATCATAACCGACAGCTTTCATCAGTACAGGGCAAGCCTTATAGCGGAAAAGCTTGGGCTTGATTCTTACTCAATAAGCTGTATTACAAGAATAGAGCTTATACCCACCTATTGGGTGAGAGAATGGTTTGCGCTGGCAAAGGAAATACTTTTGACGTAAATCCCATTTTTCCCCAAAAAAACAGGCTCTCTGAATTGAGATACATTCAGAGAGCCTTATTCTATTCAGCATGTGATTGAGGCTCTCCTTTTAAGGAGAGCTGGCTTGCCGCAGGCAAGACTGAGAGGTGAAAAGCGTTGCAAACATCCCACCGGGATGTTTGCAAAATGCAGCTTACTCCATCGCTGAAACAGGGGGAAGCGGTCTTGTCCGCTTCCCCCAATCCAAGCTGTCGCTTGGATTCCCCCCTTTCCCCGCGCGCCAAAAGGATGGCGCAGGGTGTTTCGCCGTCTGCGGACGGCGACAAGGGGCTTTGCCCCTTGACCCCACAAGCCTTTTGAGAAAGGCTTGACCGAAAACTTTTATACCTTTTAAACTTGCATCAATCTTCCCCCCCTCCCTTGTGGGAGGGGTTGATGCCTATCCATTTTCAGTAACAAATAAAGGGGTGGGGTAGACGATCCAGCGGTACGCTGACGGCGCAAAAAAACTTTTATACCTTTTCTAAGGGTTCGCATTCACGCTTCTTCGGACGGGACATCAAGGCATCCAGTGATTGCTTTACGTCACCGCCTTCAAAAAGCACCTTGTGCAGCTGCTCTGTAATCGGCATGGATACACCCATCCGATTGGAAAGCTCCCATGCGGCACGGCAGCAGTAATAGCCCTCTACTGTACCAACCTGACGAACTGCCTCCTCCGGAGATACACCCTCACCAATGAGAATACCGGCTCTGCGGTTGCGGCTGTGCATGCTGCAACAGGTTACAATCAAATCGCCTACACCAGATAAGCCGCTGAAAGTCTCTCTCCTGCCGCCCATAGCAATTCCCAGATTCGTAATTTCATGCATCCCTCGTGTCATCAATGCTGCCTTTGTATTATCGCCAAAGCCCAGCCCATCACAGACACCGGCACACAGCGCAATGATATTTTTCAAGGCTCCCCCCACTTCACAGCCAATCACATCGGAACTGATATAAATCCGCAGAACCTGACTGCTCAGCAGCTCCTGCACCATAACAGCTGCACGCTCATCCTCCGACGCTGCCACAATGGTTGTAGGCACACCCCGTCCCACCTCTTCTGCATGAGAAGGCCCTGTCAGCGTGACAATAGGAATATCGCCGGACAGCTCTTCTTTAAATACCTGACTCAAGGTCTTGAGCGTACCTTCTTCCAGACCCTTTCCGGTATTGACAACAACCATAGAAGATGTAATATATGGGGCTGCCAGACGAACCGTATCCCGTACAAACCGAGACGGAATTCCGAAAATGACCATATCACTTCCGGTAATGCATGTCATGCTGTCTGTCAGCTCAATTTCCTTTGGAATCGGCACCCCCGGCAGCTTCTGCTTATGCTCACCGTCCCGCCGGATTGCATCCAGCTCCTCAGAAAATTTTGACCAGACCTTTACCTCGTGTCCGCAGCGATATGCAGACAGCGCAAGGCTCAGACCAAATCCCCCTGACCCTAAAATTGTAATATGCGCCATGTTACAGCCTCCTTTATGCATCAGTTTTTGGTTTTGGCTTCACTTTTGTGAAAAGAAAATCGATTTTCCGTACCGCTGCGCAGCCGTTCCATATTGCTGCGGTGCATCCAAATTACCCATGCAGCCATCACCGCTGACAGACCCGTATTCAGCAGCGTATACCACAGCGGACGCTCCGGCATAGTCAGCAGCTGTATCAAAAGCGTAACGATCGGACAGCAGCCTGCTGCAATGATAGAGCCCAAAGACACATACTTTGAAATTGCCAGAACCACAGCAAAAATCAGAATCATGATACAAAAGGCTCTCCAGTCGATGACCAGAAAGACAGATACACCAACCAGTACGCCCTTTCCGCCCTTGAAATGATAATACAGGGGGAATACATGCCCCAGAATGGCTGCAATTCCTGCAATATAGCCAATGAACTGCACATGCTCATCTCCGGCAAGAGAAACATCCATCCACCTGCACAGCCCCTTACACAAAAGTACAGCCACAATACCCTTGCCCAGATCACCGATCAGCGTCAGCAGTGCGCACCCCTTACCGAAACAGCGCAGCGTATTGGTCAGACCGGCATTGTGACTGCCCAGTGTACGGATATCCTGATGTTTGATCAATCTTCCCACAAGAATGGCAGAATTGCAGCTGCCCAGCAAATAAGAAATGATGCCTGATAATACAATGGCCAGTATCAGCATTCCATTCATAACCAAGCCTCCATCCCCTTATTTCTGATCATCCCGGTCACGTTCCCGCACAATAAAACGCACCGGTGTTCCGGTCAGCCCGAAGGTCGAGCGAATCTGATTTTCAATATATCTCTGGTAGGAGAAATGGAACAAATCCGCACGATTCACAAAAATCACAAACGTGGGCGGCTTTGTGGAAGGCTGGGTGATATAATAGATCTTCAGGCGGCGTCCCTTATCAGAGGGGGGCTGCACACGGGTTGTGGCATAGGCAAGTACATCGTTCAGCCGTCCCGTAGAAATACGCATCTGATTCTGCTGATAGACCATATGAATCATCTCATACAGCTTATGCACACGCTGACCGGTTTTTGCAGAAATGAACAAAAACGGCACATAGGACATGAAGCTGAAATCGTTTGCCAGCTTGGTCTGGTATTCATTCATGGTGTTGTTGTCCTTCTCAATGAGGTCCCACTTGTTCACCACCACGATAGATGCTTTTCCCTGTTCGTGGGCATATCCTGCCACCTTGGAATCCTGCTCCGTAAAGCCCTGTTCTGCATCAATGACAATGAGGCAGACATCTGCACGGTCTACCGCCATATAGGCACGCAGCACACTGAAATGCTCAATCTTTTCCGTTACCTTGGATTTTTTACGGATGCCTGCTGTATCAATGAACACAAACTTTCCGTTTTCATTTTCAACCGTTGTATCCGTAGCATCACGGGTGGTGCCTGCAATATCGGATACAATCACACGCTCTTCACCGACTATACGGTTCACCAGAGAGGATTTGCCCACATTGGGTTTTCCAATAATCGCAACCTTGATTGCATCTTCCTCCTCTGCCAGTTCTTCTTCCGAGGGCAGATAATCCAGCACAGCGTCCAGCATATCTCCGGTGCCGTGACCATGAGCCGCAGAAATGGGAAACGGATCTCCCAGACCCAGATTATAGAATTCATACAGTTCCATGGGCGGTTCACCAATGGAATCACACTTGTTCACAGCAAGAACGACCGGCTTGCCGCTGCGCTGGAGCATTGCTGCAACATCGCTGTCATCCGCTGTCACGCCGCATCGTACATCCGTCACCAGAATGATGACATCGGCACTTTCAATGGCAAGCTCTGCCTGACGGCGCATCTGAGCCAGAATTACATCTGACGTATTCGGCTCCATACCGCCGGTATCTACCACCATGAACGGACGATTGCGCCATTCACATTGGGCGTAAATCCGGTCACGGGTAACACCCGGGGTATCCTCCACAATGGACAGCCGCTTGCCAATCATTTTATTAAACAGTGTGGATTTGCCCACATTGGGGCGTCCTACCACTGCTACAACCGGTAATGCCATTCTCCATTCATCTCCTTTATGCTTATCAATGACAAAGAGGAGAGACGAAATGCTCCGCCTCTCCTCCTCAAATCATAGATGACTTATTCAGCATCCATCTTCAGTACAGCAACGCCCTTATAGTATCCGCAAGCCTTGCAAACCTTATGCGGCGCCTTGTACTCACCGCAATTTGAGCATACGCTCATTGCCGGTGCATCCAGCTTCCAAACAGCGGAACGTCTTTTGTCACGTCTTGCTTTGGAGACCTTATTCTTTGGTACTGCCATGTTGGCACCTCCTTCTTATTTCAGACAGTCACAGGTGGATTCATTCAAATCACACCCGCAGATAAAGCATAACCCCTTGCAGTCCTCCCGACAAAGAATCTTTGTAGGGAGCATCAGAAGTAAGTCTGATATTGCTGTCTCATTCATGTCAATGCTGTCATTTTCTGCTACAAGGTACGAATCATACGCACGGCTGTCGCTGTGTAATGACGGAACGACTGTATGAGTAAAATCGTAAGTATGTTCCTGCTGAAACGGCTTCAGGCAGCGGTCACAGACCACATCCAGCACACAGGAAACCGTATACTGCAAGGTAACAATTCCGGCACGGTTATACACCGTACCCTGAACCTGAATCGGGCGGGCAAAGGTATATCCATGCACATCCTTCAATTCTTCCAGAGAAATCTCATACTGAACTGGTTTTTGCAGTCCTTCTACCTGAAATACTTCCCGCAGTTGTAAGTTCATACTTCTTTCCTTTCACGCATTGCAACATCTATTATATACTATAATGGGACAGCTTGTCAAGCTTTTTTTTAAAAAGTTCGTAAATTCCGCAGCTTCTTCCTTCTATCAATCCAGGAACTTGGTAACAGAAGCCGGCAGTTCGCTGTTGTCCGCAGACAGTGTGAATACAACATCCACATCATCGCCCACCAGCTTGCTGAGCTTGTCCAGCATAACGCCCAGTGCATCGAAGTCAGAGCCGGCAATCTTAAAGATACCGTCTACAAAAATGCCCTTGATGTCGTAGTTGCCAGCCAGCATGCCTGCGATAAAGCCATAGAAAGACTCGAAGCCGTCAATTGCGAACTGTTCAGCATCGCACCATCTTACCTTATAGCTGATAGAACGGCGGAGTGTCTCGCCCTTTTCCACGCAAACCAGACAGCCGTTGGTGTCCTTGACTGCACCATTGATTTTTTCAATCAGGATCTTGGTCTTACCGCTTCCCTTTTTGCCCGTAATCAGTTGAATCATAATAAACTCCTTTCGTGTCCGAAAGACACTGCTTGTTTTTTTGTTTCATTAGACCTCCTCGGAAACTTACGAAGCACCATCTTCCTTGTCTCTTTTGCGCCTGACTTTGAGCCTCTCCCTTGAAATACACCAAGTATTCCTGCGGGAGAGCCTCTTTGTCAGGCACATAATATCCTGCGGAATCTGGTACTTCTCCAGTTTCCGAGGAGGTCTATTTATGTTGATGCAGCCTTGCGCTGCAAAACAGCATATCAGTCAGCCAGCTTTGCTTCCAGCGCAGCCTTCTGATCCTCATAGCCCGGCTTGCCCAGCAGAGCGAACA
>JBJERF010000026.1:0-1643 GCA_051882115.1 Ruminococcus sp. | reverse complement strand
CCGCCCATGCCGCCGGAAATGATGACCTGTGCACCATGATCTGCCAGAAAGTTTGGCAAAAAACCGGGACGATGACCGGGATTCGGAACAGAGTTTGTGGCAATAATTTTTCCGTCAGCGGTATCAAAGAAAATAAAATTCTCACAATGTCCAAAATGTCCTGCAACGAGGTTTCCCGTAGCTGCTACTGCAATTTTCATAATAATCTACTCCTTTACATATCATTCAAGCAACTTGCTTGTGTTTTCAAAAATTTTTTTCAGTGCATCCCCTGCAGGGCACTCCATATCGGCAAGGCTGAGACCGGCATTGACTGCTTCGGATGCTTTTTTTGTCATACGGTATTTTTCCAACAAAAGGAATCTTTTCTGATTCACAGAATTCCTGGATGGTTTTTGTGTTATATGGACTGATATCCCATTTGTTAACGCAGACTGCCAGCTTCGTCTGAAATGTTTCGGTGGTCCTGACCAGCCGTTTTAAATCGCTGATGCCGCTGAGACTTGGCTCTGCTACCACAAGCACCAGATCCATGCCGGTGGCAGAAGCAATGACAGGACAGCCGATACCGGGAGAACCGTCGATGATTGCAAGGGCTGTATCCGGTGCGTTTTTCAACAGGGCCATCTTCACTTCTGTGACAAGTTTGCCGGAATTCCCACGGCCCATCTTCAGCTTTGCCGTGGAAAATACACCATCACCCGAGTAGAGTTTCTTTTTCCCTGCCATATCCGTATGCAGTTCGATGGCACCCTGCGGACAGACACTGGCACAGACACCGCAGCCTTCGCAGGAATATTCATTGACGGTATATATTCCGTTTGCGTTTTCAATCGCATGGAACCGGCAGTGACTTTGACAAAGTCCGCAACTGCTGCATCTGTCCATGTCAATGGACGCTTTTTCACCACCGAGAAAATCTGTGACCGATGGCTCTGCAGTCTGCTCTGTGATAAGATGCAGATTGGGAGCATCTACATCGCAGTCAGCAATTGCTTTTGACTGAGCAAAACGTATAAATGCTGCTGCAACCGTTGTTTTTCCGGTACCTCCCTTACCGCTGAGAATCAATAAACGTTTCATAGCATCTCCTCTATCTGCCGGAGTAAGGCGCAAAAATCCGCATGGTATCCATCATCTTCACTTTCTGCTATCAGCTCTCCATTTGCAGTCATAGAAGCCACAACAGGATCGTAAGGAATTCTTCCTAGAACAGTTAGATTGTTTTCTGTACAATAAGCATCCAGAGGCGGATACGGAACGCTCTCTTTATTGATAAGAATGCCGCATTTCTTACCCAACAGGGTTACAAGCTCATGAACCATCCTGAAATTATGGAAACCAAAAGCGGTTGGCTCAACCACCAGAACACAGTAATCCGCATCCATAACACTTTCCATCACAGAGCAGGCACTGCCCGGAGGACAGTCGATCACTGTCAGCCCCTGTGCCTGTTTCAAGGCTTCCCGAATGACAGGAACACCGGATGATTCGCCGGGATTCAGAATACCGGTCACCACACGAATGTTATCGTGTTTTCCGATTTCGAGAACTCCAATCGGCTTTGGTTTTTCGGTTATGGCACCTTCCGGGCAAACCATCATACAGCCGCCGCAGCTGTGGCAGACCTCGGAAAATACCAT
>JBJERF010000025.1:0-1657 GCA_051882115.1 Ruminococcus sp. | reverse complement strand
ACGCTGGTTTCGCCGTCTGCGGACGGCGACCAGGGACGCTGTCCCTGGACCCTGCTAGCATTTTTTTGCAAAAAACTGCTGGACCGAAAAAAATTCTTACCTGTGAAAAATAAATGCTGTTTCCCTGCCTTTTGTCCCAAAAAGACTTGATTTTTCAAAAATTGCGTGCTATAATGATAAAGGTCTGTCAGCTGGCAGATGATGAAAAATTTTGTAGAAAAGAGGAACTATCATGCCTGCGAATATTATTGTCGGTTCCCAGTGGGGCGATGAGGGTAAGGGTAAAATCATTGACATTATGGCATCCCGTGCGGATGTTGTTGTACGTTCCACCGGCGGTAACAATGCCGGTCATACAGTTGTCAACAACGGTGAGGTGTATAAGCTGCACCTGATTCCCTCCGGTATTTTGTATCCCAATACCCTTTGTCTGATTGGTGCCGGCGTTGTACTGGATCCGAAGGACTTTATTTCTGAGCTGGACAGCCTGGAAAGCCGTGGAATTTCTACTGCCAATCTCAAGATTGATCCCCGTGCTCATGTGGTTATGCCGTGGCATATTGCACTGGATGGTCTGTCTGAGCAGTTCCGTGGAAATTCGGATATTGGTACAACCAAGCGGGGCATTGGTCCGACTTATATGGATAAATACGAACGCTGCGGTCTGCGTATGTGCGATCTGGTAAGACCGGAAATTTTTGCCCAGAAGGCAAAGGCAACTGGTACGCTGAAAAATGCGATTATTACAAAGGTATACGGCGGCGAAGGATTTGATCTGGATGCTGTGATTGAAGAATATATTGCCTATGGCAAGCGGCTGGCACCGTATATTGCAGATGTATCTGTACTGACCTATGAAGCCAATAAGGCAGGAAAGAATATCATGCTGGAGGGCGCCCAGGCAACGCTGCTGGATATTGATTATGGTACGTATCCGTATGTTACTTCCTCTCATCCGGTATCCAGCGGTATGTGTGCCGGTGTGGGTGTAGGGCCTAAGATGGTAACGAATATTATTGGTGTTGCAAAGGCCTATACCACCAGAGTGGGCAAGGGACCGTTCCCTACAGAACTGGATGATGAGATTGGCGATTCCATCCGGAACAAGGGCGGCGAGTTTGGTACAACGACAGGCCGTCCCAGAAGAACTGGCTGGTTTGATGCTGTGATTGTACGTCATTCTGTACGTGTCAATGGTCTGGATGGACTGGCCATCAACAAGCTGGATACACTGAGTGGAATTCCTGTACTGAAAATGTGTGTAGGCTATGAGAAGCCGGATGGTACGATTCTGAAGGATTTTCCGGCTGCTCTGGAGGAGCTTGCTGACTGCAAGCCGGTTTATGAGGAATTTGAGGGCTTTAACGAGGATATCAGCGGTCTGAAGTCCTATGAGGAGCTGCCAGAGGCTGCCAAGAAGTACATTGCACGGCTGGAAGAGGTTTGTGAATGTAAGGTTGTTATGGTGGGCAATGGTCCGGATCGTTCTCAGATTCTGGAAAGAGCTTGATTATGAGGTAAAAAAGGGTATGCTGCATTTGCAGCATACCCTTTTAATTATAGAAGTTTTCGGAGGGGCCTTTCTCAAAAGGCTTGTGGGGACAAGGGGCAAAGCCCCTTGTCGCCGTCCGCAGACGGCGAAACCAGCGTACCGCTG
>JBJERF010000024.1:0-1679 GCA_051882115.1 Ruminococcus sp. | reverse complement strand
CCGCTCTGGGGATTCCTGCCTCCAACGCCATTACTATGTTTTATAAGCAAATCGTGCTTCAAAAAGGACTTCCCTTTGAGGTAAAACTCCCCACTTCCCGCCCCGTAGATGTCAGCACACTCAGCCCTGAACAGTTGAACGAAGAACTGGAGAAAGGATATGCGGACATCGTTTCGGGCAACACCAGAAGCGCAAAAAGCGTTTTTGACGACATCCGCAAAGACTACGGAGTATGATCTATTCGGTGCAAATCACCTCCCGCGCTGAGACAGATCTTCGGGAAATCTACGGGTATATCGCTTACGAATTGCTCTCTCCGCCCACAGCCGCACGGCAGCTGCAACGGTTGGAAGATGAGATTCTCAGTCTGGATCAGATGCCGAACCGGTAACGTGGTACGGCTGATTAGATAATCTCTGTGCAGTTCCGCAACGGTGATTTCAGAAAAAGGTTTCTGTTTGAAACAAGCCATGACGGCCTCACAAATGCGCCGAGCGGACTGCTGCGCCCTGCTGTCCCCGGAAATATGGTACATATTTGACCTCCTGTGAACCAGAACGTTCTGGTACTATTGTACCACACCATCTGGTATGTTACAATAGAGGAAAAGGAGGTTTGATCCAATATGAAATCCTATTATGCCGAGGCCGTAAAAATAGATCCCGAAGATGGTTTTTGGAAAAGACCGGACGGCGACTGGGAACTCATGCTCCATCATGAGCTGAAAAATGTCACTGTCCCAATGATTTCCTGGTGGTTTGACAATATCGATACCACAGAACGGTACAAACTATGGGATCCCAATAACCATCTGAAATTCGAGTGGATTGTCGATCCTCATACGAATGGTCATGTAGGTGCGGTGCATAAGGTCAGGCAGAAGATGGCTGGGATTCCTATGAATATGCGCTTTTGCTATACCGAACCCCACGAAACTGACAGAACCCCCGGTTACGACAATATCATTACGGCAGACTGCTGCGGCCTTTTGATCGGCAAAATCATCCGTGCACGCTACATTTATGAGTGGAAGCAAACTGACTATGGCGTTCTGGTAAACAGCCGCTATATCATTGCAGGGTGGGCACTGAAATTCTTCTGCAAGTCTGTATATGACCACGACTATCCTGAACAGAAAAGACTGCAGGAATTTCTTCCTGACCTATACAATCAGAGCTGTACATAACCGGGTACAAAACCATGGGATAGTCCTAAATGCAAGCATCACCGGTGATGACCAGAGATTCAACATAAAAAGGTCTGCCGTTTCGTATAAGGTCAGTTTTACAAAAAGAATATTCTCTGATTTATACAAGATCAGTATATTTCATCCATTGCCATATCTTCCTCCATATCATGAATAGATGTGATATTGACATAGTCTCCAATAATGCTCAGGGCGGAATCATAGCTCTGGTACTGGGTGATTCTGTTAAACATCTCCGCCGCCTGCTCCTCCATACCATGCTCCCGCAGGGTTTGACTGGCAATCCCAATGAGGTTGAAGATATTGCCGTCCCTCCCAATTAGGGGACAATCCGGTTTGACAGGTTCCTGCTTCTGTCCCTGCACAAAGCCCCCGAGCCGGATCGGCACATAGTCAGATAGCCATGTGCCCCCAAAATGCGGATGGGTTTGCAGTCGCCACATGGCCAGCTTCCCAATCTCAATCGTCATTC
>JBJERF010000023.1:0-31644 GCA_051882115.1 Ruminococcus sp. | reverse complement strand
TGGACCCTGCCAGCATTTTTTTGCAAAAAACTGCTGGACCGAAAAAAATTCTTACCTATGAAAAGTAAATGCTGTTGCCCTGAGTTTTTTTCAAAAAGGTATGGTAATTCCTGCGGCAATATGGTATAATAGAATTGTATATCCTCTGATATATAATAATGAAGAAAGGATTCTGCTATGTCAGCTTCTTACAAAAGAATGCAGATTTCGGATGCAATCGGTTATCATTCCATCACCGATCCGAAATTCAAAACCAATACCATCAGGGTCTATTTCATGCTGCCCCTGGATCCCCAATGGGCAGCAGGCTATGCACTGGCTGCAAGCCTGCTTTCCACAAGCACACGCAAATATCCCTCCATTGCTGCACTGAACCGGAAAATGAACCGGCTGTACGGTGCCGGCATTTCTGCGGATGTCTCCAAAATCGGTGACTTTCAGATCATTACTCTGACAATTTCTGCACTGGCCAACCGCTATGCGCTGGAACAGGAGGACATCCTTGGAGAGATGCTCACCGTTCTGACGGACTGTCTCTTTGAGCCGCATCTGGAGCAAGATGCTTTTTCCGGCACAGAATATGCCATCAAGGTCAAGGACTTGCTGGATACCATTGATGCGGAAATCAATAACAAGCGCAGCTATACACTGCGTCAATGCGCACGTCTGGCTTACAAAGGTGAGCCGGTTGCCTATACATGCTACGGCAATCGGGAGGATGTGCTGGCACTGACACCCCAGATCACCTATGCTGCCTACCAGAATCTGTTGAAAACAGCTGCCATTGAAGTTTTCTTTGTAGGTCCGGAGGAACAGCCGCGCATTGCACCCGTTCTGTCAGAGGCATTTGCCAAAATCCACCGTACACCGGTGACAATCCAATCCTTTATCACGCCCAGCCCCATCAAGGCAGAACCTGTATGGCAGACAGAACAGATGCCTGTGGCACAATGCAAAATGGCTCTCGCTTTTAAATCCAGCTGCTCCGATTACCGTACCATGAATCTGATGTGCATGCTGTACGGTGCAACCCCCTTTTCCATGCTCTTTTCCAATGTGCGGGAAAAGCTGAGCCTGTGCTATTATTGCAGCAGCTCCTACAGCGAGACCAAACAGACACTCTTTGTGGACTGCGGCGTGGAAAAATGCAACATCGAAACAGCCAAGGAAGAAATTCTCCGTCAGCTGAAAGCCGTTCAGGAAGGCGACTTTACAGATGAACTGCTGGAAAATACACGGATGTCCATTTTCAATTCCATCCAGAGCAACGGCAATACCCCCGGTTCCTATATGAAATGGTATTTCACCGATCGGATCCGAGGTACTGTTACCAGCATGGAAGATGCCATTGCTGCATACAAAGCCATCACTCGTGAGCAGATTATGGAAGCCGCACGTTCCCTGACGCTGGATACAATCTATATCATGGAAGCTGCTGAAGAGGAGGTGACGGTCAATGGCTGAAACAACACAAACAAGAATGACCAGTAAAATAACCGGCGACCAGTATGTGCGCATTGACCATGCAAGCGGACTGACCATTTATGTATGCGAAATGGAAGGCTTCAGCACAACAGAGGCCTTGTTTGCCACCAAATACGGTTCTATCAACACACGGTTCAGAACTGCACAGGATACAGACGATTGTATGGTTCCGGAAGGCATTGCGCACTTTCTGGAGCATAAGCTCTTTGAAAACGAGGACTGCGATGTATTCAGTCTGTATGCAAAAACCGGCGCAAATGCCAATGCCTATACCTCCTTTGACAAGACCTGCTATCTGTTCAGCTGCTCCGACCATTATCAGGAATCGCTGAAAATTCTGCTGTCCTTTGTACAGAACCCCTATTTCACACCCGAAAGTGTTGCCAAGGAACAGGGCATTATCGGTCAGGAAATCCGTATGTGCAACGATGACCCCAACTGGCGTGTATTCTTTAATACCCTGCGTGGACTGTATCACAACCATCCGGTAAAAATTGATATTGCCGGTACGCAGGAGAGTATTGCCCAGATTACAGACAAGCTGCTGTATCGGTGTTACCATACTTTCTACAATCTGCACAACATGGTGCTTTCCATTGCCGGAAACTGTAAGGTCAGCGAAGTACTGGAAATTGCAGACCAGCTGCTGAAGCCCTGTGAGGATCAGAAACTGGAATTATTCTTTCCGGAGGAGCCGCTTTCTATTGTTTCGCCGGAAACCATCGACTATGCACCAATCGGCACACCCATCTTCCACTTTGCCATCAAATGTGCGCCCAAATCCGGATACGAAAGTCTGAAGGCTGAGATGGAAGCCTATATTGCTATGCAAATCCTCACCAATGCTTCCTCTCCCCTGTATCAGTCTATGATGGAAGAGGGGCTGATCAATAACATTTTCAGCAGTGAGATTTTTTGCGGTGACGGCTATTTTTGCATCATTTTTGATGGGGAATCTACGGATGCACATGCCGTCCGTTCACGGATTCTGAAAGCCATTCAGGAGGCACAGGAAACCGGACTGGATGCAGCATTGTTTGATGAAATCCGCAAATCCACCTATGGCGCAATGGTACGGGAAACAAATTATGTATCCTCCGTTGCCAACCTTATGATGAGTGCGCATCTGAACCGGGTAAAGCCCTTTGATACCATTGAAGTACTGTCCAGAATGACGCTGGAAGATGTCAATGCTTTTCTGCGCACAGAAGTTCATCCAGAGCTTTCCACATTATCGATTGTAATGAACTCCTCTGAAAAAGAACAGGAAGAGGAGGATCGCAATGAATAAGGCTTATACCAATCTGAACGAAAATCAGATTGCCTTTCCCAATCTTGGCATTGAATTGGAAGCAGATCCCACAGCTTTCACCCTATTCGGGCTGGATATCCAGTGGTATGGTCTGCTGATTACACTGGGTCTGCTGCTCGCCCTTGTATATTGCTTTTCCCAGATGAAACGGTACGGTCTGAATCCGGATCGTGCCATTGATGCCATACTGGGCGGCATTGTGGGCGGCATTGTAGGCGCACGCCTGTATTACGTCATACTGGAATGGGACCGGTATGCCGATCATCCCATAGACATTCTGAATCTCCGTCAGGGCGGTCTTGCCATTTACGGCGGCATCATTGGTGCCGTTCTGGTGGGCGGCATTGTAGCCAAAATCCGTAAGGTGCGGCTTCTGCCCCTGCTGGATCTGGCTGGTCAGGGTTTTCTGATCGGTCAGTGTATCGGCAGATGGGGCAACTTCTTCAATCAGGAGGCATTTGGCTGCAATACGGATTCTCTGTTCGGTATGACCGGCGGAAAAATCCAGAGCTGGATTTCCAATGTCTACATAAATACCAACTGCTATGACAAACTGGGCGTTGCATTGGATCCGGATCTGCCGGTTCATCCCTGCTTCCTTTATGAATCTGTATGGTGCTTTGCGGGATTTATTCTCCTTGCAGTGACTGCACGGAAATTCCGCAAATTTGACGGTCAGATTTTCCTGATGTATATAGCCTGGTACGGTCTGGGCCGTTCATTCATTGAAGGTCTGCGTACAGACAGCCTTGTGCTGGGCAATATCCGTGTTTCGCAGGCTCTTGCCATTCTGTGCTTTGTCGTTGCTGTCATTCTGCTGATTGTCATCGGCTCAAAGGTTCGGCGTATGGGTGTGGATTATCAATTATATGTCCATACAGAAGAATCCAGACAGATGCTTCGTGAAGCAGATCAGCGGCGGCAGAATTCCAGAAAGCATCAGAAAATGCAGGAAGAAGCTGCCAGCACAGAGACATCCGCAGATGTTCACAAGACAGAATCTGCAAAAGAAGCCCCTACGCCAGATGAAACAGATGAAGCAAATCAAGAAAAAACAGCAGATGCTGATGATATGAAGGAGGAATAACCATGGCACAGCTTATGAGTGGAAAAATTGTATCCGCACAGGTGCGGGAAAATCTGAAAAAGGAAACAGCGGCTCTCATTGAGTCAACCGGTATTTATCCGGGACTTGCCGTCATTCTGGTAGGCAATGACCCGGCATCACAGGTGTATGTACGGAATAAGCAGCTTGCCTGCGAAGAACTGGGATTTCATGCATTTGAATACAAGCTCAGCGAGAATACCACACAGGAACAGCTGCTGGATTTAATCCGTGTACTGAACAAGGATACAAAGGTACACGGCATTCTGGTACAGCTGCCGCTGCCGGATCATCTGGATGAGCAGTCTGTACTCTATACAATTGCACCGGAAAAGGATGTGGATGCATTTCATCCGCTGAATGTGGGAAAAATCATGATCGGCAATTATGACATTCTTCCCTGCACACCAGCTGGTGTCATGGAGCTTCTGGATGCAACCGGCGTGGAAATTGCCGGCAAGAACTGTGTCGTTGTGGGCAGAAGCAACATCGTGGGAAAGCCTATGGCCATGCTGCTTTTACAGCGCAGCGGTACCGTCACCATCTGCCATTCCAAGACCCGAAATCTGGCTGAAATCTGTGCTGCTGCCGACATTCTGGTGGTCGCTATCGGAAAGCCGAAATTCATCACAGCTGATATGGTGAAGGAAGGTGCTGTCGTAGTGGATGTGGGCATCAACCGGATGGAAAACAAAAAATTGTGCGGAGATGTTGACTTTGAAAATGTAGAGCCAAAGGCAAGCTATATCACACCGGTTCCGGGCGGTGTAGGTCCTATGACCATCACTATGCTCATGCGCAATACCCTGCGTGCAGCAAAGCTGCAAAACGGAATTACCGACTAAAACAGATTGTCCCATCTGCCTGAATGGACGGATGGGACAATTTTTTATAGGATGCCATATTTTATACTACAAAAAAAGAGCCACAGTAACCTGTGACTCTTTTCTATGTAAGAAAATGAAATTATTCCTTTACACCGCCGAGGGCAACGCCGCCTACGATGAACTTGGACAGGCAGAGGTAAATAACTACGATCGGGATGATGGACAGCGCAACGGCTGCATACTGTGCACCCAGGTCAATGTTCTTATCTACCATCAGTACCTTCTGAATCATCATCGGCATTGTGAACTTGTCCTGCTTAGACAGAAGGATCATGTTCTGTGTATAGTAGTTGTTCCAGTTCAGTACAAATGCAAAAATGGACTGTACTGCAATTGCCGGCTTACACATCGGAATTGCAATGGAAATAAATGTACGATATTCGCCGCAGCCGTCAATACGAGCAGCCTCTACAATATCCAACGGGAAAGAGGACTTCATATATTGACGCATGTAGAATACAACTGCCGGAGCTGCAATTGCCGGAACAATCAGCGGAATGAAGGAGTCTGCCAGACCCAGTGTGCCTACCATGAACTGTACGAAACCGGTAGATGTAACCTGAATCGGAATCATCATAACAGCCAGAATAAAGGTATAAGCACCATCTTTCAGCTTGAAGTTGTAAACGGTCAGACCATAAGCGGTCATTGCAGAGAAGAATACAGTCAAGATCGTGGAACCGCCTGCAATAATCAGAGAGTTCACATAACCATGCAGAACACTCCAACCAGAATACTGTGTCGGAATCAGGTTGATATTCTCCAGCAGACTGCCGCTGGGAATCAAAGACAGCGGCATACGAACCAACTCATCGTTGGAACGGGTTGCATTGACAAGCAGAATATAAATCGGCACGATGCACATCAATGCAAGCAAAACGCAGATGATAAAATAGATTGTAGACTTAATGCGCTGATTACGCATATAATTCTTCGGTACGCCAACATTTTCCATTAAATCATACCTCCTCGTTTTGCCAGCTTCTGCTGTCTCTTATACTCCTTCACGAGTTCCTTCCGTTCCTTCTTTTTACGTGCCTCATCTACATCACGGTTCATACGGAATACGAACACGCCGAGAATAACGGTAATAATAAAGAGGATTACAGAAGCAGCACCAGCATAACCATAACGTACCTGGCTCATATTTGCTACGTGGAAGTTTTCGTATACGAAAATTGCCGCTGTACGCAAGTGCTCATTAACCTGCGTCTTGTTGGAGTGGTACATATACGGAATATCGAACATCTGCAGACCACCGATCATAGAAGTGATCAGTGTATAAACAACCATCGGCTTCAGCAGCGGCAGTGTAACCTTTCTCAGTGTCTGACCGCTTGTTGCACCATCGATGCTTGCAGCCTCAAACAGAGACGGATTGATACCCAGAATACCAGACATCATCATAATCATCGTATTACCAAACCACATCCATGTCTGAATGAACATAACAATGTAACGAGACCATGCCGCATCGCCGTCAAAGGTAATGGAACCTTCAAACTCATAGGCAGAGAAGCCCATATTTGTCAGCAAACCGTTTGCAGCACTGGAGGTCTGATTGGAAATCAAACGCATGAACAAAGCAGCAACGGAAACGGCTGTGATGATATTCGGCAGGTACATAACAACCTTGAAGAAGCCCTTGCCCGGAATGTGCAGCTTGGAATCTGTAAACCAAACAGCCAGCAGCAGGGAAAGCAGAATCTGGGGAATAAAGTTACCCACCCACAGAACAACTGTGTTGAACAGAGATTCAAGGAAATCAGAATGTACAGCTGCTGCGGAACGGCCTTCGCCGCCGAACAGCAGGGTTTGATAGTTGCTGAAACCAGCCCATTCACCGGTCTGTGCTGCATTGCCCTGGAAACTCAGAATAAATGTATTGATGAGCGGCCAGATCTGGAAGAAGCAGTAAACCACAAAGAAGGGCAGGATAAACAGATATCCATACTTGGCATAGCTTATGGATTTGATACGACTCTGCGCCGTGGATGCCATAAAACCACCCTTTCAAAAATTTAGTAGAATAGTAGAGTAGAGATTGATATAAATATACGCCTACGGGACAGAACCATCCCGTAGGCAATATTTATATAGGATTTAAAACCAGTTGAAATTATTCAACTACGATATCCGGCAGAGCTGTAGCAACAGCATCCAGGAAGTTGTTGGTGCAATCTTCCTCAGAAGCCAGATCGCCCTTGCAGTAAGACAGAACAGCAGTTACGAACTTGTCGTTGATTGTGCCGTCGTACTGACCAGCAATACCATCCAGGTTGATTGCATCAGCGGAGTCAGCCAGAGCAGCGAACTGATCCTGACCGCCCAGAACTGCGTTGGAGTTGGAACCAGCAGCAACGATATCAGCCATAACAGTCTTGTTGTTTACGAAGTCAGAGTGCTCCAGAGCATAAGCCTTCATGGTTTCTGCATTCAGAGTCATATCATAAATGAACTGTGCAGCCTCTGTTGCATTGTCTGTGTTCGGAGATACGCACAGCCAAGAACCGCCCCAGAACCAGCCTGTCGGGCCAGCTGTGATTGCATACTTACCATATGTAGAGCCGCCTTCGCCGCCTTCAGAAGCTTCCAGCTGACCGCCCTTAGCCAGAGACCAAGACGGATAGAAGTAACCGAATGTAGCGTTTGCCAGTGCGCCTTCGCTCTGACCCAGCAGGTACCAGTCATCTGTCCACTGCTCAGCAGAGGTGATGTAGCCCTTGTCATAAGCATCCTTAGCCATCGGGATGAATGCAGCAACTGCATCCGGCTGGAATGTGCCGTCTACGATCCACGGAGTGGTTCTGTTACCAGCAGAGTAAGCTCTCCAAACGCCTGCCAGTGTGTCAGCCATAGCGGTTGCGCCGCCGGACTTTTCAGAAACAGTAGCTGCGGTTGCCCAGAATGCATCCCAGTCACCGATCAGAGCCTGCATCTCTTCCGGAGAAGTTACGCCCAGATACTCTTCAGCCAGGTCAGTTCTGTAGCAGTAGCCGCCTGCAGCTGCCTGCCAGGAAGCACCCTTCAGAACGCCAGCAGAGTTTGTACCGATTGCTACAGTGTAACCATAAGCATCTGTGTACATATCCGGTGTGATACCCAGAGCAGACAGCGGAGCTGTGTACTCATCGTTTTCTTCATAGCTCATTACCCAGTCAGCATCGCATACGAACAGGTCAACGTCAGAACCAGAAGAGAAGTACTGTGTATACTGCTCATTTGCTTCTGTACCGTTAGAACCTACGTTCTGGTAAGCAATGTTATCAACTGCTGTTACCTTGAACATGGAGTTCAGGTCTGTATCAGTCCAGCACAGTACAGTCAGAGTGTCGCCACCCTCGCCCAGTGTGCCGTCCGGTGTCGGAGCACCTGTAGACTCAACTGTCTCGTCGCTGCTCTCATCAGAAGCTTCGTCAGAAACTTCTTCAGAAGATTCTTCAGAAGACTCTTCAGAAGACTCAGACTCAGAAACAGAGCTGGATTCAGATGTGGAAGAAGACTTGTCCTCGCCGCATCCTACGAATGCTGTAGCAGTCATAGCCAGAGCAGCCATGAGAGCCAATGTTTTTTTCAGATTGTTCATTGGATTTTTCCTCCTTAAATATATGTATTATATTATTTGAACAATAATATAATAGGCTTAATGGCTTTGCACATATACCCCTTCGGGGCAATCTGCGCAGAAGCATTCCTTTGATAAGCTTAATATACATCAATTCCTAATAAAAGTCAATGGGCAAAACCATTCATTCATTATTTTTGGTCGTTTTGTACATGAATAACCAACTTTTTTTGTAGCTTATCACAAACTATTTTTCCATTTTCGGGCAAAGGTTACAAAACGGTTAAACGCACTTTGTCTATTTCATCAAGAGATTTCGGGGGTGCAGGTCATGTATTCATCCACCTCTATATACAGTGCATCCGTCATTCCTTCCACATACAGCAGTTCCAGTACATTCTGATAACCGCCGATCTCCTCCCGAAATTCTACAATACGCTGAGCCAGTTCCTCATCAATACCCGGTATCTGTGCAAAATCCTCTGCTGAAGCAGTATTGATATCCAGCACAATCGGTACCCATTCAGTAGATTCCGGCAGGATTTCTTCAAAAGCCGGCTCTTCTTCCCATTCCTCCGGCAATGGTGCTTCTTCTGAAAACCATTCCACATCCAGATACAGAAGATCATATATTTCCTGATAACGTACTGTGCCGATTCCCTCTACCTCCAGAAGCTGTTCACGATTCAGAAAACCGCCGTTTGCCTCCCGATAGGAAATAATATTCCCTGCAATGACTTCGCCAATCCCCGGCAGCTGCATCAGCTCTTCCAGCGTTGCCGTATTCAGATTCAGCGGAAATGCAGCCACTGTCTCCTCTGTATGTACCGATGTATGGGTCGTAACAACGGCAAGCTCCGTCACAACAGTTTTTACAGCAGTTGTCTGTGTGTATGTATAGGTGTATATAGCAGTTGTTTCAACAGAAGCCTCAGATGAATCTGATACAGAGGATTCCAAATAAATCACAACCTGTGCGGATTCTGTCTGCGCGGTTGAGGCACCGTCATCTATAAAAATCAAATAGCAGCATATACCGGTTCCCAGCAGGAGGAATAGCAAGCTCATCCAAAACCGAATTTTCAGGGGCAACATTTCCACACCTCCATGGAATGGTCAGCATGGCAGATCCTATAGACAAAAAGCTTGCAGCGATCATGTATCCATCATCGCTGCAAGCAGAATATCTGAAAAATTATTCAACGTCTTCCTTCATGGCATCAATTACACTGCGCAGTGCCTTGGTGCTCTTCTGAAGTGCTGCCAGATCTTCATCATTCAGCGGAGGTGTCACTTCACGCTCAATACCGCCGGCACCTACAACACACGGCAGGCTCAGGCATACGCCCTCTACGCCCTCATAACGGCTGCCGTCCTGCAAGGTGGAAACCGTCAGAACTGTCTTTGTATCACGCAGAATTGCTTCCGCAATCTGGCTGACAGACAGAGCAATGGCATAATACGTAGCACCCTTGCACTTGATAACCTCTGCACCAGCTTCTCTTACTTCCTGAACGATGGCATCCTTTTCGCCCAGATTGCTTACATTGCTGCAATAGTCCTCAAAAGGCATGCCGCAGACAGAAGCCAGAGACCACGGAACCATAGAGGAATCGCCGTGCTCACCGAATACATAAGCGTGTACATTCTTTGCGCTTACCTTTGCATGATCTGCCAGACATGCACGCAGACGAGAAGAATCCAGAACGGTACCGGAACCCATTACCTGACTGGGCTTCAGACCGGATACCTGCAATGCCTCATAGGTCAGTACATCCACCGGATTGCTTACAATGATATAGCATGCATCCGGTGCATACTTTGTAATCTCCGGCATAACGGAAGCCATAATTTTTGCATTTACTTTACAAAGATCCAAACGGGTCTGACCCGGCTTTCTTGCAATACCTACTGTCACTACAACCAGATCAGAACCAGCTGCATCCGGATAGTCGCCGTCATAAATGTCACATGTCGGATAGAAGGAATTGCCCTGCATAATATCCATCGCTTCACCCTTTGCCTTCGGCTTATTGATATCAATCAGCAGCATTTCAGAGCAAAGACCCTTCAGTGCCATTGAAAATGCAATAGAAGCACCGACATTGCCTGCACCCAGAATCGTTACCTTTTTTCCTTTTTTTACAACACTCACCTTTACGTTTCCTCCTAACACACGATATCATTTTTTGGATAGACTTCAATCAAATACGCATGCATCCGGTCTGTTGCTTCCAGACGGATGCTTTACAGCATCATTATACCATATGCAGCCGGATTTTGCAAGTCTGTTTCTTTCTGCCTGAATTTTTTTGTCACTTCTGACAGTTTATTCTGTGAAAAACATTCAACTTTTACAAATTTCAGTACATTTTCTCATAGAAGGCTCTGGAAAGAGAGGCTTCTGCACAGATGTGGCTTCTGTGCAATTTCCCGGCTTTTCCAGTCATTCCATCCAGATTCATCCGCTTTCCTATAAAGAAATTGTATAATGTTATACTATATAAACCTGTTTTTTTGTATGGATTCAACAAAAATGCAAAAAATGGGTTTCCTTTTTTAAGAGGGTGTGCTATAATGTTCCAGAGGTTACAAATCCATTACAACCCAGCGGCAACTCCGCCGGGGGATGACAACAAAACCATCTCAAAATATGCATTTCAGAAGGGAGCGTGAAACAACCCGCAACTGAAATCATGCGAAAAGTAAAATGCGGTCACAAATCGAAAGGAACTATTGACTATGAAGTTGAATGTACGCAAATTCGTCTCCATCCTGATAGCTGCCCTGCTGCTTCTTTCCTCCGGTCTGGTAATCAGCCGGAGCACCACTGCCAAAGCAGACGGTGCCGTTTTACAGCAGACAGATCCGGCATGGAATTACTATCCTTACGGCGACGGAAATCTGGGTGACAGCGGCTGCGGTGTACTGGCCATTGTAAATGCAGTACGCTATCTGACCGGAAACACCATGGATGTTTTTGCCGTTGCTGACTGGGGCAGTGCCAATGAATATATCTGGGGCGTCGGCTCCAGCTTCAGCATCGCTCCCAACGCTGCTGCAAAATTCGGCAGTACATACGGATTTCAGCTGGATACACATTACGGATTCAGCAACTATACAGGTGACTGCTATCCGGGCAGCGAGGAAACCTATCGGGCTATCTGGAATACGCTGGTAACAAAACTTTCTGCCGGTGAAGTTGCAGTCGGTCTTGTACACAATCATTTTATCTCCATTGTTGACTATGACAGTGCAACCGATCGTGTACTGGTTTATGATCCGGGTGCAAATCCAAGCAGACGTCTGACTACAACAGCCGGCGACTGGAAAACCTACGATGAACTGGACTACTGGTCATCTGCCGGAACATCTTATCTGAAACTGCGCGGCTACCTGACCTATTACTTCAAGACTGGCAGCACAGCAGCACCTTCCGCAACGGAAACAGAAGCTGTACCCAATTTCAATGGTACAACGGATGCTGCCGGCATCTATCAGGTTACAACAGATGGCAGCGCATTGAATATGCGCAATGCTGCAAGCACCTCCGGCGATGTGATTACACAGATTCCTGCTGGCGCAAAGGTTCAGGTACTGGAATCAAACGGTACCTGGGCACATGCTACATATAACGGAATCAGCGGTTATTGCAGTATGGCTTATCTGACTGCGGTTGCAGAAACAACCACTGCGACGACAACTGCAACAACAGATGCAACTGCGGTTTCCAATGTTACAGAAACAAGTGTATCTGAAACTGTATCTACCGCATCTACCACAGAGCCTTTCTCTAAGGATGAAGCCGGTAAATACATCGTATCTGTAAAGGCATCCTACCTGAATATGCGTGCAGATACAAGCCTGTCCGCAGATATTATTACTACCATTCCAAACGGTACAACAGTAACTGTTACGGAAGCCAACAGTGAATGGGCGGCTGTTACATGGGGTGATTTCACCGGCTATTGCGCCAAGCAGTATCTGGTAAAGGCATCTGAAACAACAGCCTCCGCTGAAACAGAAGAAACCACCACAACTACGACAACAACCACGACGACTGATACAGCCACCACGATGATGGAAGAGACAACCACCGCCTCTGCTGAAACTACCACAACAGAAGCTGTCACCTCTGCAACAGAAGAGCAGACAACGGCTTCTTCGGAAACTGTAACCTCTGTCTCCGAAACAGAATCAGAAGCTGCACCGGGTGCATATGTTGTTGACACCGAAGGCGCACATCTGAATCTTCGTTCTGAAGCCAGCATGAATGGTAAAATTCTGGCACAGATTCCCAACGAAAGCGAAGTCTTTGTGATTTCTGCAAACGGTGAATGGGCAAATGTCTCCTGGAACGGTATTGTAGGATACTGCAAGGAAGAATATCTGACACAGGTTATTATTGAAGCGGACAAGAGTGCCAGTGAAATTACATCCATTGACTCCAGCTTTGCAACCATATATGGTGATGTAAATATGGATTATGAGATAACAATGACAGATGTCGTTCTGCTGCACAAGGCATTGACCGGTGCAATCTCACTGAACCAGACAGCTGCTGCTAATGCAGACTGCTATCGGGACGGTGTATTGAGTACAGTTGATGCAACCGTAATTATTCAATCCATTCTGAACAACTGCACAATGCCTGTTCAGCCTGTCCTGTAATGGATAAAAACAAAAAAAAGGGACTGCTGGAAGTTTTTCAGCAGTCCCTTTTCATATAGAAGTTTTTTGCGCAGGGTGTTTCGCCGTCTGCGGACGGCGACCAGGGACGCTGTCCCTGGACCCTGCAAGCCTTTTGAGAAAGGCTTGACCGAAAACTTTTATAATTTGTCCCCCCCTCCCCAGTGGGAGGGGGTACAGCTCGCTTTTGTTTTATGGTTCCTGTAAAACACAGCCCTTCAAATAGAGAATATCCCCCTCTTGCAGTGTCACGGTTGTTTCTTCTGTCAGTTCACCGGATTCTACCACAGCTGCTACACTGTCGGAACGAACGACCGGCCCGGTAGATGTGAGCTGTGTATACACCTCACAGATCCGAGGACCATATTCTCCATACCGCTTGATATGGTAAGTCCCCGGTTCTATATCCGTACCTGCACGGAACATCCCCGGCACCTGAAACGGATTCAATGTCAACTCTACCTTTTCTGCATCATACAAACGACAATTGGTGGCATGCAGATATTGCCCATCCTCTACAGTAAAAATCACACTGCCCCGTACCCATGGATAACAGTAATATTCATTTTCCTCTGCTTCATCTGCTGATACAGTCAGCACCAGACCAGTAGAACTCTCCTCCACTGCAATGTATGTACCTGCCGGAATACTCGTTCCTACGCAATACTCACCGGCACTGTAAATGCCGTTTTTCACCTGAAGATCCTCTGCGGTCTCCGTCTGTGAGGCTTCCGCTGTCTTTTCAGAGGATGTCTCATCCTCTTTTATAACAGTCGCATCCGCTGACTGCTCCGGAAGCAGATTCGGCTCATGATTTTTTGGGTACTGCATCATCATAACGATGCCGAATACAAGAATACAGCCAAAAGCCAGTCCGCCTGCCGCAATACCCAGCACCTTATACAACGAAGCATTCTTTTTTACAGCTGTGCTGCTTTGTACAGGTTTCTCTGTATCTGCACCGCAATGGGGACACTTCTTTTCATGCGTCAATGACATACCGCAATGACGGCAGCGTCGATATTCATTCATTTCAAGGGCTCCTTTTCTTAAAATATTCATTTTTTACCATGATACCATGGTTGTCCGACTCTGTCAAGTAAAAAAATATGTCCCTGCCAAAGCAGAGACATAATGCTCCTATTTAAATCTGTCAATACAATCATGGAGCGGATGACGGGAATCGAACCCGCAACCTCAGCTTGGGAAGCTGATGTTTTACCACTAAACTACATCCGCATAAAAATAGCTGTTCTCCGGTTGAGCAATCCTTTTGAATTTTGCTTTATGGAAAAAGACCCTGTCTTACGGCAAGGTCTTCTTGTGGAGCTGGAAACGTGACTCGAACACGCGACCTGCTCATTACGAATGAGCTGCTCTACCAACTGAGCTATTCCAGCGCAAACAAAGCATGTGTAGCAACATAAGTTATTATAGCATAGTCTGCTGCATTTGTCAAGCAAAAGCTGTAATTTTTTTAAAAAAGCACATACGCCCATGCCTTTTCCATAATTTACAGCATAAATTTCGTCGTTTTGACGACTTTTGCCTTTTCAGCCGCTTTTCTATGGATTTTTCTACAAAAAAACTGAGAAATTCCAAATTTCTTATTGAATTCTCTCACAGAGTATGTTATAATAAGTATAATTCAATTTCGTCTAAAGGAAGGTTTCATTATGAAGAAGAAAAAGGCTACCTCCGTTCTTGGAGTGATTGTCGCAGTTATTTTGATAATTGTTGCGGCGACAACAATGTTCACAACGATTCTTTTCGCCACCAAGGATACGCCGCAGCTCTTTGGTTATTATCTCTATCTCCAAAAGAGCCATGCAATGGAAGTAACAGACACTGCTGATGATTCTGCTTCCATCCACGCCGAAACAGTTGTATTTGCAAAGGAATATAATGGCACAGATCCCCTTTCTGTCAATAATGCAATTCTGTGCGTTCTGGATCCGGACGATTCTTCTCCCATTGAGGACAAGGATTCCAACGGCTATGCAATCCGCCGTATCCTGCGTATTGAGCCGAATGAGGAAACAGGCGAGCTGCTCTATTATCCTACAACGATGCAGGCTGATCGTATGGGAACAGAACCTGCAATTACCTCCAGTTCCATTCTGGGTATCTGCACATTTGAGCACAGCGGATTGTACACATACATTACATTCGTTCAGAGTTTACCGGGCATTCTGCTCCTGTTGGCTCTGCCCTGCATTCTGCTGGTTGTCATGCTGATTGTGAAAATCGTACACTCCAGAAGCCGCCGGCTGGATGAAGATGCATATGCATTTGAGGAAAATTATGACGAAATTCCGGGCGAAGATGTGTATGATGAGGATTATGAAGATGAGGATGATATGGATGATCAGGACGATTACGGAACTGGTCATTACGGCGATGAATCCGACTACACACCTGATATCAGCAGCACCAGCACACTGGATCGCAAGCGTATTTCTATTGCACAGAATTTCACGCCTAAGGCTGTAAATCCGAATTCACCCTATCAGAAAGCACGTACCATGCAGTTCAAGGCGCAAAAGGATATTCCGATTCTGAAAACAGCACCTTTCGAACAGCCTACAGCTTCTGAAAGCAATTATGTGGGCAAGTATGCGGCAGGTGCTTCCGGTTCCAGCTCCTTGCAGGAAAACAATACCCACAACGAAAGCACATACGGACAGAGTCAGGAATATCATGGTGCACATGAAGCAAACGGTTCTTCCGGCGGAAAGCTCTTCCGCAGCTCTGCTTCAGCTTCCTCCACATCTACATTCCGCAAACCGAACGTAGATGATATTCTGAATGCCAGTGATCCGCTGTCCCGTGTTTCTTCATCAGAGCAGCATACCAGCGAACCCGCACCGGTTAAAAAGCCCAGCAAACCGGCTTATACGGCAAAGCATTCCGCTTCTCCTTCTAAGCGTTCCAGCAGCAAGAATGATTCTTCTGTAGATGATCTGCTGGCAATGATTGAAAATCAGAAAAAGAAACTGTAATCTTACAAAAAGGGATGCCGCAACGGTGAGTTGCAGCATCCCTTTTATTATGGCATTTTAGTTTTTTACTCGTTGTAAACGTCCCGCCGGGACGTTTACAAGATGTACTTTGCTTCATCACTGGAACAAGGGGAAGCGGTCTTGTCCGCTTCCCCTCAAAAATGCTGTCGCATTTTTTCACCCCTTTCCCCGCGCGCCAAAAGGATGGCGCAGGGTGTTTCGCCGTCTGCGGACGGCGACAAGGGGCTTTGCCCCTTGACCCCACAAGCCTTTTGAGAAAGGCTTGACCGAAAACTTCTATACCTTTTGAACTTGCATCAACCTTCCCCCCCTCCCCAGTGGGAGGGGGCTGATGCATCCCTGCTTTCGGTAACTGAAACGGGGGTGGGGTAAACGGTCCAGCGGTACGCTGGTTAACCGATGGTTCTTTTTACGGCGTTGACAATCATTTCTGCACACAGGTCAATGCCCAGAGCACTGCTGTTCATACACAGCGCATAATTGGACTTATCATACCAGTTTCCGCCAGTATTGATGCTGTAAAATGTCTCCCGACGCTTGTCAGATTTGCGCAGCATAGCCTCTGCACGGCGCGGCTCAATTCCATAAGACTCCACAGCCCGCTTGACCCTTGCCTCTGTATCTGCATAAATAAATGTACTGAACATCCGATCCAGATCACGGAGAATATAACTTGCACAGCGACCCACAATTACACAGTCTTCCTTCTCCGCAAGCTCACGGATAATATTGGTCTCTACAATGTACACCTTATCCGATAAAGGCAGATTATCCTCAATGGAACGGGTCGGATTGGAGGAAAGCATCAGCGTATACAAAAAGCTCTTGGGGGCAGCTTCCTCTGCACTGGCAAGATAATCCACGGACACACCGCACCGCTCAGATGCCATTTCCAGAATCTCACGGTTATAAAAGGAAATGCCCAGCTCCTGTGCAACCTTCTGACCGATTTCACGACCGCCGCTTGCGTACTCTCTTTCTATTGTTATAATACGATTACTCATTTGATTTCTATCTCCTTCCGTATGAAAATGGGTAGTGAATAACTTTATTATAGCACCTTTCACCGAAAAAATCACTAAATAATTGACGATTTTCGGAATAAATCACAAATTTCAGCGTTTTCAACAACAAAAAAGCCGCTGCATTATGCAATTTGCCAATATCTGGCAGATAAGCAGCGGCTTTCTTTTATTCTATTTGGAACAAATATACATGCTTACTCAGCACCACGCATAATTGCATTTACAATAGACGGATAGTACCATGTACAATCCTTTCGGTTCAGCAGTCCGAAGCCATTGTCACCATCGGCATTGACTGCACCATTGTCCCATACAAAGCACTTGATGCCCTGCTTCTTGGCACTCTTGATATAATATTCAAAATAGGCTGCACGATCCGCCGTATTCTCATACTTATTCACTGCACCGAATTCATCGATAATTACCGGAATGCCCTTGCTGATAAAGGTATCGGCAAGATACTGGAAATTTTTGTCCAGCTCTGCTTTATCCGCATCGCTGCCCCATGTAGAACGGCCATCTTCCGGTCCGCAGAAATCCCACGGTGCATAGCTGTGAATGGAAACGATGATATGATCATCATCCGGAACCTTTACGGCACTGACAGCCGTTTCTGTAATGGACTGGGCATGAGAGGTCACAATCAATGTACGGTCTGCATTCAGACCTCCGGTGGCACGAACGGTATCCACAAACTTCTGGAACAGCTGATTGATTACATCATGCTCCTCCGGTGTTCCGCCGCTCCATTCTGTTGCAGAGCCAACCACACGAGGTTCATTCATACCTTCAAAAATCAGATGATGGTCATAATCGCCAAAGGTCTCACAAATCTGCTCCCAGATACGCACCAGCTTTTTCTCTACAGCTGCCTGATTGCTATAGGTCGGTGTCAGCCAGATATAATCATCATGATGCACATTCAGAATGACATACATGCCATCGTTCATGGCATAGTCCACAACTTCCTTTACACGTGCCATCCAGGAAGCCTCAATGGTACCGTCATCCGACATATGTTCGCCCCAGGTAACCGGAATACGAATGGCATTAAAGCCGGCTTTCTGTACGGCATCGATCATTGCCTGTGTGGTTTTCGGATTGCCCCAGCCGGTTTCTGTATCGGAAGAATTTGTATTATAGCTGTCCAGCGTATTGCCCAGATTCCAGCCTACACGGATATCTGCAACAATTTCCGCTGAGGTCATCTGGTTCACTGCTTCCGCAGAAGCCGTTGTCCCCCCACTGGAAACAAGCTCCTCCTGATCCTGCGGTGCTGCATGAACGCTGGGTTCACCGGTGGAATTGCTGTACCGAACCGTCACTCTGTCCAGTGTAACAGAGGACTGATCGCTCCACCAGAAGCCCAGCATGACCTGTCCCTCCGCAGAAACATCTGCCTTTACAGCATCCGGCACAATCCATGTCAGAGACAGGCTGGATGCATCGGTAATCACGGCAATATCACCGCTCTGATACCAGTTTTCATCCGTTGCAGCCTTGCTGCCCTTTTCCAGTGAAATACCAAATGCACCGGTAAATTTGCCCAGAGAGCCGCCTGCGGAAATGTCAAAGGTCACGGTTTGTATGGTATCATCTTTACCGATCAGTTCCGACAAATCCACATGCGCCGTCTTTGTTTCCTCATTGCTGTAGCTGAGGGTCAGTGCCGGAGAAACAGATGTCTGACCATCTACAGGCACTTCTGCGGTGCGTGTATAGTTACAGATCACACTGCTCAGGCGCACCTGCTGCACCTCACTCCACCAGTAGCCAATCAGCACCTCACCATCTGCATCGATGTACGGTGCAACATCTGCCGGAACATTCCATGTAATTTCTGCATAGGCACCGTTGACCGCATATTCAAAGTCATCCGACTGATACCAGCCCTTATCCGTTGCAGCCGCACAATCCTTTGTCACAGATATACCGCAGCCGCCTTTATAGTTTACCATATTGGAAACGCCGTCTGCTGCATAAAAGATAAAGGTAAAGGACTGAACCTGGTCGCCGTCCTGAATCATATCTGACAAGTCTGCCTTATATGTATTGGTACCGTCACGATCCAGAATGGCATCAATGCCTGACACCTCTGCACCCAGCGTAGAGGTTACGGTTTCTATGGGACTGACATGCTCTGTTGCTGCTTCTGTGGATTCCTCTTCTGTCGTCTCTTCCGTTTCCTCTGTTTCCGTTTCCTCTTCAGCGGATTCTGTCGTTGCTGCTGCTGTTGTTTCTGCCTGTCCGCTGGAGGAATCCCCGCCGTCCGTACTGCTGCATCCTGCAAGCGGCACACTCAGACTCAGAACAGCCAGTGCAGCTGCAAGATATGACTTCCATCTCATCATTTTTCTACTCCTCTTTTCTCAGAGCCTGTTTCGTATCTTGACGTGCGCAGATTTTCGAGAGGATTTTTGCTGGTTATCTGGCGAAAATCCGCAGGCAGGCTGTCGCCTGGCAAGGATTTTTCACGCAGAAAGCAGCAAAATCCACCGAAAAGATGTGTGCGAAAAGATGCGAAACAGGATCTCATATAATGAAACAGGCTGTTCTGTGGAGAACAGCCTGTTCTTGTACATACTGCTTTACAGGCAATTGCTTTTAGCGAGCACCTTTTTTGCCCAAAACAACTTTTATCGTTTGAAACAGAAGCTGCAAATCCGTCTTGAGACTGCGCTTTTTGATGTAATCAATATCTGTTTCCACCCATTCATCAAAGGGCATATCGCTTCTGCCGTTGCACTGACAATAACAGGCAAGGCCGCCTTTTACATGCAGCCGTTCCATCTGATGAGGCGTGTACATCACAACCTCACGGGGAAGCGGCGGTCTGGGTCCAATGAAAGACATATCGCCCTTCAATACATTGACCAGCTGCGGCAGCTCATCGATGGATGTCTTTCGCAGGAATTTACCGATTCTTGTAATACGAGGGTCATCTTCGCTCTTGAAGGCCAGTCCATCTGTCTGGTTGATTTTCTGCACCTCACGGAATCGTTCCTCCGCATCCATACACATAGAACGGAATTTATACATCCGGAATGTCTTGCCGTTCTTGGTCAAGCGAACCTGAGAAAAAATCGGATTGCCTTTATCCTCACAATAAATCAAAAGAGAAACAACACCCATCGGAATTGCCAGTACAATCAGTCCGCCCAAAGATGCTACAATATCAAATGTGCGTTTTACTGTACGATAGACAAATCCCCCACCGGGCTTGATGTCACTATCCTGAAGAGCATGCTCTACTTTTGCTGTCAGTTCATTCAGAGCCTGATCATCAAATTCAAGAACAGGATAATCCTTCACACCGCTGCCTGTTTCCCGTTCTGTAAATGTGATCTTTGCATCATATACCGTTGACGGGCAATCCAAAAACTGCTCACTCTTCACAGCGATATCTGCGCTGCTCATAATTACGCCTCCTTCTTAAATGTTTCATCATTTCCTTTGTATCCCCTATTTACAGCATAGACAGCAGGAGACAGCATGTCCCATGCGCATCTACAACACCTATTATAACATATTCCATCGAAAAATGGAAGCACTATTTTATCCGGAATTCTCACAAGATTCCGATGCATTTTTCTCCTTTTTTTCACGTTTTCTACAAAATACACATCTATTCCTGATGGAAAGTATCCTTTTCCACGGTCAACAGCCTCCCCCATGCCGGCGAGCTGCAAAGCTGCACTGTTTTTTTGGAAAAGACATCACACGCTCCATTGACAACAACAGGAAATTATGTTAAAATAAAATATGATGCTTTTTTGGACGTTTTTATGCGTACAAGCAGTCTGCATCAAATTTACGGATATTCCTTGAAAGGAGTCCTTACCATGGACGCAACTACATTTCCCATTTCTTTTACATGGCATCTGGTATTCAGTATCCTTGCCTGTGTATTCTTTCTGATTCAATATGTCCGCATGAAAAAATCCTATCAGCTGCTGATTGCCATCGGCATTCCCGCTTCCCTGTGCATTTACATCCAGCCGGAGGACAGCACCCTTTTCTATACAGTCGGCGCATTTGAAATCGTTCTGCTGCTTGGTGCACTGGTATTTGCTTTCATTGAACGCTCTCACCGGCAACAGGAGCTGGATGATACCACACCGCTTCCACCCGAAATGAAGCCGGATGAAGCAGTCTCTGCCGCTGAACCGGAAAGCACGGAAAACAACACCACAAACGGAGAAAATGCATGAAACTCGTCATTACAGACTGGCAGACACTATGCAGTGAAAATGAACTTTCCCCCCGTTGCTTTGAGGAATATGCAGACGTTACGGTATATGCCCTGACACCGCCGGAAAAAACAGCTGCCCGTATCGGTGAGGCGGAGCTGCTCTTATGCAACAAAACCCTCATCACCCGGGAGATCATTGCCGCCTGTCCCAATCTGCGGTATATCGGCGTGCTGGCTACGGGTTATAACAATATTGATATGCAGGCAGCAAAGGCTGCTGGCATTACGGTATGCAATGCTGGAACCTACTCCACAGATGCTGTAGCACAGTATGTGTTTGCACAGATTTTCTATCACTATAACCGCATGCATCTGTATGATGCGGATGTGCGCAGCGGCGGCTGGATCCAGTCTCCTGCATTTTCTTATTTTCCCTACCCCACCCATGAGCTTCGGGGTAAGACCCTTTGCATCATCGGATACGGCAGCATCGGCCGACAGGTGGCAAAAATCGGTGATGCTTTCGGTATGGAAATTCTCATCTCCACACGGACAAAACCGGAAAACTGTCCCTATGCACAGGTATCCATAGAAGAAGCCTTTTCCCGGGCAGATGTGCTGACCATTCATACACCTCTGACACCGGAAACAAAGGGCATGATTTCCAAAGAAAATCTTGCACGTATGAAGCCCACCGCACTGCTGATCAATTCCGCACGAGGTGCCATTGCAGATGAAGCCGCATTGGCAGCGGCATTGAAAGAGAAAAGGCTGGCGGCAGCAGCTCTGGATGTTTTAGAGACAGAGCCAATGACTGCAAATACACCTTTGGCGAACATACCCAATTGCAGCATTACACCGCATATTGCGTGGTCGCCTCTGGAAACACGACAGAGACTGCTGGAAATCGCATACAATAACCTGCGCTGCTATTTGAACGGTACACCGCAGAACGTGGTGTAGGCATAATTGAAATGAAAGAGGTCTGATACGATTATGACAGACATTGCATCCAAAAAGCGGATTGTACTCAAACTCGGTACATCCACACTGACCCATAAAACCGGTAAGCTGAACATCCGCCGTATGAAAAAGCTGGTACAGGTGCTGGCAGATCTGCACAATGCCGGCAAGGAGCTGATTCTCGTATCCTCCGGTGCAGTAGGCATGGGCATCGGAAAGCTGAATCTGACCAGCCGTCCGGATGATACGCCCACCAAACAGGCGGTTGCTGCGGTGGGACAGTGTGAGCTGATGCATATCTATGACGATATGTTCAGCAAATACAGCGTAACCGTTGCACAGATTCTTCTGACAAAGCATATTTTAACCAATGGTCTGCACAATGTACAGAACACCTTGCAGCGTCTGATGGAAATGGGCGTGGTGCCCATTGTCAATGAGAACGACACCGTTGCCATTGATGAGCTGGAACTGAAAATCGGTGAAAATGATTCTCTGGCAGCCATGGTTGCCACCATCATCGAAGCTGATTTGCTGATTATTCTGTCCGACATTGACGGACTGTACTCTGCGGATCCCCACAGTCATCCCGATGCAGAGGTCATTCCTGTTGTAGAAAAGATTGACACCCGTATTATGGAAATGGCAGGAGGTGCCGGTTCCTCACTGGGTACCGGCGGTATGGCTACAAAAATTCATGCTGCCAAAATTGCAACCGATGCCAATATTGATATGGTGATTATGAATGGAAACGAACCGGATAAGCTGTATGACCTGTTCGAAAATAAAAACGTGGGAACCATTTTTGTTGCAAATCCCAACAATAAAACCGGAAAAGAGGATCAGATATGAATTACGCTCAGTCACTGGGAGAAAAAGCAAAAGCGGCTACACCTTTGATGGCAGCCGCTGCACCGCAAAAGAAAAATGCAGCATTACAGGCAATTGCAGATGCACTGCGCCTGAAAAAGGAAGAAATCATTCATGCCAATGCGCTGGATTTGCAGGCTGCACAGGAAAACGGCATGAGTGCCGCTTTGCAGGATCGTCTGCGCCTGACGGATGGACGCATTCAGGGGATGGCAGATGCAGTTTTACAGCTGATTGCCATGGATGATCCCGTTGGCTCTGTCATCAGCGGCAGTGTGCGCCCCAATGGTCTGCGCATTCTGAAAACCCGTGTTCCCCTTGGCTCTATCGGCATTATTTTTGAATCCCGTCCCAATGTAACGGTGGATGCTGCCACCCTCTGTCTGAAGGCTGGCAATACGGTTCTGCTGCGGGGCGGCAAGGAAGCCATTCACTCCAATATGTGCCTGACGCATATCATGCGTGAAGCAGTGGCTTCGGCAGGTCTGCCCATGGACTGTATTCAGCTGGTAGAGGATACCTCCCGTGAAACAGCCGCCGATATGATGCGTCTCAACGGCTATCTGGATGTGCTGATTCCACGGGGCGGTGCCGGTCTGATTCAGGCGGTTGTCAAGCAGGCAACCGTACCGGTCATTGAAACGGGGGCAGGAAACTGTCATGTATACATTGACCGCTGTCTCCACGGTGAGGAAGATTATGACATGGCGGTTCGCATTGTGGACAATGCGAAAACACAGCGTCCTTCTGTATGCAATGCCATTGAAGGACTCATCATTCATGAGGATGTGGCTGCTTTGCTTCTGCCCAGAATCAAGGCAGCTCTGGATACACATGATGTTGTTTTCTACGGCTGCGAAAAGACCCGTGCCATTCTGGGTGACTGCGTATTGCCGGCAACGGAAGAAATTTATGATACGGAATTCAACGATTACAAGCTTTCTGTAAAGGTTGTGAAAAGTCTGGACGAAGCACTGGCACATATTGCAAAGTACAGCACCAAGCATTCTGAATGCATTATCACAAAGGATCTGGATACGGCTGCACGCTTCCAGCGTGAGGTAGATGCAGCTGCGGTTTATGTGAATGCATCCACACGCTTTACAGACGGCGGAGAATTTGGCTACGGTGCGGAAATCGGCATTTCCACCCAGAAGCTCCATGCAAGAGGCCCCATGGGTCTGACGGAGCTGACCACCGTGAAATATCTCATTGAAGGAAACGGTCAGATCCGATCGTAACCGAAAGGGCTGCTGCAACCATATGGATGCAGCAGCCCTTTTATATTTTATAATTACTTTCCCCCCCTCCCTTGTGGGAGGGGGGTGATCCCTTTCCATTTTCAACAACTAAAACGGGGGTGGGGTAGACGGTCCAGCGGTACGCTGGTTTCGCCGTCTGCGGACGGCGACCAGAGGCTTTGCCTCTGGACTCCACAAGCCTTTTGAGAAAGGCTTGACCGAAAACTTTTATATTTTATAATTGCTTCCCCCCCTCCCTTGTGGGAGGGGGTTGATGCCTTCCCATCTCCAATAACATTAGGAGGGGGTGGGGTAGACGGTCCAGCGGTACGCTGGTTCGCCGTCTGCGGACGGCGACAAGGGGCTTTGCCCCTTGACCCCAGCAGCATTTTTCGAGAAAACTGCTGCACCGAAAAAGCTTTTATAATTGCTTTCCCCCCCTCCCTTGTGGGAGGGGGCTGATGCCTTCTCATCTCCAATAACATTAGGTGGGGGTGGGGTAGACGGTCCAGCGGTACGCTGGTTCGCCGTCTGCGGACGGGGAAACACCCAATGCCCGCAGTGCTGCAATGGTTAATGCGAATGCAAAAAGATAGCGTCTGGTCATGGTAAATTCCTTTCTGTATCGATAAAAAAGAAGTCAGCAAGATTTATTATAGCATCCACAGAAACCATCGTCAATCGGATTTCCTGTCATTTAACCATGATTTACCCCGAAATAACAAAAAAACTGCTGCACAGCCATTTCAGCCATGCAGCAGTTTTCTTTTCTTCTCAGCGTTCTAGGAGCAGACGTTCGTTGCAGTATTCGCATTCCAGCAGGGAATCCCCGATGGAAATAAAACTCTTGGGCAAATATTTCTCAGAGCATGTAATACAGTTGGGATTCTTACAAGCCACATTTGTATAGGTTTTTCCGTGCAGCAGGGTCGTCTTGGTATCCAGATTCAGCATCGTGATAATCAGTGCCATACGCACATACATACCATATCGAGCCTGCTTGAAATACATGGCTCTGGGGTCTTCATCAATTTCAACCTCAATTTCATCCACTCTCGGCAGCGGATGCAGGATAATCATATCCGGCTTTGCCGTTTTCATCTTCTTTGCCGTCAGGATGTATGTATCCTTCTGCGCCAGATAATCTTCACGGCTTGCAAAACGCTCCTGCTGAATCCGTGTCATATACAGAACATCCAGCTCCGGCAGCACCTCTTCCAGAGAAGTAACCTCCGTAAAGGGACAGCCGCTTGCCTTGAGAATATCCTTTACATAAGACGGAAGCTGCAATTCCGGTGTAGAAATCAGAACAAAACGATTGCCCTCAAAGCAGGACATTGCCTTCAGCAAGGAATGCACCGTTCTGCCGTTGATCAGATCGCCGCAAAGACCGATGGTTAGATGATCCAGTCTGCCCTTTTCACATTTCAGCGTCAGCAAATCGGTCAGAGTCTGGGTGGGATGCAGATGACCGCTGTCACCCGCATTGATGACCGGACAATCCGCAGAAAGAGCCGCTGCTTTGGCAGCACCGGCTACCGGATGGCGCATAACCAGAATATCCGCATAATTGCTGACAATTTTTGTTGTATCCTTCAGTGTTTCACCCTTGGATACAGAGGAGTTTGCCGGATTGTCAAAACCGATGAGTCTGCCGCCCAGCCGAAGCATCGCCGTCTGGAAAGACATCTGTGTACGGGTAGACGGCTCATAGAACAGCGTTGCCATAATCTTGTTGTGACAGGCACCGGAATAAATCTCCGGATTATTTTTAATTTTCTCACCCAGATCCACTACATCCTTCCACCAGGATGCCGGGTAATCATTCAGGTCAATCAAATGCGGATACGATGAAATCATGTTTGAAACCTCCTATGTTTTCGTACAGGTCAGCATACGCCGCCCGATTATTCCACCGACAAAGCAGATTTCTGCCTTGCAGGCTTTTACAAAACCATGCTGTCATTCATATAAATCTTAAACGACATGTCAAAAAACTGCGCCGCACGCTTGCACAAAAGCATACGCTGCATAAAAATTTCAAAATACTCCAGCACCGAAGAAATCTCTGTATCAATGGTCAGCTCCAGTACAAAGCTCTTTTTATCCGCTGAAACAGACAGCTTCGAGCGTTCTACTGCATAATTCACACGGTCGTGAATATCAAAAGCAGTGAGCGTGGTATTGCGCACACGGCTGCGCCGTACATCGGATTTATCTGCAAGAATCAATGCTGCTGCAATGGCATCCACCGGCTGCGCTGTTTCTTCATCATGATTTCCGATAGCGGAAATAATGGAGCAGATTTCATCCACCGGCATATTCAGCCGATCCAGCAATCGAAACGCCATAACCGCACCGCTTTGAGCATGGTCAATCCGGTTGATTACATTGCCGATGTCATGCAGGAAGCCGGCAATCTTTGCAAGCTCCACAGTACGTGCAGGATAGTCCAGTTCTGTCAGAATCATCGCCGCTGTATGGGCTGTTTTTTCCACATGGGCAAAGGCATGCTCTGTATAGCCCAGTGCTTCCAGTGCCTTGTCTGCACGGCGGATATATTCCATAATATCCGGATTCCTGCGAATATAATCATAAGTTACAATACTTGCCATACGGCACATTCCTCACTTTATCTGATGCTTGATGCTGAGCAGCTTATGCTTCTTCCTGAAAATAAACACCGTACCAGACAAGGAACATATAAACCGTCCAGATCTTCCGGCTGTTGTCTGCCTTTCCGGCTCTGTGATCATCCAGCAGCTGTACAAGCTTCTCTGTATGGAAGAACTGCTGTGCAGCCTTTCCGGTAAAAGCAGTCTTTACAGTATGATAGTAGCCGTCCTCCTTGAGCCATACACGAATGGGGACAGGAAAGCCCAGTTTCTTCTTGGCAGCGGTCTTTGCCGTCTGAGGCGGTGTATCCTTCTTGGCAGCCAGACGCATGGCATACTTTGTAATATATTTTGCATCCGCTGTGGTTTCCTTATGCGTCACACGATAACGTGTCGGTATCTGGGAAGCCAGTGCCATCACTTCCTTATCCAGAAACGGTACACGAAGCTCCAGCGAATTTGCCATACTCATCTTATCCGCTTTCAGGAGAATATCTCCTGCCATCCACATATGCAGATCCAGATACTGCATCTTGGTTACATCGTCATAGCCCTGCACCTGATCATAGAACGGCTTTGTAATCACCGTAGGGTCAGGGGCATTTGTCTGTATCTTTAAAAGCTCTTTGCGTTCCTTGGGGGTAAACATGTAAGCGTTGCCAATAAACCGTTCCTCCACCGTTCTGCCCTTGCGCACGAAGAAATTCAATCCCCGCTTTGCCGGCAGCTTGCTGACAGCAGAAGCCACCCCATGCTTGAAGCCGGCAGGCAAACGGTCATAGAAGGTAGAGCCGGGATCGCTGTATACATTGTAGCCGCCGAAAATTTCATCTGCACCCTCACCCGAAAGCACAACCTTCAGGGACTGTGATGCCAGATTGCAGACAAAATACAGCGCAATAGCAGAAGGATCTGCCAGTGGTTCATCCATATGATACTGAATCAGCGGCAGCTTTTCCCAGTATTCCTCCGGTTCAATGACCTTGCTGTAATTCTTGATACCGATGGCATTGGAAAATTCCTTTGCCCAACCGATTTCATTATAGCGTTCCTCTTTGCCGAAGCCCACGGTAAAGGTCTTGTCAACATCGGCAATGGCTGCCACATAGCTGGAATCCACACCGCTGGACAGAAACGAGCCGACCTCCACATCTGCAATTTTATGGGCACGTACAGAATCATGGAACGTATCTGAAATGCGCTCCACCCATGTATTCAGATCCGGCTTCTCATCTGCATGGAATTCAACCTCCCAGAACCGCTGAATTTCCAGCTTCCCATCCTGATAGGTGAAATAATGTGCCGGCGGCAGCTTATAAACGCCCTTGAAAAATGTTTCCGCACAGGGAGAATACTGAAAGGTCAGATAATTCTCCAGCGCATCTGTATTCAGCTCCTTCTTGAAATGAGGATGACACAAAAAGCTCTTGATCTCTGAGCCAAACAGAAAAGTATCGCCCATTTGTGCATAGTACAGCGGCTTGATGCCGAAGAAATCACGGGCACCAAACAGCGTCTTTTTTTCCTTATCCCAGATGACAAATGCAAACATACCACGCAAACGCTCCAGCAGCTTGGCACCATATTCCCGATAGCCGTAAATCAGCACCTCGGAATCTGTCTGGGTGGCAAAATGGTAGCCTTTCTGAATCAGCTCCTCACGGATGGTCTGGTAGTTGTAAATTTCGCCGTTGAACACAAGGACCAGTGAACCGTCCTCGCTGTACAGCGGTTGATTGCCTGCTTCCGATACGTCAATAATACTCAGGCGGCGATGTCCCAGTGCAACAGATTCGTCAATGTAGGTTCCTTCCGCATCCGGTCCCCGATGCTTGATTTTGTCCAGCATCTCACCCAGTACCAGATTGGAATTATCAATATGATTGGTAAAACCGGTAAATCCACACATAATGGTTCTCCTTCCGCTACTCTTTATAAACTGCGTTCTCTTTATTATACTATATTCCATTGGATTTTGCAATAAATACTTGCAAGATTTTTTTAGAGCCTGTTTCATATCTTGACGTGCGCAGATTTTCGAGGGGATTTTCGCAGGTTTCAAGGCAAAAATTCGCAGGCAGGCTGTCGCCTGGCAAGAATTTTTCACGCAGAAAACAGCAAAATCCACCGAAAAGATGTGTGCGAAAAGATGTGAAACAGGCTCTTAGGGCAACGGCATTTCCTTTTTTCATGGAAGCTGTTCCGCCGGAATATTTTCAATGGAATCGATTATATTCTTTCTGAAACCAGCTGCAATATGGGCTGCAATCCAGCGGCTTGTTCTGCATAGCATTGTAATACAGATGTTGCATCTTCGATTGTAATTTCATGGTCACCATTGAAATCCGCCGCTGTTTGCTGAATGACAGTGGGGAATACTTGAGAAAGAGAGGCGGCATTCTGAGCATAATACGTCAGAATCTGCTCGGCATCTTCTATCATAATCAATCCATCGCCGTCCACATCACCGATTTTTCGTTCCGCATCCGGAACCGTGGTTGTCATCACGGGCTCCGTTGTTGTCAGAGGTGCGGTGGTAGTGGTTTCCGTTACAACAGTGGTTTCTGTTGTTGTGCCGGTTGTCGTTTCCATTGTATCGGTAGTGGTGGTCATCGTACTGATTTCTTCTGCTTTTTTGGCTTTGAAGTAGTCTGCAAGTACGGCTGCTTCTTCATGTGCGAGTCTTCTCAAATTACTGTCCTGCATCAGCCAGACCGTTGAACGATAGTTTGTATGGAATGAATGCTCCATCAGCACACCGGGTGTTCCGACATAACGAGCACCACACAGAACACCATACCACTCATCGTCATATACGCCGTTTCCGTCTCTGTCATTTACAGAAAGCCGCTGCCAGATAATGCCTTTTTGCTGTGTACCCATCACATTTGTCACAGTATCCGTTAAAATCTGACCGACTTCCCGGCTGGTATCATCAATGGTAGTCCAGTCCAGATTCTGATAGCAAATGGCTGTGGGATAATCAAGCGATGAGTAGCTTGCTGCATTGCTATGTACCGAAAGGAAGAAGTCATATCCGGCAGACATATGTCCTCTTGGCTGTAAATCCGGATCGTCCTGAAGAGAGGTTTTGGTTAAATCTGCTTGTACCCCCAGAGTCTCCAGTTCTTCTTTCAGATAGTTAGAAAGCGTCCAATTCATGACACTTTCATAATAGCCATTGACAACGGTAGACGGATTGTAATAACCGGCATGTCCGGGGTCAATCATAATTTTTACAAGAGCCGGATCTTCATATTCTGCTCTGACAATCGGGAAACTTTTTGTATCATAAGCAAATTCCGTTTCTCCATAATCTTCTGAGTTGAAATCTGTTTGCGCAAGATACATCATCCATTCTGATGGCGATGGGTTTGTATCGTCCGCAAAAACAGAATAGGGACGACAGCAAAGCGAAACCGCTGTGAAAAGAAAAAGAATCGTGTGTTTTTTCATAGAAATGAGTCCTTTCAGTTGATTTTTGAGAAAATAATCATAACAGGAGATCGTTCCCCTGAATTCCTTTTAGTATAACAGATTTTTGTGGAATTGTAAAGTAACTGCATAAAAAATGCTCGCCCCTACAGAATTTTCTTTTTCTTTGTATAGAATTGCGAAATCCATGTTTATTTGCACATTTATAGTTATCTGCTATTCTCTGATGAAAAGCATTTGAAAGCAGAAGGTGCCCCATGCCGGTTCAGCGGCCATGGGGCACAAATTACGATTTCTTCTGTGTATTTCTATAGGTATTCGGTGTAACACCCATCATTTTCTTGAACTGCCGTATAAAATAAGAAGTATTGCTGTATTTGCAGATCTGTGCGATTTCATCCACGGAAAGCTCTGTCTGCCGCAGCAGGTTGGATGCATATTGAATGCGGCTGCGAATCAGATCCTGTGTTACACTGCTGCCGAATGTATCACTGTAAAGATGCTGAAATCTTGAACGGCTCAGTGCAAGTTCTCCGGCGATAGCATCTACATGCCAGTCACGGCACGGCCACCGATAAATACACTCCCGAATCCACATCAGCCGTTCCCCGTACACAGATTCTGAAAAATCCTGTTCAGGCTGTTTCAGTTCAATCTGCTCATGAAGCTTATAAAACAGCATCTTCAAATATAGATCGACCATTTCATGGCGGTGAAGATGCGCAGAATAAAATTCATAACACATATTTCGTACAATTTTAGAAATTCCGGAGATATCCCCCAGATAAACCGGACGATTCAGCGGAAGCTTCAGCTCATGGAGCAGCTGCTGTTCTTCCTCATTCAGCCCGAAATGAATCCAGTCATCAATATATTCTGCATGGTCTGCATGATAATATTCAGGATATTCCGGTGTATACAGTATATAGGAATTCGCCTTCACCTGCATATCCTTTCCATCTATGCGAAACACAGCCGGCGTTTTGATGACAAGAAAAAGCCAGTCCCCTGCACCATTGGGACGGTCGATCAGAAAAGCGGCATCATGCCTGTGATGATATCCGATTTCATCCATCCGCATCCGGAGTCCCTCCTTCATTTTCATGATTCTATCACAATCGTACCATATTTTCAAAAGCCTGTCAAGAATTTATAGCACAAAAGTCAGGGCAACAGCATTTACTTTTTTTCGTTGAAAATGTTCCACCGGAACATTTTCAAGGGATACATATTTCAT
>JBJERF010000022.1:0-7379 GCA_051882115.1 Ruminococcus sp. | reverse complement strand
AATATGCCCGTGTCTACAGCACAGTTCTGATTTTTATTGCAATGTTTTTCCTGATTATCGAATTCCTGTTCTGGCTGCGGGATAAGCTGATGAAATGGCAGAAAAACTCCATAAGGTGGTGAGTGCAATGGCGATTGTATTGCAAGCAGAACAATTGAATTTTACATTTCAGAAGGAAAAAGAGGCACCTGTACCGGTACTGAACCACTTTTCCCTTTCCCTGCATACCGGAGAGATCGTTTCTCTGATCGGGCCTTCGGGATGCGGAAAATCTACATTTCTGCGCTTGGCAGCAGGTCTGGAACCCATACAATCCGGCAGCTTGTGTTACGATGGCAAAACAATACAGGGAACACAGCCGGAACGTGCCTATGTCTTTCAGGATGCCAATTTATTTCCATGGCTGAATGTATATGAAAATATCGCATTCGGCTTAAAAGCACGCCATATTTTCAAACAAAGGCGAGCAGAAGTTGACACCATGATTCAACGGATGCAGTTGAACGGATTTGAAAAATCCTATCCCAGCGAAATTTCCGGCGGTATGGCAAGCCGTGTTTCTCTGGCACGGACGTTTGTGCAAAAACCAGACTTGATTCTGCTGGATGAGCCTCTCAGTGCATTGGACGCATTTACAAGAATGGCATTGCAGGATCAATTACTGAAAATGCAGCAATTGCAGCAAACAACCATGCTTCTTGTGACCCACGACATTGAAGAAGCTATTTACCTGAGTGACCGGATTCTTGTGCTGACACCTCGCCCAGCCTCTGTAATTGCAGAAATACCCATTTCTCTTCCGCATCCTCGTAAACGGACTTCACCGGAAGTCACACACCTGCGCAATATGATTATGGAGAAACTGCAATTGAAAGATGAAACTGCATCTGACAATACGATCGCATGACCAGCGGTATGTATTGAGAAAATAAAGAGCCTGTCCACATGAAAAATTGTACATTTTTCTGTCCGGACAAGCTCAAAAATGAAAAGGAGTCTGTGAATATGAAAATTTGGAACAAATGGATTGCATGTCTGAATGCTGTCTGCCTTGCAGCAGCAGTAACAGGTTGTGGACAAACCACAGAAGAATCTGACGAATCAAAAACGGCACAGGATACAGGCAACATTTCAATTACTGCCGGATATTGGGGAGGCACCTGCGAAGCACCTATCTTTATTGCCTATGAAAATGGATATTTCGAAGCATTCGGTCTGGATGTAAATCTCTTGCAGATCACGCAGGATGTTTCTATCCTGATGGCAAATGATGAACTGGACTGCTTTGAACTGACACCGGATCAGTTTATGCCCATCAAGAATGGCGTAGAAGTTACCATCATTGACTCCCTGCATAAGGGATGTATTCAAGGTGCTGCGACAAAGGAAAGCGGTATTCTTTCTGTATCTGACCTGGAGGGAAAAACAGTTGCCGTGGCAAGCATGGGGGATATTGCAAAAATCCTCATCTCCTCGGAGATGGTACAGCGTGGAAAAGATCCGGATCTGGTAAACTGGGTGGTATATCCTGGCTCTGAAATGGAACTGGCATTGGAAAATGGCTCCATTGATGCATTCGGTGCCTATGATCCCTATGCAGAAATTGCTGAAAAGGATGGATATGTGAAATTCTTCTCCAATCTGACAGATGAAGAACTGGCAGACTATCTGTGCTGTTTCGTAGGACTGAGCACAGCAACACTGGAGGAAAATCCCGAAATTGCTGTACGTCTTTCAAAGGCGTTCCGAATGGCAACGGAATATCTGGAATCCAATCCCCAGGAAGCAGCAGAAAAAATCATGGAAAAAGGCTATATTGCCGGTGATGCTGCCATCAATGCAAAATTGATTGACGATTACGAATGGATTTCCGGAGATGAAGAACTGCTGTTTGACAGTGCAAAGGAAATCTGGCATCAGGTCTATCGTGCCGGCGCACTGGATGAAACAGTGGCAGAATCCCAGCTGAACGAGTGGATTGACACAATGGTGGATTCTATGGTGAAGTACTATGGCGAGTAAAAAATCGTACTACGTGGGATTAATCTTATTTGAAATTCTCGCTCTGGTCACATTGATTCTATCTGTCACATGGGCAGCGTGCGGCAATCAGCTAATCTTAGAGTCAGGCAGTTCGGTTCCCATGAAATGCCACTGGCACTTTATTGCTATAGACTACTTTTCCGGTATTGCATGCTGCATTGCAATGGGCATGTTTTTTCTGCACAGCACAGAGGCGAAGCGGTTCGGTGGGGCAGTTCTGCTGATTCTGTCCATGGGAATGCTGCTCTTTTCCGTCTGGGGTATCGGCGCATGTGCCAACGAAGCCATGTCCTGTCATAAAATGTCGGCGGTGATCAACTGCATCCAGCTGGCAGCCGCAGCAGATGGATGCTTTCTCCTATGCTTTGCCGCTTCAGATAGAAAGCACATAAAAAGGAGCTTCGCCCCATGATGCCGAGAATCATTTTTCAGAACATACGGAAACGATGGCTGCAAACGCTGACGGCTGTCATCACCATCACTGTGGGCATTGCCCTTTGTTTTACACTGCTTTTCGTACAGAACAGCATTGCATCGGGCATTTCGTGCAGCGAGGCAAGAATGGGAGCCGATCTGATCGTGATCCCATCAGCGGCAAAATCCATGATCGAAGATGAGGATCTGCTGTTCACCGGTGCGCCTGTTTCTGTTTATATGCAGGAAGAGGAAATCCTATCCCGCATCGCAGAACTGGACGGGATTGAAACAGTCACCACCCAATTCTACGGCAAAACGCTGAGTACCGGATGCTGTTCCTCACTGAATCCAGTTCGTATCATTGGATATGACAGCAAAACGGACTGGACGCTGACGCCATGGATGCAGACATCACTGACAGGCGATTTGCCGGAAAATGCTGTCATTCTTGGATGTAAAGTAGATGGGTTTTCTGACGGCTCAGGAAAAATACTGGGACATGACGTCACAGTTGCTTCTGTACTGGAGGAAACTGCAACCAGCTTAGATTACAGCATCTTTATGAACATGAATACCGTGCGCAGTCTATTGAAAGAACAGAGTGAATACGGTCATTATTGGGACGACTACGGTGCGCCGGAAACGATAATTTCCGCAGTCCTCCTCTCTGTTGCAGACGACAAAAAAGACGCGGTTGCCAATCAGATTGCCATGAACAGCGACTATTATGTTGTACGGACAGGAGATGTTCTGCAAAACCTCAACGGGCGTATGGAAAGTATTTTTCACATATTAACCGGAATCAGTATCTTTTTCGCACTTTTTGCAGCACTGCAATTATTCGCACGGTTCTTTACCATAACATGGGATCGAAAAAACGAATTCGGCTTGTATCGTGCATTAGGTGCTTCTATCGGAACACTTCGGAAACTGATCGCCGGAGAAGCCGTATTCCTCTGGCTATGCGGCGCACTTACCGGACTGCCCTTGGGTACGGTGATTTCCTATGCACTGATGGCACAATTGCATCAACAATCTGCTTTTCCGAGCATTTTCCCAGAAACTGGTTATCTGATTTTGACTGCATTGATTTCCATTCTGCTATTTGGCATTCTCATTTCGCTGGCAATTATCGTTCCCATCAGCCAAAGCAAGTACATTGATCCGTATATTGCTATGCAGAGCGTTGATATCGATTAGCACTATTACAATAACAGAAATTTTGAGGAGGTGTACTATGACGATTCATGCGGAAAATCTGGAAAAGAAATTCCATTCGGAAACGATTTTTAAAGACCTGTCGTTCACAGCAGAATCCGGAAAAATCACCGTGATCACCGGTTCTTCCGGATGTGGAAAATCTACACTCCTTTCTCTTCTGGGATTGCTGCAAAAGCCGGATCAGGGACAAATCTTTCTGGATCAGAAAAATATCACTGCCCTTTCAGACAGGGATGCTTCTGCACTCCGCTGCAATTGCTTTGGATTTACCTTTCAGAATGCACAGCTGATCGGTTCCCTGACGGTTTATGACAATCTCTGCATTCCCTACATGCTCGCCGGAAAGAAACCGGATCAAAAAGCAATTGCAGACGGATTGCAGGAATACGGGCTGGCGCATCGCATCTATCACTATCCCAACCAGCTCAGTACAGGACAAAAGCGGCGCATCAGCATGCTGCGTGCTTTGCTTTTGTCACCGGATATCCTGTTTGCTGACGAGCCGACAAACGACCTGGATGAACAGAATGTACACTTCATCACACAGCAGCTTCTGGCATACCGGAAAAAACAAAAGACAGTAATCCTTGTGACACATGCTCCAGAGCTAATACAAATTGCAGATGAAAATTATACTATGAGGTGAGAATATGAAACTGGAAACACGATTTCAGAAAATTATAGAAAGGGCATACGGCGGTATCGCCCCTGACAAATCCGATTGTATCTACCTGCTGACCTTTCCCGAAGCTTCTCTGGAGGCTTCTCTTATGCGTGCGGCAGCAAATGATATCATCCGCACCAACAGCGATAATTCTGCCATTATGTTGGGACAAATTGGCATTGATGTACAGAAATGTCCGGGGGGATGCAAGTTCTGCACTTTCGGAGAAGGACATACGCAATTCGAACCTCATACTATGAATGACGAGGAACTACGGGAAAAAGTAACAGAGTTCACCAAAGACGGCGATCTGTATGGACTATATCTGCTCACCATGCATGAGTACCATCTGGACTACTTGCTGCATGCCATCAAAATTGCACGGGAAACTGCTCCATCTACTACACAAATCTGGGTTAATATCGGCGATACGGATCTGGAAACCTTTCAGGCAATCAAAGCCGTCGGCGTCACTGGTGTATACCATGTCTGTCGAATCAACGAGGGAATTGATACGAACTTAGACCCCAAGGAACGCATCCGGACAATGGACAATGCCATTGCAGCCGGATTGGAACTTTACACCTGCTGCGAACCCATCGGGCCGGAACACACACCTGAAATGCTGGTGGAAAATATGTTTATTGGCATTGAACGGAATATATATCAACATGCTGCTATGCGCCGTGTCGCTGCGCCGGGAACCCCTCTCGCCAGATATGGTCAGATCAGTGAACTCCGACTGGCACAGATTGTCTCTGTCATTGCCCTTGCATCCCTTTGTGTCCCGACTCTTGCCTATCTTGGCGTACATGAACCAAACGAACTAGGATATTGTTCCGGTGCTAATATTATTACTGCAGAAAGCGGTGCAAATCCACGTGATACGAAAACAGATACGGCTAAAGGACGTGGATTTGATCTGGAAGCATGTCGCACCATGATGCGGGAGTGCGGCTTTCAGTATCTCCGGTGTGGTGATGAAAGCAAAATTATATTGTGAATCTTATAGCTTGATTCATCTGTCTATACCATCCTCCATATCAATTTATACTAATCCCTAACTATCGACTTGAAATCAATGTATAGATATACTATAATAAAAAGGGTGATAAAATGAGAAAGAAATATATAGTTACATCAGATAATGCAAAAGAGATTAAAGAGTACAGAAAGCAAATCAAAAACAAAATTACGGATCGCAGGATGTATGCAATTCAACTGGTGGGAGAAGGCTTAAAATATCGTGAGATTGCAGAGAAACTGGATTGCAAGGTGCAGTAGATCGGAGTATGGGTTAAGAGGTATGCTGAACTTGGAATAGAAGGTCTTGATCCTAAAGTGGGCGGAAGGCGTCGTGAAAATATGACATTGAAAGAAGAAAAGGAATTTCTTGAGCAGTTTCGAGAAAAAGCAGAAAATGGGCAGGTCGTTGAGGTCAGCGAGATCAAGCGTGCATATGAGGAAAAAGTGGGACATAAAACAGGCCATGGTCAAATCTACTACGTCCTTCACAGGCATGGCTGGCGAAAAATAAAACCGAGAAGTCGGCATCCAAAGAAAGCAAATCCAGAGGCAATAAAAGCCTCAAAAAAATTAAGCAAATTGTAGAAGAAAAGCGAACTTTCCACAATTCAACAGATAACAAAAAGGTACGGCTCATGTTTCAGGATGAGGCGGGTTTCGGACGCATCAATAAACCAAAATATTGCTGGTGCAAAAAAGGATTTCGTCCGTCAGTACCGTGTCATCATATCAGAGAATACAGATATGCTTATGGAGCTGTCGAACCAAAAACAGGAGAGGGCTTCTTTCTCATCATGCCCTATTGTAACACGAATTGCATGAATTTGTTTTTGCAGGAGCTTTCAAAGGCATATCCGCAGGATGTAATTATTTTGGTTTGTGACGGTGCAAGATGGCACAAATCAAATAGTCTGCAAATTCCTCAAAATATTGAACTCGTCTTTATTCCGCCGTATACACCGGAGATGAATCCCATAGAACAAATCTGGGACGAAATTCGTGAAAAGGGTTTTAGAAATGAGTGCTTTCAAACCTTAACTAAAGTGATCCACAGACTCTGCGATACTATCCGTGATTTGTCTGCTGAAACTATTAAAAGTATTACTGGGCGTGATTGGATTCTTTCATTAGATTGATCAGGGATTAATATAAAGCCATGAAATAAACCAGCGACTTAACAGATGCACAATGGGAACAAATAAGAGACTGATTTAAAAAATAGAATTGCAATTTGAAGTGAAATATGATATAATAATTATAATAGATAGTGGCAAAAGTGGATTACAAAAGCAGAAAGGAGAGATTATTATGGGTATTTATTTAAATCCAGATAATATAAATTTTAATCGTGCATTAAATTCTAAAATATATGTTGATAAAAGCGGGCTGATTCAATATACAAATAGCATAATGAATACAGAACAACAGTTTATTTGTGTCAGTCGTCCAAGACGTTTTGGAAAATCAATGGCAGCGAATATGCTGACAGCTTATTATAGCCGTGGTTGCGATTCTAAAGAGATATTCCAAAACTTAGAAATTTCAAGAACTGATTCTTTTGAAAAGCATTTGAATCAATACAATGTGATATATTTGAATATGCAAAGCTTTTTAAGCAAGACACAAACAGTAGAGCAGTTGATTGCTCTTATCACAAAAGCAGTCGGCAGGGATTTATTCTGTGAATATCCGGATGTAGACTATCTAGATAAGACAATCCTGAGCTTTGCATTGAACGATGTTTATCAAAGCTGTAGGATTCCGTTTGTGATTATTATTGATGAATGGGATTGTATTTTCCGTTCTAAGAAAAATCATAAAGAGGAACAGACAAAATATCTTGACTTTCTAAGGGATTTACTCAAAGACCAAAGCTATATAGCTCTTGCCTATATGACTGGAATTCTGCCGATAAAAAAGTACGGGGAACATTCTGCGCTCAATATGTTCACAGAAGTGTCTATGACTGATCCAAGAGAGTATGCTGAATTTACGGGATTTACTGAAA
>JBJERF010000021.1:0-1701 GCA_051882115.1 Ruminococcus sp. | reverse complement strand
TATCAATATATTTTTGTAATTCTGCTTTCATTTTCTCTCTCCTCAACATTATTTATTAACAAATCCATTTTCAGGATTCAAAAAGTCTTTTGTAAGTCGTCTGACTTCGGGGCTGAGCACCAGCAAAGCCAGAATATTGGGAATAATCAGCAGGCCCAGCGCACAGTCCTGAATGGACCATACCAGATCAATGGTGCTCATGCTTCCCAGAAGAATGATAAACGGAAATACAATCCGATAAATATTGGCCCATCCGGGCTTTTTCAGGTAAGTCAGACTGACATGCCCGAAATACCACTGGCTCATGATGGATGTTCCCGCAAACAGCATCAGACTGATGTAGATCACATTCTGAAAACCGGGAAATACCGACCCGAAAGCAGTTGCTGCCAGAGTGGATGCATTGGTATGATACTCATTGGCGCCGGTAATCAGAATGGTAAAACCGGTGGTGCTGCAGATGATCATTGTATCAATAAAAACTTCTACGATACCGAACATACCCTGGCGCACAGGATGATCAACCTCTGCAGAAGAATGGATTACCGCTGCAGAACCTTCACCTGCTTCGTTGGAGTATAATCCCCGCGCCACACCGAAACGCATGGCTTCCTTCATGGTAAGGCCTGCTGCAGCTCCCATTCCTGCTTTCAAAGAAAATGCACTCTGCAGAATGGACTGAATCACATCAGGCAGCTGTGTAATATTGGCAAGTATGACCAGAAGACCACTGATAATATATAATCCCGCCATAATCGGAACGATTTTCTCTGCCACATGCACCAGACGTTTAAATCCGCCGCTGATAACCAGTGTCATGAGTCCGGCAAGAATCAGACCGGTTACCGGATACGGAAGTTTAAATGCTTCTCTGGAAACCTGGGAAATCGTATTGGACTGAATCAGGGTACCGCCTGCATTCTGGATAAACAGAAGACCAGCAACCAGCGCACCCACCCATTTCATTTTAAATCCATGGGCAATGTAATACATGGGGCCGCCCACAATATTTCCTTTGTCATCCTGACCATGATGCTGAATTCCCAGAATGATTTCACCGTATTTTGTCGCCATGCCGAAGAAAGCTGCAGCCCACATCCAGAAAAGCGCCCCCGGACCACCCGCCAGAATGGCAGTGGAAACGCCTACAATATTACCGCTTCCCACACAGCTGGCAACTGCTGTACAAAGAGCCTGATAGGAAGAACATTTTCCGGAATCCTCTGCATTGCCCCGATTTTTCGCTCCACTCAAAAAACTCCTGCATGCTTTCGGAAAAAAGCGGATCTGAGCGAATCCTGTTATGACAGTATAAAAAATACCCAGTCCCAACAGAACAAACAGCAGCCAGTCACCCCACAGTTTATCAGCTATACCACTGAAAAAGGATTCTAATGAATTCATACAGCCTCCTTATTTCAGCAGATCATTACCTTCTGCATCCGGCAGAACAAAGCCCATGCGTCCTGCAAGCGTGGGAGCCACATCGATCAGGCGAACGTTGTCAATATTGCCTTTTTCAATACCTTCCCCAGTCAGCATAAAGGAAGCTCTCATCTCCGGGAATTCCTCGCTGTAGCCATGCTGTGCCTTCTGTGTCAGGCGGGTTCTGCAGTATTCACCGACCACATCATCTCGGAGCTCATAACCTTTTTCTGATACAAGTACATAAGCAGCCTCCGGGAAACCGCCGCGTTTTTT
>JBJERF010000020.1:0-7449 GCA_051882115.1 Ruminococcus sp. | reverse complement strand
GGGCGGAAAGATGCCGAAAAGACGGCTGTTGGAAGATTTTAAACAGGCTCTTATAACTTTTTTTCAGCCGAAACGGGCTTTAACGCTGCATCCATCATTTCATTCAGCTGCTTCTCTGCCTGTGCAAAAACACAGCCGCAGGCACAGGCAAGCTCTTCTGCCAGCATGCGCTTACAGTCATGAAACAAATGGTCATCGCTGACACACAGCCCGTTTTTCTGACCACGGAACTGCTTGCGCTGCTTTGCCAGATACAGTGTTTTCAGTATCTGCAACATCTCCTCCTGTGTACCATCCAGCAGCAGGGCACGGTATTTTCTGCGCCGCATATGAACATCCGGAATCCATACTGTATCCAGCTCCGGTAATGTTTCCAGACTGCTGAAAATCTCCTCTCTGCTGCGCAGCTTGCGCATCCGCTGTTCCAGTGTATGCGGTACAAAAATCGTCAGATTATTTAAGTACAGAGGCTCCAATGCATAGCATGCCTGTGTTTCATCACCAAATCGTTTCTCTGTAAATGCAGTAATTTTGCAAACACCGGTTCCCCGATATAAAATCACATCGTTCACTTCGTACATATGCTTACCATCCTCTCTCCATATTTTTCGTCTTTCTCAAAAACAAAACGTGCAGACTGCATACAACCGGCTTTCCGCTCGCTTTGCAAACTGCACGTTGTTATTCATATTATACCATATTTTTACGAAAAAAGGTATAGGCGTTTTTTACGAAAAATCATCCCTGCCTATGCACAAAAGTTCCAAACCCGCAGGCATGGTTTATTTGCAGGCAGCAAGCAATTCCTCTGTTTTATCACAGCGTTCCCATGCAACACCCAGATCCTCACGTCCCATATGACCATAGGCTGCAAGGCGGCGATACTGGGGCTTGCGCAGATCCAGCATGTCAATAATACCGCCCGGTGTCAGCTGGAATACTTTCCGGACAGCATTTGCCAGCACTTCATCAGCAAAACGGCCTGTACCGAATGTATCCACCAATACAGATACAGGGTTTGCCACACCAATTGCATAGGCAAGCTGTACCTCACAGCGTTTTGCCAGACCGGCTGCTACAATATTCTTTGCAATATAACGTGCAGCATAGGCAGCACTTCTGTCAACCTTGGTCGGATCCTTACCGCTGAATGCACCGCCGCCATGACGTGCATAACCGCCATAAGTATCTACAATAATCTTACGGCCGGTCAGACCGCTGTCCCCCTGCGGACCGCCAATGACAAAACGTCCCGTAGGATTGATATAAAACTTTGTGTTCGCATCCACCATTTCAGGCGGCAGAACCGCCTTGCACACATAATTCATAATATCACTGCGAATCTGCTCCGTGGGAATCTCCGGTGCATGCTGGGTGGATACAACCACAGCATCAATCCGAATCGGCTTGTGCTCCTCATATTCCACCGTCACCTGTGCCTTGCCGTCCGGTCTCAGATAGCTCAGAATGTTCTGCTTCCGTACATCGGCAAGCTTCATGCTCAGCTTATGTGCCAGTGAAATGGGCAGAGGCATCAATTCCTTTGTTTCATCACAGGCATAGCCGAACATCATACCCTGATCCCCTGCACCTGTTGCCGTTTCCTGTGTACCACGGCTTTCCATAGCATCATTGACACCCATGGCAATATCCGGTGACTGCTTGTCAATGGCAGTCAGAACCGAACAGGTAGAGCCGTCAAATCCATACTTGGCACGGTCATATCCGATGTCAATGACAACATCCCGTGCAATCTGAGGAATATCCACCCGTGCCGTTGTGCTGATTTCGCCCATACACAAAATCATACCGGTGGTTGCAGTTGTCTCACAGGCAACACGTGCCATGGGATCCTGCTGCAAAATCGCATCCAGTACCGCATCAGAAATCTGGTCACAAATCTTGTCCGGATGTCCCTCCGTAACCGATTCAGACGTAAATAAATAACGACTCATAATACATCATCCTTTCAAAGCATCATAAAAAACGCACTCGAAAGACGAGTGCGTGATTTCGTTTCTTGTTCGAAATCCTCATCTCTCGGTAAATACCGCAGGAATTAGCACCTTTTTTGCATCGCTGCAATCAGGTTGCCGGGCTTCATCGGACCAGTTCCTCCACCACTCTTGATAAGGTTTTATTTATTATAACGCATATTTTGTCGATTGTCAATAGTTCTGCTCAATTTTTGCATACAAAAGCACAAAAAAGCGGTACAACTTTCAATTGTACCGCTTTTTATTATTTTGCTGTTACATTGTTACAAGGTAAAATCCAATAACAAACTTATTCAGCAGTTACCGGCAGAGCCTTGATGATTTCAACAACGAACTTCAGCAGAGCTGTAACGTCACCAGAGTTGACTTTGCCTTCAGCATCAGCTACACACTGTGCATTGTGCATCTGCTGAGCATTGAAATCAATTGCACCAGCCAGATACTTGTTCAGATATACAACGTCGATCAGGGAAACAACGCCATCCAGGTTTGTATCACCAATCAGACCATCTACATCGCCTGTACCCTTTGTTGTGGTATCAGAAGAGTCACCTGTACCAGTTGTTACAGTTGTTGTAGTAGTTGTATCGCTGCTGTCACCGCCAGTAGTGGAGGTAGTTGTGGTAGTTGTCTTGGATGTTGTTTCGCCATCAACATACGGAGCCTCATCTTCCAGGAAGGAGGAGATCCAAACCAGAGGAGAGTTCCAGTTAATGGTACACTCATTTACAGACCAAGCTTCCAGGTTGTCAATATAGCAAACCATCGGAGCAATCTCGCCAGCCTTGTAGCCCTTACCTTGAATCATCGGGTCCTGCATCTCGGAGTTCGGACCGCCGGACATAACGCCCTTCGGAGCAGACGGGAAGCTGTTATCCAGCTGATAAGACCACCATCTGTGGTGCGGATACTCCAGTTCGTGTTCACCGTAGCCGGTTACATAGGACTGTTCCAGAACGTTTCTACCCATGATGTAGTCCATTGCTGTGGATACACCGCTGATATACTGTGCTTCATGGTCAATGTCATAAGCCAGACCCATTACCATAGCATTGTTTACAATCATGGAGTTGGAGCCCCACTCATAACCATTTTCCAGTGTCTTCTTTGTCATGCCATTTGCCAGTGTCCAAACCTCAGTTTCATAGTCGTGACCAACATACGGAACACCGAAGTCAGACTCATCTTCCAGCTTCAGGAAGTAGTCAGCTGCGCTCTTTACGCTGTTCTGGATAGTTGTCAGTTCATCAGCAGTCAGCAGGCCCTTGTCAACCATAGCCTGACCATTGATGCACAGAGACAGTGTACCCAGAGAACCTACAGTACCCCATGTGAAAGCACTGCAAGAGCCATTGTTTTCGCCGCCGTACAGAGCAGTCGGAACTGCATAGCAGGAACCGGATTCATCGTTATAGCTGAGCATATCAGTCTTATAGTCAGCCTTGCCGGATGTGATGTACAGCTCGCAAGCTGCCCAATAGAATTCATCTGTTACGCAGGTATCGCCGTACGGGCCACCGCCCTTATTCTGTGTCAGCGGAGCATACAGAGAAACGTGATCCGCATTCTGATCCGGAACGGTTACATACGGAGCATAGCAGCTCTTTGCTGCTGCATAAGCCTTTTCAGCCAGTGCCAGACAATCAGAAGCCTCAGAAGGATTATACGGCTGAATCAGTCTGGAGTACTGTGCCAGAGCTGCTGCAAAGTTCAGGGTTGCTGCATAGGTCTTCGGCTTGATAATACGAGTCAGCTCACCTGCTTCTGTTCTTGCAGTTGCATCTGCCGGAGATACTGCCAGAGCCGTCCACTTGTAGTCGTGAATCTTGTGGTAAACCATGCCGTCAGCAGGATCCTGCATCTTCTTGAAGAAGTCGATTTCAACCTGAACTTCATCCAGAATATCCGGAATCTTGTTGCCGTTTTCCGGAATTACAACTGTACCGGAACCATCGTCCCACTTAGAGGTATCGCCCTTGTTTACATCACGGTCAAACAGAGACAGCAGAGTCCAGATGGAAACACCGCCGTTTACAACATACTTACCGTGGTCACCAGCGTCATACCAGCCGCCAGTTACATCAAGAGAACCATTGTTCTTTTCAACAGAAGCGTCATCCGGAATGATATAAACCCACTTGGACTGGATATAAGCCACATCCTTGGTATGACCAGCTTCACGAGCCAGATCATTCGCAGTAGCCTTTTCACCATTCGGGTTCTCAGATACAATGTACTGAGCTTCAATATCAACACCAGAACGGTTCTGATAGAAGTAGTTCATTGCTTCTGTTGTCAGATTGCCGTAGATTGCATTGCCGATGTCGAAGGGCAGAGAAGTCTTACCATCACAAGTAATGGTATAGCCTGTGCCTTCTGTCTGGAAATCAGAGAAGTCAATGACCTGGTTGTATGTACCGGAAGCATCGCACAGTGTGCTGCCGCCTGTTGTTGTGCCTTCATATACGGTCGCACCGCTGGAATCCTTTACCTGGAATGCCTTCGGTGTAGAATCAGCAGAATCGCCCAGAACCAGTGTTGCCTTCTTGGACAGCTTTGTGAAGTAACCAACCTGGTTTACTTCAATACCAGAAATCTTATATGCATCTTCGTGAACATAGTCAGATTTATCATCTTTCATATCAATGAGTGCCATGTTATCGAACTTGATAACCTGATTCTCATGTACACAGATAAAGTCATTGTAATTACTGGTACCGCCCAGATGGAAGGTCCACTCACCAACGCCCTCAGCACTGCCCTGCGGCTGGAATTCATATGCATAAGTTGTCCATGTATTAACCGGCAGTGTGCTGTTCTTCCAAGCATCCCAGCCCTGACCATAATCAACAGTCTGTCCGGAAGGAGAAGCAGCCTTCAGAGCAGCTTCGATGCCTGCCATGTCCTTACCTTCAACATCAGAATAAGACAGGTTCAGTACTGTACCGTTGCCATGCCACATTTCCTTATCATCATTGGTCATATCGCCCAGCTTTGCATAGATCTTTGCATTGCTGTCATCTGTCCATACGGAATAAGTCAGACGATAAGTGTGACCTTCTTCGATGGTCAGACCTCTGTGACGGAACTGACAGTCCCAACGACCTTCACCGTTGTTGGAAAGACCACCCGGATTGGTAATCAGGATGTTGTAGCAGCCATCAGCAATTTCGAATTTCATCGTACCTGTTGCAGATTCGCAGATATGCCACGGCAGACCAGCACCATCGTTGAAGTCACCGTGACCAAGTTCTTCACCTGCAAATGCTGTCAGGGAAGTCATGCCAGCCATAAGAGCAGATGCAGACATTGCCGCTGCCATTACGCCGGAGAGCAATCTCTTGCTCATTTTGTTCTTTGGCATAAGTTATCCTCCTTAATGAAAATAAATAGAATAAATTTTGAAACGCCGCTTCCGGCATCTCACCTTTAACGAAATCCCCTACCGGAGAACCGGAGATAACGCTCAAACAACCGTTTGCTTTTGGATTCCCTTCACAAACGGCATGCTTCGTCATCTTCTCGTTGCACTTATTATACCATAATCGGCATTTATTGTAAAGGTATTTTCAGAATTTCAGTAATTTTTTCTAAAACAACAGCATAATTTTTGTGCTTTTTGCCAGTATCTTCTTCTGAGCTCCCCTTTCATGATCCATAAAAAATGTGGAGAACACGCAGGTTCTCCACATTTATTTACATATTCTCAGGAAAAACTTTAGATTCTGCCTGCTTATGCCGTGGGAAGAGCATCTACAAGATCCACAATATACTTCATAATCGCAGTCACATCCGCAGAATCCACCTTGCCGTCACCTGTGCAGTCTGCATTTGCTATCTGCTGTTCATTCAGCGTCAGTTTACCAGCATTATACTTACTCAGCTTGATTACATCAATTACAGAAACCTTGCCGTCCAGATCGATATCACCGTATGTAGCCGCACCTACCGGAGCCTTTGTAGTAGAAGTCGTTGTTGCCGTTGTCTTGGATGTCGTTGTAGTTGTAGCAGTGGTTGTCTTAGATGTAGTTGTAGTGGTTGCGGTAGTAGTAGAAGTTGTAGTGGTTGTCGTAGGCTTTGTGGTGGTCGTCGTAGTTGTAGTGGTTGTGGTTGTGGTGGTAGTCGTTGTGGTCGTAGCTGCACCCTGACCATTCTTATCTGTATAGACAACGATGGAGTCAACCACAACTGTACCGCAGTCAATCCACCAGATACCCCACTTCAGCTGACCGCCGTACTGGGTCTGAATATTCTTTGCAATAGAGGAATCCACTTCCCATGTAATGGTACCGGACTTGCCGCTGATGGTCTGTTCCATATCAGAGGTCTGTGCCCAGTAATCCGGAGATACGCTGGTAGAGGTACCGAATGCACCCTGCCATTTACCAATGGAGGAACCCGGTGTAGAAATATTGATTTCTACCTTCTGAACGGTTTCGCTTGTACCAATGCCAAACTCAGACCAATCCCATCCGATCATCTTGTCATCTGTCGGAAGACTACTATACACAATGGTCTGGTTGGGTGTAATCTTATAGCCGCCGGAGCTGGTACTGCCGCTGTCGCCGGAGTCACCGCTGTCACCGGAATCGCCGCTGCTGGAACCAGAATAAGCATCTGTATATACGTTGATAGAGTCAACCACAACTGTGCCGCAGTCAATCCACCAAACACCCCACTTCAGCTGACCGCCGTACTGGGTCTGAATATTCTTTGCAATAGAGGAATCCACTTCCCATGTAATGGTACCGGACTTGCCGCTGATGGTCTGCTCCATATCGGAGGTCTGTGCCCAGTAATCGGGAGATACGCTGGTAGAGGTACCGAATGCACCCTGCCATTTACCGATAGAGGAACCCGGAGTCGAAATGTTGAATTCTACCTTCTGGATGGTTTCGCTGGAATTGATGCCGAATTTTGACCAGTCGAAACCAATCATCTTATCATCCGTGGGAAGCTGGCTGTACACGATGGTTTGCGCCGGAGAAACCGTATACAGACCGGAGGCCTGAAGCACCTGACCAGCTGCTCCCTCGATACCGGAATTGTCCACTGTATAGGCAGATGCACTGACTGCACATATAGAACCGGTTACTGCCATGGCTGCTGCGGCTGCAATAGCAACTACTTTTGTCTTGAAATTCTTGATGTTCATAAAATACTCCTTCCAAAAAAATAAGAATCGGGATCAAATATACCATGATTATTTTAGCACATCCTCCTAAAAATTGCAATTGTTTTTCACGAATGCTCAAAATTTAGTCTATTCTTACAAATGGAAAAAGGATTTTTTGTGAATATTGCCAGCGTGCCGCCAGCGTACCGCTGGACCGTCTACCCCACCCCCTTGAATGTTACTGAAAACGGGAAGGTATCAACCCCCTCCCACAAGGGAGGGGGGGAAAACAATTATAGAAGTTTTCGGTCAAGCCTTTCTCAAAAGGCTTGCAGG
>JBJERF010000019.1:0-1716 GCA_051882115.1 Ruminococcus sp. | reverse complement strand
TGTGGAATCAGCTTAGAAAGAGAGTATATGGCTTTTTGTGACCGCTGCGGTCAACATTTGGCGTGGAATCTGTTTCCATTAGTAATTAATCAATACGAATCTAATGAAACAGAAAAATGAAGCGTGAATAGTCAAATTATTAAGTCAAACAGTTAGGCCACCGGTATTTAATACACCCGGTGGCCTTGTTGTTTATGGTGAAAAGAAAAAGGAATCGTTATGAGAAAGTCAGATGGAGTTCAGATAGCGGGCCAACTGATGAAAGACCTCCTGGCTTTCTGAGAATTCTGGGTTAAATACACTGAACGCATGGGTCAGCCGCTTATCCGGCCCAAAATCGAGAAGTTCGCAGGCTACACTATTCCGACGTAGGGCGTTTGTAAAGTCAACGGTGTACTGGCGCAGATGATCGTCATGGCTGGTGACCAGAAAACAGGGAGGCAGATTACTCACAATCTCAGGATGTTCCGGATTTGTATATGGGAAAAAAGCGGAGTGTTTATAATCTTTTCCGTAAAATATTTTCGGAAGGAACAGGCCAATCTTGTCAAAGCGTCGAGTATAATACATTCCACTGATTAGGCCCAGTGCGCGGATTTTCAGCTGGGACGGCTCAACCTTTGCTGCAGCGGCCAGGACGGAGCTTTTCTGCATTGCAACGGTGTAAACGATCAGATAAGCACCGGCGCTGTCACCCACCATGTAGACACGGCTGGGGTCGCCGCCATATACCATAATGGAATCGCCGATGTAATCCATGGCAGCAGATACGTCCGCAAATTGCTGGTACACCTGGACTTCAGGAATCAGCCGGTACTCAATGCTGAATACAACGTACCCAAGCTTACACAGCTCCGCACAGAAGAACCGGTTGAATTCTTTGGAACCCATAACAAGCCCGCCGCCATGAACGTTGATGATTACTGGATAGATGCGCTGAGTGTCTGCAGGGCGATATACATCCATTCTGTGCTCCGGCAAATTGTCAGTGCCATTGATTACATTGCGGATTTCGATCACATCATCCGGAAAGTGATGGGTATCATATAAACGCCGTGTGGTATTCTCAAATTCCTGTCGTTCTTTTTGAAACGAATTGATTAAAAAGGTATTCATGTTCGAACCTCCATAGAAATATGTTCGGGATACTCCTCCCAATACATATCGTTTTCAAGGTCCATTGTCGTAAAAGAAAACCCCGTGAATTGCAGAACCTATGTCCTGTAATTCACGGGGGTGATTATACCAGTTGGATTTCTCGTCGCTTTAATGCCTCTACACATTCCAAAAGCGGGTTCATCCAGTTGGCGTAGTTAAACGTGATTTGAATACGCTTGTCCGAATAGACGTCAATTCGCTGGATAAGCTGATGAATCAGCTCCGGTGTCATTTCATTTTGTGCTCCTGTTGCAACAAAGGTGCGAAGCCATTTGTTGTCAATGCTGAAAAACAAATCCACTTCATCCCGGCGTTTTTCTGCGGCAGCAATCTCTTTTGTGATAGTATCCAGCTTTACTGATAGCTTATCCATCTGTGCCCGATAAACATCCTTGTCAATCATGGCGTCAGACAGATCTTCAAAGGCTTTGGAGCGGCGTTTTTTGAGGTCCGCAGCTTTGGCCCTGAGTACACCAATTTCGGCCTGTCGCTGCATTTTCAGCTGCTTGGCAACCTCCTGCATAGACATTCTTTTCAAGAATGATTCAATGTCAATGG
>JBJERF010000018.1:0-1731 GCA_051882115.1 Ruminococcus sp. | reverse complement strand
CTCAAAATCCATTACCAGCGATGGTGTGCGGGTTCGAGTCCCGCCACCGGCACCATAACAGACACCGCAATTGATACGATCATTTCAGTTGCGGTGTTTTTTTCATATTCGAAAGAAGGATAATTTATGATCAAGGTTGCTGAGAAAGACGATTGGGAAACCAAACCCATGCCCTCCCAGAATGTCACATTTCAGCTCACCCGTAATTTCACCAAAGAGCAATTGGCTTTTCTGATGATGGGAGCCATCCCAGAGGAGATGGAAAATAAGTGGTTTTGTTATTATGAGAACGGAAAACTTTTCATCCATCGCAGCTGGACAGGTTTTTGCATTTTTATCATTGAGTTCAATATGGTTACGGGTGTCCATACTGTTACGGTTAATCGGGACCCGGAACAGTATAAGGGTACAAACATCAGTGAGGATATTAAGTATTTGAATCAACTGCTGGATTGCTGGGCCCTGCCAGAGTATGTCTCTTTCCACGATCGGCTGTCCGAAGCTTTGAATACCCTAACGAATCAAACTGCACACAAAGCCACCTTGACAATCAATGGAAAAGCATATCCTGCGATATACTTCCATAAGCCGGATGAACCATATGGATTCCTGAGTAACTGGCAGTTTTCCACATTTACACTGGAGGGTATGTTGTTCGGTTCTGTTGAACAATACATCATGTATAAGAAGTGTGCCCTTTTTGGGGATACTGCTGCAGCAGAGGCTGTGCGTGCGACTGCCGATCCGTCGCAGCAACAGTTGATTGCCCGGAATGTCAAAGGCTATAATGATACGGTGTGGAAGGGTATGCGCCAGGTGATTGCCATGCGCGGTCTGGTAGAGAAATTCACCCAGAATCCGAACCTGCTGAAGAAGCTGCAGGATACAGGCGACAGCTATCTGGTGGAATGTGCGGCAAGCGACAAAATTTGGTCCTGCGGCATATCACTGCATGACAATGCGCGGTTTGATATTGCCAACTGGAAAGGCGCTAATATTCTCGGCTTCGCCCTGATGGAAGTTCGTACCATGCTTGCTGATACCGATACCAGTACCGGCAGTGCCGCGCAACACAGTATTGTTTTGGATCGGGGTGATATTACCGAACTGGATTGCGATTGCATCGTCAATGCTGCTAACAAGAGTCTGATGGGTGGGGGTGGCGTAAATGGCGCGATCCATCGGGCAGCAGGTAAGAAGCTGCTGGAAGAGTGCCAAACCCTTCATGGCTGCGCTACCGGAGAAGCAAAGATCACCGGTGGATATAATCTTAAGGCCAAACACATTATCCACACCGTGGGGCCCGTTTATTCTGGAACGGAATCCGATGCGGTATTGCTGGCCAATTGCTATCGGAATTCGCTGAATCTGGCAAAGCAGCATGGCATCCATAGGATCGCGTTTCCCGCAATTTCCACCGGTGAGTACGGATATCCCATTGATGACGCTGCTGCGGTTGCAATCCGGACAATCCGTCGGTGGTTCGATGATAATGCGGATTATGATATGACCGTAATCCTATCCAGCTTCAGTGATGCTACATACAACGCATATGTGCATATACTGTAATAAAGACGAAAAATGTCAGAGTGAAAAAGCACGCTTTCGCGTGCTTTTTTCGACGAAATCCGCTTTGCAAGCGGGAGACAAGAACAAATATTTCCCTTCATTTTCTTTTTATGATACAATAAGCATACACCTATAAAATCAACACATTTTCCTGACTTATCA
>JBJERF010000017.1:0-1765 GCA_051882115.1 Ruminococcus sp. | reverse complement strand
GAAAGACGCTACGAAACAGATATTGTTGTGCAGACCCGGCTGGTAGAGCATCGGCAGATGGTGTGCTGCTGTCCGAAAGCGGACAATGTGAAGCTGGCAGGGGTTTTTCCTCAAAATATCACAGGAACCAAGCAGTACGGCAGCAATCTGAAGGGGCTTGCTGTGGCACTGAGTACCGTTGGCATGGTGAGCGTTGACCGGATCCATAAGCTGCTGACAAGCGTATTTGATATTACTGTGAGTACGGGAACCGTGCAGAACTGGATAGGACAGATGGCAGACTCCGTAACGGATGCGGTGTCCTACATTCGGGAAAAAGTGTTCAAGCTTCCGGTGCTGAACTGCGACGAGACCGGTCTGCGAGTAGCCGGATCGCTCCATTGGCTGCATTGCATGTGCGATGAGAAGTGGTCATATATGGAGCTGCACAAGAAACGAGGCAAAAAAGCCATGGAAGACATCGGACTCTTGCCAAGTTTCAGCAACACCATGATACATGACTTCTGGAAGCCATACTATAGCAATGAAGCAGCCCGGCACGGCCTCTGTAATGCCCATATTCTGCGGGAATTGGTATACGCGGAGGAAGAAAAGCATCAGGTCTGGGCAAAGCAAATGCAGGAATTGCTGCTCGAAATCCTGGGCAGCCGGGAGCAGTATGCCGCAATGGGGCAAACCTGCTTCCAAGAGGGTGTCCTGGAGGCATATCTTCTGCGATATGACCGGATTGTTGCCAATGGGTTGGCCGAAAATCCCGTACCCAGGAAGCCATCCTGGAAGCGTGGGCGTGTTGCGAAAGGGAAAGTCGTCTGTCTTTTGGAGCGCCTACGGGACTACAAGGAGGATATTCTGCTTTTCGCCAGAGACTGGAAGGTGCCGTTTACCAATAACGAAGCGGAACGTACCATCCGGTTCAGCAAAGTGAAGCAGAAGGTTTCCGGCTGCTTCCGCACGAAGGAAGGTGCGGATGACTACATGAAAATCATGAGCTTTCTGAGTACAGCAAGAAAACAGGGAGTTACATGGTTCCAAGCCGTCCAGGAGGCAATGAACGGGAATGCCCTCACGCTGGCAGCACAGTGGACGTAGCCTTTTGCAGCCTGGCTTCACTGCCGAAAAGTTATCCACAGCACGATGGAAAGGGCGCCGGGATGGGTGCTGAGAATTCTACGAATTGCACAATTGTTGATCGATTATACAGTGCGACTGAATAGTTACAAAAATTTTTGCATGTTATCAGTGGCAGTAATTATACTATTATCCGTTTTTGCCAAACCGGCGCTTGCAGCCAATACAACAGATACGAAGTTTGAAATTGATGCCCCTATCGACACTTTTCTGCAGATCCAAGACCGTCAAAAAACGGATACTTCATCAATCTTCCTTCGGATTGACCATATGACTGGCGCACACATCCGCGTTGCAGCATATTGGAGCATTCCTGATGATTGGGGTTGGTATGACCAAAACCTTACATATTATGGTGGTACTAATGTTCCTTGGGTTCGGTGTCAAAGGGGGATTAACTACTCCGTACAGTCAACAATTTATGAAACCTATTCGAAGGGGAGTATGGCTTATCCTTGCATGGCAACTCTTGGATTCCAGTCAGCAATTGAATCATCAGATTCCATTGATGGATGGTGGAGTGTAGATTCCAGTAGAAAACATCAAACACCGATAGGGCCTTGAGATCACAATAAGATACAAAACGGAATACGAATATTGTGGTGTATGCAGGCAGGGCCTGCATACACCACGGGCT
>JBJERF010000016.1:0-7736 GCA_051882115.1 Ruminococcus sp. | reverse complement strand
TGACATCTCCATGCGAATCGCCAAATAACCAGCGTACCGCCAGCGTACCGCTGGATCGTCTACCCCACCCCCGTTTCAGTTACTGAAAACGAGAAGGCATCAACCCCCTCCCACTGGGGAGGGGGGCCAGCGTACCGCTGGACCGTCTACCCCACCCCCGTTTCAGTTACTGAAAACAGAAAGGCATCAGCCCCCTCCCACAAGGGAGGGGGGAGCAGCGACAAATCTTGCGGACGGTGCGAGCCTTGTGAGATTCAGTGTATATATAGGCTCTCCTTTTAAGGAGAGCTGGCTTGCCGAAGGCAAGACTGAGAGGTTAATAAGGGTGGCTATTCGTTGCAAACATCCCGGTGGGACGTTTGCAACGAAACGTAAGGCATCCGGCAAAAAAATTTCCGAAACCCCTTGCAATTGATAGAAAGATATGTTATAATGGACAGGAATATTAAATATTAGAAGGAGGAGACACGATGACGACACTGGAAATCATTATTGGCGCAGTATTGCTGCTGGCATGCCTTCTGATCACCATCATCTGCATGATGCAGGAACAGAAGCCGCAGAACGCAACTTCAGCACTGAGCGGAGCAAGCAATGATTCTTTCTATGATAAGAACCGAGGCAGAACCAAGGAAGCAAGACTGAAGAAGGTCACAACCGTTCTTTCGATTCTGTTCTTTCTGGCTATTCTTTTCATGGATATCGTAATGCCGCTGATCAACAAATAAATGATCTTGTTGTTCCTGTGACACAGTTTTCGGCTGTATCACAGGAATTTTTTTCAGCCATACTGGAAATGATGTGTATAGGAAATGCCTTGTTTGAAGCAGCAGCCTGAGGGATATGCAGACATCTGCTTCAGGCAAGGCAAAAAAGAAACGAGTAACGAAAAGGGAAAGGAGTCCCGCAATGAAACAGAAAATCATGGAAAAGGCAACACAGGAACAAATCGACAATTACACCCGCCGGATTCTGAAGGCATTGGAAAAGGCAGGGGAAAAATGTCTGGAGAAAAAAGAACTGGAAGCCAAGTGCAAAATCAATCAGGGCAGTCCCAATGCCTATTATGCAGCTCTCAAGGAACTGCTGCGGCTGGGGGATGTCTGCCTGCGCAGAAAGGGCTATGGACTGAGCCGTTTGTTCGGCTATTCCAGCGGAACGGTCGTTCGTCTCAGCCGGACATTTGGCTTTGTCCGTCCGGAAATGGAGGACGAGGAGGATGTATTCATACCGGGTAAATTTCTGTTGGGAGCCATGCCCGGGGATCGTGTCCTGTACCGGAATATCCCCTCCCGCAGCGGCAAGCCGGAGGGTGAAGTTGTGGATATCATCGAAGAATCGGACAACCGCCTGACGGGGCAGATTGTGGAGGAAGAGGGCATTTTGTGCCTGCTGCCGGACACCATGTCCAAAACGCCCATCCGTATCAACCGCCGGCAGAGCGTAGAATACAAGGAGGGAGACAAGGTGCTGGCAGAAATCTGCGTCCGTGGAAAGCGTCACGCAGAGCATATGGCACGGGTTCTCTTCAGCTTTGGCAGTGTCCAGCAGGCATCCGTCTGTGCAAAGGCAATGATTACCCTCCACGGTGTCACCACAGAATTTCCCCAGGAGGTCATGGAGGAAGCAGAGGCTCTGGCAAATGCGCCTCTGACACCGGAGGAAGCTGCCAAGCGGCTGGATCTGCGCAGTGTGCCGATTTTCACCATTGACAGTGCCCATTCCAAGGATCTGGATGATGCGGTGTCTATTGAACGGACAGACGGGGGCTATCGTCTGGGGGTTCATATTGCCGATGTTTCCCACTATGTCCGCCCGAAGTCTCCTCTGGATCTGGAAGCCATTGAACGGGGCACCAGCGTATATTATGCCGATCAGGTGATTCCCATGCTGCCGAAGAGTCTGTCCAACGGCATCTGTTCTCTGAATCCGCAGGAAGATCGGCTGGCATTCTCTGCCATCATGGAGCTGGACAGCCGTGGGGAGATTCAGTCCTATCAGTTCTGCAAGAGCATCATCCGTTCCAGAGTAAAGGGCGTTTACAAGGAAGTCAATGCGATTCTGGACGGCACAGCAGATGATAAACTGAAAGCCAAATATGCGGAAGTCATCCACATGATTCCGATTATGAATGAGCTTTGCGATGTGCGCATAGCGGAGCGTGAGAAGCGGGGCGCACCGGAAATTGAAACCACAGAAAGTGAGATTCTTCTGAATGAAGCGGGCATCTGTGTAGATGTACAGCCCCGAACACGGGGGAAAAGTGAATGCATCATTGAAGAAATGATGCTGCTGGCAAATGAAGCCTCTGCAAAAATGGCAGCAGAAAAGGGACTGCCCTTTGTATACCGTGTTCATGAAAAGCCGTCCATGGAGAAAATTGAGAATCTGGAGCATGTGCTGATTCGTCTGGGCGTAGCGGTGCCGGATTTTTCGGATGTAAAGCCGGTTCATCTGGCGCAGATTCTGAAAAATGCCAAGGGGACGCCAGCGGATTCCGTGATTCATGTGATGGTACTGCGTTCCATGGCAAAAGCGGCATATGACACACAGCCCATAGGACATTTTGGTCTGGCACTTGCGGATTATGCGCATTTCACCTCCCCTATCCGCCGTTATCCGGATCTTGCGATTCACCGGATTCTCAGCATGTGGTGTGAAACGCAGAATGCGGCAGCGGTAAACAAGCGTTATAAGGGATTTGTGACGGAAGCGGCAAAGCGTTCCAGTGATGCGGAGGTACGTGCGATTATGCTGGAGCGTGACTGTGAGGACTGTTACAAGGCGGAATATATGCAGCAGCATCTGGGGGAAGAGATGGAGGGCATTGTATCGGGCATCAGTGACTTTGGATTTTATGCGCAGCTGCCGAATTCCGTAGAGGGCATGGTGCATGTACGGACGCTGCCGGAGGACAGTGAGTGGTACAATGATGACGGGATAGCATTTCGGGAGGTCAACGGCAGCCGGGAGTTCCGGCTGGGTGCGCCGGTACATGTACGCTGTGTGCGGACAGACATCAACAGCGGCAACGTAGACTTCGAGCTATGTGAAAATCAATAAAAGTTTTTTTGCGCCGCTTTTTTCTCAAAAAAAGCGGTCGAGGGGTCAAGGGGGCGAGAAGCCCCCTTGTAAAATGAGCGGAGCGCAGCGACAAATCTTGCGGACGTTGCGAGCCATGCAGGAAATTGTGAAAGTTGGGTGGAAGTCTGAGGAAGATTCTGCAAATCCCTTGCAATCTCAGGAAATCTGATGTATAATGTGTAATGGATATACGCTGTAAACGTCCCACCGGGACGTTTACAAGGGAAACTTGTTTCATCGCTGAAACAGGGGGAAGCGGTCTTGTCCGCTTCCCCCAATCCAAGCTGTCGCTTGAATTTCCCCCTTTCCCCGCGCGCCAGAAGTATGGCGCAGGGCGTTTCGCCGTCTGCGGACGGCGACCAGGGACGCTGTCCCTGGACCCTGCAAGCCTTTTGAGAAAGGCTTGACCGAAAACTTCTATAATTTGTTCAAACAAGAAAGGATTCAGGGATTTTTTATGAAAAAAAGAAACAAATGCATTGCTGCACTGGCAGCCGCTCTGCTGACCGTGCTCCCTATGAGCCACACACTAACCGCCTCTGCAACCACACCGGATGATGTCATCGCTGCCGCCTATGCAGCCGGCTGGCCGGACTGGCTGGTTCAGCAGGCAGTCAATATGTACGCCGGCGGAAACTATACCTCCGCCCAGTGCGATGCAGCCATTGCACAAATCTTCCAGTACGACGAAACCGTCGCTGCACAGATTGAAGCCCAGTTCGGTATCGCACCGCCCAGCAGCCAGACCACACAGCCTGCGGAATCCGCAACGGAAAACACCGGCTCTGCATCCGGCAGCAGCAATGAAAATAACAATTCCGCAGGAACCAGCAGCGGAAATAACGAAAGCCGTCCCTCCGATCAGGAATTCATCAACATGACACTGGAGGAGAAAAAGGAATATCTCAACGCCATGCCGGAAGAGGAAAAGCAGGAATTCGTCAATACCATGACCAACAGCGAGCGCAACAGCGTGATCAAACAGCTGAGTGCTTCGGATAAAGCTGCCATCATCTCCAATTTCATGGATGTAGGCAAGGAATTCGGCATTACCTTTAATATTGATGAGCTGTCCGGTGACAACGTGCAGATCAGTGCCCATGACGAGAATGGCAATCTGGTGAATGTCACCTCCATGGGTGTAACCATTGACCCCACCGGCAATTCCTATACAGTCCCCATTGCAGCCGCATCGGGTCTGATGCTGCTGTCCGTGGGCGGCATCCTTTTCCTCATCCGCAAGAGCAGCCGCCATCGCTGAACAAAAACGGGAGGATACATAATGCGCAAAAAACAGAAGCAAGCCGTTATCCTGACCGCAGCAATTCTTCTGACACTGCCTATGGGCAGCACACTGACTGCATCCGCCGCCACACCGGAGGATGTGGTTGCCGCCGTGGAAAATGCAGGCTGGCCCGACTGGATGGTACAGCAGGCAGCAAATTCTCTTTCCAGCGGCAGCTTTACCTCGGCGCAGTGTGACCAGATGATCGCACAGATTACAGAATATGATGAAGCCGTTGCCAAGCAGATTCAGGAGCAGCTGGGCATCCAGATACCGGATGATGCTGGTACCGCACCGGAAGCAAAGCCATCGCAGGATGATACAGATGCCGGCACTACGGATACAGACACAACCGGAAACAGCACAGATACCCGTCCCTCCCATGCAGATTTCATTCATATGACACTGGAGGAGAAAAAGGAATATCTGAACAGTCTTTCTGAAGAAGAACGGCAGACATTTCTGAGCACCATGACTGCGGATGAGCGCAACAGCATGGTGAAACAGCTCAGTGCCGCCGATCAGGCAGCACTGCTTTCGGATTTTATGGATATCGGTGCCCAGTTCGGCATTTTCTTTCATATTGAGGAGCTGACCGGCGATGATGCGGTCATCCGTGCTTATGACAAAGACGGCAATCTGATCAATATCACCACCATGGGCATTTCGGTAGATCCTACGGGCAATTCCTACACCGTTCCCGTGGCAGCCGGAGCAGGTCTGCTGCTCTTGTCTGTGGGCGGTCTGTTTTTCCTCATTCGTAAAAATCAGATAAAGGAGAAGCCATGAAAGATACAAAAATCGAAAACAAAAGTTCGGAAAAGCGGTGTGTACGGCTGTCCAGACCCATGCAACTGCTGTTTCCGGTGCTGGTTCTTATGCTGTGTGCAGGCATTGCCCTGCTTGCGCTGATACGCCCCTATGAGAAGCTGCATACTTATCTGAATATTGCCTTTATGGATCCCATGAAGAATCCATCGGACAGTGAAAACAATGGTCTGCGGATTGTAGAAAACGAGATTGACACCGACTATCAGGGGGAAACCTCTGATGAAGGGGAAGCGGTCATTCCTGCCTTTGGCGAGCAGTATGCCGTACTGGAATGTGAAGCCATTGATCTGTCTGTGCCGGTATACTGGGGCAGCAGCTCCGAGCTGTTAGAGAAAGGAGCCGTGCAGACCACCTCCTCCGCAGTGGCAGGCTCCGGCGGCAATGCAATCATTGATGCCCATGTGAATACATTTTTCCGTGATTTAGACCAGCTGACAAAGGGCGATACGGTTACGCTGTACACCCAGTACGGCAGATTCACCTATGAAGTGACGCAGCGCATTGAATTCAAGGAAACGGACAAAAAGTATGTACTGCCCACAGAGGAAGAGCAGCTGACCTTATACACCTGTGAAATGCAGGTATTTGGTTCTTCGGAAAAGCGTGTAGGAGCCGTCTGCAAGCCTACGGAAATGGTATATTACAGTACGGAGGTGACAGCGCAGTGAAAACAGGACGTTATTTTGCGGTGCGGATTCTGCTGACCGTACTGCTGACCTTTAGCATGATTGGATTTTTCACCTGTGCCGCCATAGCAGGAACGGCAAAGGATGCAGATGCCTGCATCACAATCATTCAAGAGGAACAGCTTGCGGAAAAGGTATACACCGCACTGGAAAAGGATTTCAAGGAAGCCTATAACACGACTGCGATTCCGCCGGAAACATACACGGAAGCCATTACAACGCAGTGGCTGGAAGCTGAAATGTGTGCCTATGCAGAAGCCTATTTTGATTACATAAACGGCATAAAATCTATGGAATATGAGATCGACTTCACGGCACTGGAAGAAAGCATCACCACATTTTTCTACGAATATGCCCAGTCCATTGACTATGAGCCGGACGAAGCATTTGAGGAAAAGCTTGGGGAGACAATTACAAACGCAGAGAAAAAAGTATCTGAAAGAATGGATGCATTCTATCTGAACACGCTGTATGAGAACGGGATTCTGACGAAGGTGCAGACCTATCTGCCCTATGTGAATCTGTTGAATATCGGTCTGGGGCTAATGAGTCTGATTCTGATTGCCATACTGGTAATTCTGGAGCATAACGGCAGCTGGCGAAAGCTGTACTGGGCAGGCAGCGGCATTTTCTGTGCAGGTGCATTGCTGACAATTCCCCTTGCCTATATTGTGGGCACGAATGCAGTTGCAGGCTTTTCCATCAAGAATCCCATTGTCTATACAGCCATTACAGAGCTGCTCAGCGAAATTTTACATGCAGCTATGGTACGCAGCATTCTTTTAGGTGCGGCAGGACTGATTCTGATTGCAGTATCCGTTATCCTGAATAAAAATGCAGAAAAAACGGAATAACCCATAAAAGAAGCTGTTGCAGGATGTATTCTGCAGCGGCTTTTTTTATAGGTAAGAATTTTTTTCGGTCCAGCAGTTTTTTGCAAAAAAATGCTGGCAGGGTCCAGGGACAGCGTCCCTGGTCGCCGTCCGCAGACGGCGAAACACCCTGCGCCATCCTTTTGGCGCGCGGTGAAAGGGGGAAATCCAAGCGACAGCTTGGATTGGGGGAAGCGGACAAGACCGCTTCCCCCTGTTTCAGCGATGCAATCAGCTTCCCTTGCAAACGTTCCGGTGGAACGTTTGCAACAAAAAAAGCAAATGCGGCTGACCTGTTGAACATGCACAAAAGCACTTGACATTCTGAAAAAAACGTGGTACACTAAATATAAAATGGGATTTTTATCCATACAATCTGAAAGGAGTTTCAAACACAATGAAAATGAAAAAAATCATTTCACTGGCATCCGCTGCCGTGCTGGGCGTGACCGGTATGACCTCCGGCATTGCAACGGGCAGTGTATCCGCTGAACCAAACAGTGCCTACAACTACGGCGAAGCCCTGCAAAAGTCCATGTTTTTCTATGAAGTACAGCAGTGCGGTGTACTTCCGGAATGGAACGAAGTACAGTGGCGTGATGACTGTATGACCAACGATTATATCCCCGGAGGCTGGTTTGATGCCGGCGATCATCTGAAATTCACCCTGACCAATGCCTATGCTGCTACTATGCTGGGCTGGGGTCTGCTTCAGTATCCCGATGGCGTGGAAGCTACCGGTCAGATGGAAATGTACAAGAACAATCTCGCTTTCGTATGCGACTATATTGCAGCCTGCGATCTGGGAGACGAAATCGTGTACATGATTGGCGAAGGAAGCTTCGACCATGTATGGTGGGGCGCAGCTGAAATGTATATGAATAAATATGAGCTGATGACCGGCAATACCGAGCGTCCATATTATACCTGCAACGACAGCTGTATTGAAGCACAGATGGCAGCAGCACTCTGTACCGG
>JBJERF010000015.1:0-1776 GCA_051882115.1 Ruminococcus sp. | reverse complement strand
AACCCAGTGAAAAGCCCAGCATGTAGTGGGGCAGCCCGGGGAAGCGCTCTGCCAGAACCTCAAAAAACAGGTGCATATCCTCGATGGATGATTCCCAGCCGCCTTCCCCAAAGGAGGCAACATTGGGGTCCCCCGCATTTCTGCCATGCCCCCGCAGATCGAACCCGGCCACGGCAATTCCGTGACCAGTCAATTCCTGGGCCAGCGCAGTATAGCGTCCGATATGCTCCGTCATGCCATGGGCGATTTGCAAAATGCATTTTGGTTCCTGCTCCGGCAGCCACATCGTGGCGGGAAGCGTTAGCCCGTTATATCCGGCAAATTCAAATGTTTCTGTATACATCTTCCAACCATTCCTTTCCCATTGCACAGCTTACACATGGGTATATTTTACTGTATCATGTGAAAATTGTCCCATTTATTACAGTATATCGAAAAGATGCTGGATTTGCAATGGGCAGTTTTCTGTGGTACCCGATGGCTGACAGGTGCTTGTGCAGAAAGAGGCAGTGAATGGTTATGAGTGACTGGAAATAAATTGACAAACCGTTCCTTTGGCATTATAATATTTCCAGTTTTGAGGAAAGGAGCGAAATCCATGCTGCACCATTCTATCGTTGTTAGTGTTCATGTGTTTTGCTTTGCTCCTTATACTCTTACTCGGTGATTATCGGGAATAGTGTGGTAATTAACGGTGCAGGCAAAAAGTCTGCGCCGTTTTTCTATTTGGGAGGACTTTCAATGGAAGTAGAATATGGTACTTTGCGGGATATAGAATCGTGGATGGAATTGGTGCAGCAAGTCCGATGGAACTTTCCGGGACTGGAAACACAGGCGGCTTTGGAAGAGCACCGGCAAACGGTTCTGCGGTTCATGGGGGAGCAAAGAGCTTTGTGCGTGAAGAATGGAGAGGAAATAATCGGAGTCCTGCTTCTATCCAAAAAGCATAACATAATCTGCTGTTTGGCGGTTGCTCCAGAGCATCGAAGAAACGGAATTGCAAGTGCACTTCTTAAAAAAGCACTTTCAGAACTTGACAGTTCCAGGGAGATTACCGTTACCACTTTTCGGGAGAATGATGAAAAGGGCGTTGCTCCCAGGGGGCTGTACAAAAGATTCGGTTTTACAGAGGGAAAACTGTTGGTTGAATTTGGCTATCCAGTGCAGGAATTTGTGTTGCAAGGTAAAATCTCTATCAGAAAAGCCGAACCCGGCGATGAAAAGATATTGGCTCACATCCAAACAGAATCATGGAAAGCAGCCTTTGCAGACATTCTTTCCCCGGAGGAATTAGAGCGTTGTACAAATCTGGAAAAAGCAGAGCAAATGTACCATAGCGTTCTACGGCGTGGAGGCTGCAACATGGCGATTGAGTTTGCAGAGAATCAGCCCCACTGCATTGCGGCTTGGGGCAAAAACCGCTGCGACTTAGGCGATACCGTTGGTGAACTGATCTGTATCCACAGTCTGCAAAATGGTTGGGGCAAAGGCTATGGCTCGGTGATGATGCAGTATGTGCTTGCCCAGCTCCAACAGGAAGGCTATGAATCCGTTATTTTGTGGGTCTTTGAAGCGAATACCCGTGCCAGGAAGTTCTATGAGAAGCACGGTTTTGAACTTACGGAGCAGAAAAAACAGGCAAATGGTATTTGGGAGTTCATGTATATGAGAAGCCTGTAGCATGGGGTACTTATATGGAAATCAGAGAATACAGAACATACAACGAAGGGGAGATTCTGCACCTGTACGCAAGCGTGGGCTGGACTGCGTACACAG
>JBJERF010000014.1:0-7785 GCA_051882115.1 Ruminococcus sp. | reverse complement strand
TCTTAACCTCTCAGTCTTGCCTTCGGCAAGCCAGCTCTCCTTAAAAGGAGAGCCTTTATAACACGCTAAATTTGACAAGGCTCTTACCGTCCGCAAGATTTGTCGCTGCGCTCCGCTCTTGCTCTGTTCGCTGATTCCGCTACTCACTTTTTCCATTGCTTGAACAAGATTTTCTGAATCTGAGTTCCATTCGAACGGTAGGATTTTCTGAGCGGAATCAGCTGTTTCTTCTATTTTTTTGTTTGTGCATTCATTTTGCATGGGGAGTTTCGCCGTCTGCGGACGGCGACCAGGGACGCTGTCCCTGGACCCTGCAAGCCTTTTGAGAAAGGCTTGACCGAAAACTTCTATAATTTGTTCTTTATGAAACGGATTCCAGAAATCCTTTGATCTCTTTCAGAAACGATCTGCCGTATTTCTGACTGCGCATAACACCCACACCCGATACCAGCATAAATTCCTGCATATTCTCCGGTTTGCGCCGACACATATCACGCAATGCAGCATTGGAAAAAACCACATAGGGCGGTACATGCTCCTTGGCTGCAATTCTTTCACGCAGCTTGCGCAGACACTGAAACAGTGCTTCATCTGCCTCACTGACCATCTCCTGCTGCGCCGTTGTAGTCTCCCGCTTCGGAAGCTGTACCTCTACACGCTTTTCCTTTCGGATAATGGCAGCTGACCCAGCTGTCAGCACAAGCTCTGAATATTCCTTATACGGACGCAGTCCCAGATCTCCACCGGCAATCATAGCATCCATCATCTGCAATACAGCTGCTACGCTGTAATCCCGCATAATGCCATAGGTTGATAACTGATCCAGATGCATATCCAGCAGCGTTTTTTTGGTACTGCCTGTCAGAACAGAGGCTGCCATTGTACGGCTCAGATGATACCGCTTCTGCTGCCCCCGATAAACACAGGAAATAATCTTCATAGCTTCCAGTGTGATATCTTTCTTCTCTGCATGATTCAGACAAGCAGAACAGTTTCCGCAAAACGGCGGTGCCGTTTCCCCAAAATAACGCAGCATATAACTGCGCAGACAATCTGCTGATGTACTGTAAATGGTCATGGTTTTCAGCCGTTCCTTGCTTTTGGCAATCAGTGATTCTCTCAAATCCCTGTCTTCTACCTCTGCCGTTTCACGGGACTGCTCAATTAAAAACTGATTGGTACGCACATCCTTTCCACCATACAGCAAAATACAGGCTGCCGGTTCTCCGTCACGTCCGGCACGGCCTGCTTCCTGGTAATAGCTTTCCAGATCCTTGGGCATATTGTAATGAATGACAAAGGATACATTGGATTTGTCAATACCCATGCCAAATGCATTGGTGGCAACCATAACGGTTTTCCGGTCATAAAGAAAATCCTCCTGATTCACAGCACGTTCCTCCGGCGTAAGTCCGGCATGATAACGTGTTGCTACAAATCCGGCATGACACAGCTCCTCGCAAACCTGTTCCACAAGCTTTCGTGAAAGACAGTACACAATACCGCTTTTTCCTTTGTACTGCTGCAAAAGAGAAAGCAGAGCCTTTGACTTATCCTTTGGCATTTCCACCCCGAAATACAGATTTTTCCGGTCGAATCCGGTGGTAATGCGTACCGGATCATGCAGCATCAGAAACTGAATGATATCCTGACAAACCTGCTGCGTTGCCGTTGCAGTAAATGCACCGATGACCGGACGCTGCGGCAATGTCTGCACAAATTTTGCGATATCCAGATAGCTCTGGCGAAAATCCTGTCCCCACTGGGATACGCAGTGTGCTTCATCTACTGTAATCATGGAAATGGACATATTGGCAGCAAAACGCAGAAAGCTTTCTGTCATGAGCCGTTCAGGGGCAACATAAAGCAGACGAACATGCCCTTGTCTGGCCTCATACATGACCATCTGATATTCTTCGGAGGTCATACTGCTGTTGATACAGGCAGCCGGAATGCCTGCCTGATGCAGACTCTCCACCTGATCCTTCATCAATGAAATCAGCGGCGAAATAACCAGCGTCAGTCCCGGCAGTATCATTGCCGGAATCTGATAACAGACAGATTTACCGGCACCAGTAGGCATGACTGCCAGCACATCCTTTCCTTGCAGAAGTGCATCAATCGCTTCCGCCTGTCCGGTACGAAAGGATGTATGTCCAAAATATTCATGCAGCAATTGCAGCGGTTCCATGGTATGTCCTACTTTCTAAGAAATATTCCTTATTAGTATAGCATATTTGAAATAGTTTTGCAAGGCACAGTTTTTACGGAAATACAAAAATCAATTTTTTGGCAAAATACAGATTTTTATAGGGACGAACAGCTCGTCCGATTCAAAAAGCAATCGGCTGTATTTACATTTTCCGTTGAAGCTGAATACACTGGTAAAAAGGAGGAATCAATTGATGTCACCATGTGAATTAACCACATCTGTTGCTGCACTGGCAAATATACTGGCAGCCAAACTGGATGATGATGAATTGGCAGTTGTTGCCTCTGCATTGGTTCAGCTGGGCGATACCATGGAAACCATTCTTGCTCAGCGTACAATCTGTAGAAAAAACATCTGCTGTAAAAAAGAATCTACAGACGGATGCCCTGTATAACAATTCAACCGGAAAAGGGCTTGCACACTGTATAAAGTGCACAAGCCCCTTTTTCTTCCCATTCCCTGATTTCATAAATGCTGTGAAAAATCCGGTATCCTCTATTTTCTGTATTCTCCATAGATGTGCCGTTACTCAGCGAAATTTTCCATCATGTCATTCATTTCCTGCATGGTATATCCAGCAGCATACTCTTCCTCAAAAGCAGGAACTGCTTCTGCATCCGCACCAAACCGAACATTTTCCGTGTAAACATAAGCCTGAACCGTTCCGTCTGCGTCATATCCCTCGAACTGCATCCAGACACCCGTCTGCTGGTCTACCAAAATTTCAAATGTCTCTACACCAAAACGGCTGCCGTATTCCGGATCCGCAGTTCCCTGCACCACTGCACAGGTTCTTCCCTGCACCTCTTGTGTGCCGGTAATTTCCCAGTTGTCAAAGTTGGCAAGATAACCAAGTGTTCTTTCCTGCGGAATATAGCAGGCACCCAATGCATGTGCGTTGGTGGGATCCTTTCCCCATGTTGCAAAAAGCTGATCTTCGCTCAAGCTCTGAATGGAAGCTGCGGCAGCAGAACCATCCATAGAGGCAGCTTCTGCATCGGCTGGATTTACCGGACAGGCATTGGCAAATGTAACTGTATCCAATGTAATTCCAGAATGCTCAATTGTATAGTAGTTTTCACCATTTCCCTTCTCATCAAAAAGCTCTACCTCTTCACCATGATTGCCATAGGTCTCAAAAGTCTGAATGGATTCTTCAGGAGCATCGATCACATAGCTGTCAACAATTGCATGATACTGCTCATTTGTAAAGTCCAGCTCAAATGTACCACTTATGATATACTCATCATTTCCAGCAAAAACAGAAACAGAGCCGGACAACTGATTGAGATATTCCAGTGAATTCAAACAACGGTAATACAGCTGATCCTTGGTCAGTGTGTCCGGTTCATCTGCAACGGGCTGTTCAATGGATGCGTCATCCTGCAAAGCTTCTTCCTGAACCTGAACTTCCTGAACTTCATTTTCGGAAAGCTCAGCTGTCTCCGAACCAGCATTGCTGCTTTCACAGGCAGTACACAGGAAAAGGAAACTGAGTGCTGCACTCATAGACAAAACGGACTTCATTCTGTTCTTCACCATAAGTTCCTCCTAATCTCACGAATACACATATGTAACCAACACTGCATCTGCGCCGGTATAATTTCCAACGCTTCCACTTGCCTTTACCATAACTTGTCCCAGAACAGTACATTGTGAAATTGTTGCAGTATAGCTAGGACCCCATCCACCAGGGGCAGCATTTTGATCAATTGTAGCAATTTTATCCATTGCTCCATCCGTCAATACATAGTATTCCGCATAGCGATCTGTAAATGTACTATTGTTCAAATACGCACTAACAGATATTCTAACAGACTTTATTGCATTAAGATATACTCTAGGGTGATTCCAATAATAGTAGTACCCCGACACGTTTGATGCTCTTTCTGCATCGCCATTATAGCAGCCACTTGCCGTCATATAAGAAAAGCCGTATCCACCAGCAGAATTTCCACTAGAGCTAAGTGGGTCATTGTCAATTGTATACGACAAAGTAGTTGCACTGGCAGAGATTCCCACGGTCGAACCAATTATTGCAGTGGACACAACAGCTGCCGTAAACTTTCTAAAGAACTTTTTTATTAACATTATAGCCCCCATTCCGATGAAATCATCTATTTTTTTCATATCAATAAAAATTATTTGTACAATATCACCTCAAATCAGCTTATTTATCGTAATTCTATTATATCATATATTCAAAAAAAATTCAATTGTGAAATCGTCCAAACTTCAATTTTTTCCAAAATCTGGTTTTCATGAAAAACTAACAAAAAATAGGGGTGGTGAAACAACTCAAATATCATATTAATAATATATACAAAAATCACACTTGCAGAAAATTCTGTAAGTGTGATTTTTTTCGCTATTTTTCGCCGGATTCCGACAAAATTTTCTTTCTGTATGCCGCCGCCGCAAGCTCCTGCTTATTCTGCCCGAACGCATAATATACATGATCTGCAATCTCATCCGGAAGATACTGCTGCTTCACATAATGATTCGGATAATCGTGAGGATACAGATAATGCTGCCCACGCACTTTTGCATCTGCACCGTCAAAGTGCTTATTCTGCAAATGCCGGGGAAAATCCAGTGCGCCGTATTGTTCCACATCCGCTATGGCTGCATCCATGGCAAGATAGGCACTGTTTGACTTGGGTGCCGTTGCTAACAGCACAATCGCCTCTGCCATGGGAATCCTCGCTTCCGGCATGCCCAGCTGCAAGGCACTATCCACACAAGCCTTTGTAATCACAACTGCCTGCGGATACGCAAGCCCCACATCTTCACTGGCAATCACAAGCAGCCGTCTACACAGGGACAGCAAATCCCCTGCCTGCAAAAGTCTTGCTGCATAATGCAGTGCTGCATTTTCATCGGAGCCTCGGATGGACTTCTGAAGGGCTGATAACAAATCATAGTGCTGGTCATTATCCCGGTCATACCGCATATTGCTGCGCTGAGTCAGAGATACCGCTGTCTCCATGGTCACAAGATGACCGGTTTCTGTAGGCTCTGCGGCAAGAGCACTCAGCTCCACCGTATTCAACGCCTTTCGTACATCACCGCCGCTGCCCCGTGCAATATAGGCACATACACCATCCTCCAGTGTCAGTGTGCTGCCCAGCTGCTTCTCCATACAGTGAAAACCACGTATAACCGCACGCTCCAGCTCTTCCGGCGGAACCGGCTTGAATTCAAATACAGTTGACCGGCTGATGAGTGCATTATATACCGCAAAATAGGGATTCTCTGTGGTGGAGGCAATCAGTGTAATCTGCCCGTTTTCAATATATTCCAGCAGGCTTTGCTGCTGCTTTTTATTCAGATACTGAATTTCATCCAGATACAGCAGAATGCCGTTCATGCCGGAAAATGTGCCAATCTGCGCCACCACCTCACGAATATCCGCTGTGGATGCAGATGTACCATTCAGCTTGTGCAGGGTCATGGATGTGCGCTCTGCGATGATTCGGGCAACGGTTGTCTTACCCACACCTGATGGGCCGTAAAAAATCAGATTGGGAATCCGTCCGCTGTCGATGATACGGCGCAAGGGTTTCCCTGCCGCAAGCAGATGACGCTGCCCTACCACATCATCCAGCGTTTTCGGACGGATCAGATCCGCAAGAGGATGTTCCATATGGCTTTTCCCTCCATACATAAAAAGCGCATCTGACAAAGCAAATGCGCTTTTTTTAATGCTGTTCAATCAATTATTCGTACAGCGGATACTGCTTGCAGATCTCTGTTATACCTGCACGAATGGCATCTGCACTGTTTTCATAATCCGTTGCCGTCAGATACATAAACTCAGCAATCTTGTCCATCTCAGCTACGCCCAGACCACGGCTGGTCACTGCCGGCGTACCCACACGGATACCTGAGGTTACAAACGGCTTTTCCGGATCGTTGGGAATGGCATTCTTATTGACTGTAATGTATACATCATCCAGACGCTTTTCCAGTTCCTTGCCTGTGATGGAGAACGGTCTGAGGTCAACCAGCATCAGATGATTATCTGTACCGCCGGAAACCAGATTAAAGCCACGCTTTACCAGTCCCTCTGCCAGAGCCTGTGCATTCTTTACCACATTCTCAGCATAAGTACGGAAAGACGGCTTCAGTGCTTCGCCAAAGCATACTGCCTTTGCAGCAATGATATGCATCAGAGGGCCGCCCTGTGTGCCCGGAAATACTGCCTTGTTAATCTGCTTTGCAATTTCCTCATCGTTGCAGAGAATCAGACCGCCTCTCGGTCCACGCAGCGTCTTATGGGTGGTGGTAGTCGTTACATCCGCATACGGAACAGGAGACGGATGCTGACCGCCTGCAACCAGACCGGCAATATGTGCCATATCTACCATCAGATAAGCACCCACTGACTTTGCAATGGCAGAAAGCTTCTCAAAATCAATCACACGGGGATATGCGCTTGCACCTGCAACAATCAGCTTGGGCTTATGCTCATCTGCCAGAGCCTGTACCTTGTCGTAGTCAATGACTTCATCATCGCCCAGACCGTAGGATACAAAGTTGAAATATTTACCGGAAATATTCACCGGAGAGCCATGGGTCAGATGACCGCCGTGTGCAAGGCTCATGCCCAGAACGGTATCACCCGGCTGAAGCAATGCAAAATAAACAGCTGTATTTGCCTGTGCACCGGAGTGCGGCTGTACATTGGCATACTTTGCACCAAAGAGCTGCTTCGCACGTGCAATGGCAATTTCCTCCACAACGTCCACATATTCACATCCGCCATAGTAACGCTTGTGCGGCAGTCCCTCTGCATATTTGTTGGTCAGTGCAGAGCCCATTGCTGCCATAACAGCCGGCGATACGAGATTTTCGCTGGCAATCAGCTCCAGATTTCTGCGCTGTCTTGAAAGCTCCTGCTGCATTGCAGCACTGACCTCCGGGTCATACTGTCCCACAAAGCCAATGGTGTCCATCATATCCTGATACATAAATGTATATCTCCTTTTCAGACATAATAATATTATAATCTTTATTATACTACATTCTGTATCAAATAGCAAGTCCTTTCCTGAAAATTCTCAGGACAACAGCATGTACTTTTTCGTTGAAAATGTTCCACCGGAACATTTTCAAGGGATAGATATTTCATCGTTGGAACAAGGGGAAGCGGTCTTGTTCGCTTCCCCTCGAAAAAGCTGTCGCTTTTTCTCACCCCATTCTCCGCGCGCCAGAAGTATGGCGCAGGGAATTTCGCCGTCTGCGGACGGCGACAAGGGGGCTTCTCGCCCCCTTGACCCCCCGACCGCTTTTTTTGAGAAAAAAGCGGCGCAAAAAAACTTTTATAATCGCTTCGCCCCCCTCCCTTGTGGGAGGGGTTGATGCCTATCCGTTTTCAGTAACAAATAAGGGGGTGGGGTAGACGGTCCAGCGGTACGCTGGTTTCGCCGTCTGCGGACGGCGACCAGGGACGCTGTCCCTGGACCCTGCAAGCCTTTTGAGAAAGGCTTGACCGAAAACTTTTATAATTGTTTTTCCCCCCTCCCTTGTGGGAGGGGGCTGATGCCTTTCCGATTTCAGAAACCAGAAAG
>JBJERF010000013.1:0-7786 GCA_051882115.1 Ruminococcus sp. | reverse complement strand
ATGAGCGTCAGATAAGATGTGCAAAGGCGGCAGAAAATTCCATAAGTGAAGCGATTGCTGCACTCGATGCCGGTGAGATGTTGGACGGCATAACGGTACTGCTGGATGAGGCGGCAGAGCATCTCATGAACCTCACGGGAGAGCGTGTCTCCGAAAAAGTCGTGGAGGACGTATTCTCCCGCTTCTGCGTCGGAAAGTGACCAGCGTACCGCTGGACCGTCTACCCCCCAGCGTACCGCTGGATCGTCTACCCCACCCCCTTTGATGTTGCTGGAGATGGGAAGGCATCAGCCCCCTCCCACAAGGGAGCCAGCGTGCCGCTGGACCGTCTACCCCACCCCCTTGAATGTTACTGGAAATGGGAAGACATCAGCCCCCTCCCACGAGGGAGGGGGGGGAAGGGTGTTGCAAGTTCAAAAGGTATAAAAGTTTTCGGTCAAGCCTTTCTCAAAAGGCTTGTGGGGTCAAGGGGCAAAGCCCCTTGTCGCCGTCCGCAGACGGCGAAACACCCCTGCGCCATCCTTCTGGCGCACGGAGAGGGAGGTGAGAAATGCGACAGCATTTCGAGGAGGGGCGAACAAGACCGCCCCTCCTTGTTCCAGCGATGGAGCCAAGTACATCTTGCAAACGTTCCGGTGGAACGTTTGCAACGAATAACCACCCTTATTCACCTCTCAGTCTTGCCTTCGGCAAGCCAGCTCTCCTTAAAAGGAGAGCCTATAATACCTCTGTCTTTTGAAAAAACACTTCATAATAAAAGGGATGCTGCAACTCTATCGCTGCAACATCCCTTTTTCTTATATCATCATACCATCAGAAATCATTAACCCCAGGGATTCGTTGAACCGCCGCTGCTGCCGCTTGCCGCTGTACCCCCTGTCAGTGTACCGCCGTATGCTGCAAGCTGGGTCGAATCAACTGTCTGGAAGTAGGTCGCTCCCGACAACTCACCGCCGGTATAAACCGTCACTCCGCTGTATGCTGAGCAGCCTGCTGTAATCGTGGAAACACTCTTATCAGCAATGAATGATACGATAACATTGCCGCTGCCATCGCAAAGCGTGATTCTTGTGCCTGCACTTGCTGACAGAGATGCGGAAACGGATGATGTCATGGAGCTGCCGCCCATGCCGCCGCCCATGCCGCCGTCGGAGCCTTCTTCCTTCACATATACACCGCCGGAGTATGTCTGCGTGCCATCGCTGTCAAATGCATCTGTGCCGTTCGAAATCGCATAGCCGCCGTTAATCGTCAGTGTACCGTTGGAGTCAAAGCCATCGTGGTCACCGTCTGTTGCGTTCACCAGTGCAAATCCGCCGTTAATCGTAATGGAGTAGTTGCCGCCGGTGGAACCGCCCGGATTCCAGCCGCCTCCCCAGCCGCCGGGATTGTTATTCCCTGAACCGTCTGAGCCGCCTGCTGCGTTGTAGCCGTCATCTGTGGAGTTTACGATGACTGTACCGCTGTTCTGTGTGATATTCAGTGCTTCCATGCCTTCATAGCATGCTTCAACGATAACTGTAAGATCGTCAAATGTATTGTTGCCCTGTCCAATCGTCAGATCTGCATCGCTGTGTACACCGTCATCACCGGAATTCAGCTCCAGAACACCGCCGTTCAGATAAATATTGCCGTTTGCATGTACACAGTCATCTGTAGAATCTATATCCATATGACCGCCGTTGATATTGATTACACCTGTAACGGTTGTTCCGGTTGTATCATCCGTCTTGCCTGCCTTCAGACCCTTTGCACTTACGTCGGATGTATTGGAAGAAGAGCCTGTGGTCTTGATCGTAATTTCGCCGCCGTTGATGTTCAGTGTCTGGGAAGCGTGGAATCCATCAGAATTGGAGGTGACATTTACCGTGCCGCCGTTTACCGTGATGTATCCCTTGCCACTGGTGGTGTCCATATCATTTGCCTTGATGCCATCCCCTGCGGATGCGTTTACCGTCAGATTCAATGTGCTGAAATCTGTAGCTGTATCATTGCCGATGGTTACGCTGTCTCCGCCTCTGAGACCATCATCCTTAGCTGTAACCTGGATCGTACCGTTGTAAACCTTCAGGTCGTTCTTGGTAGCAATACCATCCTCTGTGTTGCCGTTTACGGTAAGACTGCCGCTGCCCTTGATCTTCAGGTCATCTTCTGCATAAATGGCTGCGCCAATCACTTCGCCGTCTGTATTGGTGTCAGAATGGCTGCTGCCGTCTGAAATCGTATTGGTTGTACCGCTCTTTGCAACAATCTGGGCTTCGTCACCAATCTGCTTTACATAAATCGGAGCAGCTGTAGAATTGGACAAATCTGCACCTGTCAGGTCAAGCTCTACAACACCTGTGGGATATGTCGTCTTGTCACAGTCTACAATGATCTGTGCAGCGGTTGATGATCCGCTTACAGACAGAATACTCGGTACTGTGATAGTAACGGTGCTTCCGGAAACCGACAGATTCGAAGGTGAAGCAATTGTATTGCCGGCTGCATTCAGAACGGAAACGCTGCTGCCGCTGTATACGATGGAAGCGGCTGTATTGTCATCCGTACCCGTTGAACCGCCTACAGCTGCAATGGCTGTGAATTCTGCGCCGTTTGCAGAAACTGCAAAATCTGTTACGGTACCATTTGTATGACCCTGCTGTACACCGCCTGTATACAGGGTATATGCAGCATTGGAAGAAAGTGCAGCAGAGCTTGCCATTACATAACTGAACTTCTTGTTAGCAGTCATTTCGTAAACGGTGCTGCCGTTCTGCTTCAGTGTAATTGCCTGATTCTTCGTCTGTTCTGCTGCGTAATCCAGGAACAGAACGGTCTGAGTAGAACCGCTCATATTAATGGTTGCTGCACTGGATGCGGCATCCGTAAGTTGATAATCCGTAGCTGTAGCGATAACATCACCGCCGGTAATATTCAGCAGACCTGCATCATCCAGACGGAAGCCTCTGTCACCGCCTGCAATAACTGTACCGCCTGAAATATCAATGGATGTTGCTGCCTGAATCGCATCATTGCCTGCCTTTACGGTTACAGAACCGGAGAGAATCTCTACATTTTCGCCCTTGGACTTCAGACCGTCAGCAGAAGAATCTACCGTGATTGCAGCACCGTCTACAGAAAGTGTATTGTCACCAACCAGTGCATCTGCATCGGAAAGGGTGTCAACGTCTGTATTTACGTTGATAGTACCGCCGTTCAGCTTCAGATCCTTGTCGGAATAGATGCCCTTGTTCATGCTGGATGTCACATTGAGTGTACCTGTGCTGTTCTTTGTGATCGTCAGATCTGTAAGAGCATAAATACAGCCGTCCATGCCGGTATAAGCAGCTGATGCTGTATCAGTCAGCGTATTCGTGCCTGTACAGGTCAGCTTCAGCTTGTCTGCACTCTGTGAGTAAATGCAGGGCATGGTGCTGTTGCTCATGGTCACATTTTTCAGTGTGACTTCAACAGCTGCTGTATCTACCGTCGGATCCGGTACATTCACCAGAAGCTGTCCTTCCGTAATCGTACCATCTACCATGTAGCTGCCCGATGCGGTAATGGTTGCAATCTTTCCGTTGATGCTTACAACACCCTTGGTATCACCCTCTACGGTGATTCCGCTGTCACTCAGATGAATCTGGATGACATCTGTTACCGGAACCGTGGATACGGCACGCTTCAGCAGCGAAAGGTCAAATACATTGACTCTGCCATCTCCTGTCAGGTCTGCATTGGTTTTGCCCGCTGTACTCAGGCTGTTCATGCGGAGCAGGTATTTCTGGAGCGTAACAATATCTGCTATGCTTACATTCCCGTCCTCATTTACATCCCCTGATCCTGCTGCGGATGCGGTAGGCATGGTCAACATGCTCCCCAGCAGACACAGACTCAGAATTCCTGCTGCGGTTTTTTTTGCGTATGATTTTTTCATACTCGATGACTCCTTTCATTTCGAAAAATCGTTTCTGATTGCTCAATTCTGAGTATAGTATACAAGCCCTTTCTTAAATGAATCTTAAAAAAGTCACAGCAGGATGCACAAAATTTTTTTCTATTGTCAGAAAAGTATTTTCGGGACGGCTGCGCTCTTTTCGCAATCGCCCCGACTTATGCTACTTGATTTCCTGTTCAAGATGGTCAAATATGTCTGCATCGAAAAATTCTCTTAGTGTGATTTCAAATCCATCGCAGATTTTCTTTAAAGATACAATACCGGGGTTTCTGCTTTTTTGATTCAGCATACTATAAACGGTTGAAGCCGGAATGCCAGACAGATTGGCAAGATAGTTAATGGACATACCTTTTTCATCACATAAATTCAATATTCTCTTTGCTACCGCCTCTTTGGCATTCATTACAAAATCACCCACTATATACGATATATCGTATATACATGTTACCAAAATTTTAGAAATCATGTGTGGGATATATCGCAAACTTTGGCGATTTGTGTTATAATAAAAGATACAATAAACTGAATGCACTCATGTACAAGGAGATGATGATATGATTTGCACAATCATAACCACCGGAGCCGAACTGCTTCTCAAAGGAAAAAATGAATATGAACATCCATATCGCAGTATTAAAGAACAGCTGCATGAAATAATATGGCAGTTGTTTTGCACAGGATATCACGAGTTCTATGTTAACTGTGAATATGGTGTCCCCTTGTGGGCTGCGGAATTTATCTGTGCTTTAAAGATGTACAATCCAATTACGCTGCATATCGCAGTTCCTTATGAGGAACAGACCGTTTTATGGTGTGAGGAATGGCGTGACAGATACTATGCTGTCCACGAAAAAGCCGACAGTATTGCTTTTGTACATATAAAATATCACGACAATTGTTATCGTAATGCAGATAAGATGATGATTGACGAAAGCGATATGGTACTGATTTTTGGTACTCCTTCAGACACATTTTACGCTGAGCAATATGCAAATATCTACAATAAAAGAATCCGATATTTTAATATTGAGATATAAAAAAGCTGTTGCAGATTTATTTTGCAGCAGCTCCTATTTTTCGGTGCAGGAAGAAATTTTCTGAATCAAACAAGGCTCGTACCATCCGCAAGATTTGTCGCTGCGCTCCGCTCTTGCTCTGTCGCTGATTCCGCTGCTCACTTTTTTCCACCGCTGAAACAAAACCCCCTGAATCTGCCTTGATTCAGAGGGTCACGTTTTTTCTGAGCGGAATCAGCTACTCTTCATTGCTTTTATAGGGAATGTTTCGCCGTCTGCGGACGGCGACAAGGGGCTTTGCCCCTTGACCCCACAAGCCTTTTGAGAAAGGCTTGACCGAAAACTTTTATACCTTTTGAACTTGCAACACCCTTCCCCCCCTCCCCAGTGGGAGGGGGTTGATGCCTATCCGTTTTCAGTAACTGAAACGGGGGTGGGGTAGACGGTCCAGCGGCACGCTGGCGCTGGCTGGTTATAGGTTGTTATAGATGTCGTTGCTTCGCTGGTTCGTTTCCATCGCCGCACGCTTGCAGGCTTCCCGCTTCTTCATGCCCTCTGCTGCATATCGCTGCGCAAGTGCCACCGCTTCCGCAAGCGTCGGCGCATCTGCCGCTGCTTCCGCTTCCGATGCACCTGCAATCACCAGCACAAATTCCCCTCTCGGCTCGTTCCCTTCATAATGTGAAATCGCCTCCCCGATGGTCGTCCGGTATACCTCCTCATGCAGCTTCGTCAGCTCCCGACAAAACGAAATCTCTCTGCCTTTTCCCAGTACCTCCCCTAAATCCCATAAAGTCCGCAAAAGCTTATGGGGAGCTTCGTACAGGATGATGGTTCTCGTTTCACCTTTCAGCCGATTCAGCCGCTGCTGACGCTCCTTCTTCGGTACCGGCAGAAATGCCTCAAATACAAACTGTCCCGACGGCTGACCGGCTACTGCTAAAGCCGTTATAACCGCACTGGGCCCCGGAACCACCGTTACTGCAATCCCCTGCTCATAACACAGGCGAATCAATGGCTCCCCCGGATCCGATACACAGGGCATACCAGCATCCGTTACAATGCCGCAGCTCTCTCCATCCAATAACCGGGCTGCTATGCGCTGCGCACCTGCTTCCCCACTATGCTCGTGATAGCTCACAGTAGGCGTCTTGATGTTGTAATGATTCAGCAGCTTCCGTGTAACCCGTGTATCCTCCGCTGCAATGAAATCCACCGACTCCAGAATCCGCAGCTGCCGAAGCGTAATGTCCTCCAGATTCCCGATGGGCGTTCCTATAATGTACAGCGTTCCGCTCATGCTTCCGGCTCCTCCCGTTCAAAGGGCTGGTACAGCTTCCGGATTTCTTCAGAATCCCCTCCGGCTGTCCGTACATGCAGCTGCGGTTCAATCTGCAAAAACGGCTTGCCCCCCTTTCGCCCCTCTAAAAGAAACAGCCACGGCGCACTCTCGGCATCCTTTGCCACAAATTGCAGCCGCTTCGGCTCCAGATTGTTTTGCCGCATCGCCTCTATACAGTCCGCAAGACGCTCCGGACGATTGCAGATGCACAGCCGCCCTCCATAACGCAGCAGCTTCCGGCTCGCTGTACAGACATCAAAAATATTGCACAGAACTTCATGACGGGCAATTTTCTGCGCCGTCAGGCTGCTTTCAATCCCTGCCCGATATGCCTTGTAGGGAGGGTTGCAGGTCACAAGATCACATTTGTCCAAGGGGGCTGCTGACCACAGCTGCTTTAAATCTGCAAGCACTGGGGTGATTCGGTCTTCAGACAGTCCGCTGCGCTCGATGCTCATCCGGAATTGGGTAATCCCCTGCTGCTGGATTTCTACACCCCATACATGCGCCGGCGGATTCTGCCGCTGCATAATCATGGGTATGATGCCGCACCCTGTGCCTAAATCCACCACCCAGTCCTTTTTATGCCAGTTCGAAAAATTTGCCAGCAGGAATGCATCCGTCCCAAACCGATGCTCCTGACTGGAATATACGTAGATACCGCCTGTCAGCGGTTCACAATGCAGTTCCATGCCATTGATCCTCTTTTTTATATCGATATCAGTTTCAGCAGATCCGAAATTTTATACACCGATACAGTCGCCGCAGCGCAGATCGCTTTCCATTCCTCCGCTGGCGTTGCTTTGTCGTAGATACCGGCTGTAAAAAAACCTGCTCTTTTAGCTGTACGGATGCTGTGAAGTGCATCCTCTGCCACAATAATTTGACGTCTGCCCAGCCCCAGCCGCCGTGCCCCCTCGTAATAGATGGCAGGCTCTGTTTTTCCGGTGCCGGTTTCCTGTTCCGTTAACAGAAACTCAAGTCTTGGAAGAATCCCCAGTCTGTCCAGTGCTGCTTTCGCCAGTGCCGGATAGGTCGCTGTGGCTACACCATACCGGATACCCATGGCATCCAGTCCGTCCAGCAACTCCTTGGCACCATCCTTTAATGGCAGAACTTCACGGTACTGGTACGCTGCCATTTCCTCTACCTGTGCGGCAATCTGCTCCGGCGTAACCGGCAGGCTGAACCGCTCTATCAGATACCGGCTGGATTCTTCAATGGTCATTTTCTTTACAATATCCGAAATGCCCGCCGGCGGTGTGATGCCATAGCCCGTCAGCAGCTCCTTGTCAATCTGCGACCAGACATTCATGGAGTCCAGCAGTGTGCCGTCTAAGTCCAGAATGGCTCCTCTCAGCGTGTTGTGTTCCATGAGTCTTTCTCCTTAACCTGAATTTTTATGCAAAATGTCCTGAATGCGGCAAATGCGTACCGTCCGCAAGATTTGTCGCTGCGCTCCGCTCTTGCTATGTTCGCTGATTCCGC
>JBJERF010000012.1:0-33891 GCA_051882115.1 Ruminococcus sp. | reverse complement strand
AAACTAAAAAGGGGGTGGGGTAGACGGTCCAGCGGTACGCTGGTTTCGCCGTCTGCGGACGGCGACAAGGGGCTTTGCCCCTTGACCCCACAAGCCTTTTGAGAAAGCCCCCCCGAAAACTTTTACACCAAGGGGCTGTTGCAAAATTGCAGCAGCCCCTCTTTGTTTTATACGATTTATTCAGCGGCAGCTGCATCATCTGCTTTTGCAAGAACTGCTGCATCCAACGCATTCAACTGAAAAGCCTCACCAGTATGGTCGTTGGTGAAAGTATCTCCATCGATTTGAAACATACTGCCGGAATATCCTGTCAGCAGCTCGTATGTTCCATCCGGACGTGAGCCGGAAGCAGGCACTAAGAAGAACAAATATTCCTCGCCTTTTTCAGGAAGCGGTGCTCCTTCGTTCAGGCATTGGAGTATTGTGCTTTCCAGAACATCCTGGGGAACATCGGAATAATAATCATCGATGATATCCTCGTCAAAATGCTCTGAACAAGGGATATATCCGCCGGAAGCATAGACAGAGATTCTGTCACCTGCTTCAAGGGCACCGCTTTCACAGCTTGTAAGAAGTACATCCATCTGCATCCATGCATCGCCATCGATGGAGGTATAGTAAAGCTCTGCGATTTCGCCGGATACAATGAGAGAAGCATATTCGCTCAGATCCTTCAGTGTACTTGAAATCGCCGTTTCCGGATAACGCTCCACTGTATCCGCAATTTCCTTTCCGGATATATCGTACACAAGTGCCGGCATTACTGTATAGTCAGTTCCTGTTATCTCAGGCTTTGATGCCTGATTGGTTGTTTCAGCAGTTGAACGATCCGCTGTGCATCCACATACGCTGCATAACATGGCAGATGCAAGCAATACAAAAATCATCTTTTGATTCGTCATAACAAAGCCCTCCCGATAAATATTCTATGTGAAAAATTGAAAAGTCCTTCTATTATCAGTATATCATATATATAAGTAAAATTCAATCCGCATTTTTCACAAATTGGAAACATTATATTCTGTTCATTCTGACGAACACTCAGCGAATCGTGCATAATTATTTATCATATTCATATATAATATATTTTATAGATAATGGGTTCTGCATGCTCCTGTCCATGCATATAGTAGCAGCAAAAGGACAACCCATCATCCCCTTGCCGAAAAGGAACCGGAGCCATGCAAAATTTTTTCATGAAAATTGCAAAAACAGTTGCCATGATGAAAAATATATGGTATAATGAAAACAATACCGGAGTTTTCCGTGTTTGTACTAATATTACAATTGCAAAGGAGCTTTACTATGAAATTTGGTTATTTTGATGACGCAGCCAAGGAATACGTCATTCAGAACCCGAAGACTCCCTATCCGTGGATTAACTATCTCGGCACACAGGAGTTCTTCTCTTTGATTTCCAACACAGCCGGCGGCTACCACTTCTACAAGGACGCTCGTCTCCGTAGAATCACAAGATATCGTTACAACAATGTGCCGGTTGATATGGGCGGACGTTACTTCTATATTAACGATAACGGCACCATCTGGTCACCGGGCTGGTCTCCGGTAAAGACAGAACTGGACAGCTATGAATGCCGCCATGGTATGGGCTACAGCATCATCACCGGCAAGAAGAACGGCATCAAGGCAGAGGTTACTTTCTTCGTCCCCCAGAACTACAACGGAGAAATCCAGAATCTGGTTCTGACCAATGAAGGCACAGAAACAAAGACCATCAAGCTCTTCTCCTTCATTGAATGGTGTCTGTGGAATGCACAGGATGACTCCACAAACTTCCAGAGAAACTACAATACCGGTGAAGTGGAAATCGAAGGCTCTACCATGTTCCATAAAACCGAATATAAGGAAAGAAGAAATCACTTTGCTTTCTATACCGTAAACGATTCCATCGATGGTTTTGATTCCGACCGTGAAGCCTTCATGGGTCTGTACAACGGTTTTGAAAATCCTCAGGCAGTTGTAGACGGCAAGGCAACCAACTCCGTTGCAGACGGCTGGTCTCCCATTGCTTCTCATTATAAGGAAATCACACTGGCTCCGGGCGAATCCAAGAATCTCATCTTCATTCTGGGCTACGTTGAAAATCCGGTAGAGGAAAAGTTCAACGCAGACGGCTCTATGAACAAGTCCAGAGCTTATGCTATGATGGAACAGTTCAATACACCGGAAAAGGTAGCAGCTGGTCTTGCAGAGCTGAAGGCTATGTGGGATGCACTGCTGTCCAAGTATACGGTTCAGACACCGGATGACAAGATGAATCGTATGGTCAACATCTGGAACCAGTATCAGTGCATGGTTACCTTTAATATGTCCCGTTCTGCTTCCTACTTTGAAAGCGGCATCGGCAGAGGCATGGGCTTCCGTGACTCCAATCAGGATCTGCTGGGCTTCGTTCACCAGATTCCGGACAGAGCAAGAGAGCGTCTGATTGATCTGGCATCCACACAGTTTGAAGACGGCGGATGCTACCACCAGTATCAGCCGCTGACCAAGAAGGGCAACAACGAAATCGGCGGTGACTTCTCTGATGACCCGCTGTGGATGATTCTGTCTGTAGCTGCCTATATCAAGGAATCCGGCGACCTGTCCATTCTGGATGAGATGGTACCCTATGACAACGATACAAGCAAGGCAAAGACGATGATGGATCATCTGGAAAAGAGCTTCTATCATGTATTTGAAAATGTAGGCCCTCACGGTCTGCCGCTGGCTATGCGTGCAGACTGGAACGACTGCATCAATCTGAGCTGCTTCTCCTCCGAGCCGGGCGAATCCTTCCAGACCTCTACTTCTCCGAAGTACGGCGAAGAAAAATACAGCCGTGTGGCTGAATCCGTTATGGTAGCTGCACTGTTTACATATGCAGGCCCATCCTACGTGGATATGTGCAAAATCAAGGGCGATACAGCCGGTGCAGAAAAGGCACAGGCTGCCATTGACCAGATGAAGAAGAACATCATGGATTACGGCTGGGACGGCGAATGGTTCCTCCGTGCATATGATGACTTTGGCAAGAAAATGGGCTCCAACGAATGCGAAGAGGGCAAGATCTTCATTGAACCGCAGGGCTTTGCCGTTATGGGCGGCGTTGGCAAGGAAACCGGTGCAGATCTGAAGGCACTGGAATCCGTGGACAAGTGGCTGAACTCTGAGCATGGTCTGTCTCTGAACCAGCCGGCGTTCTCCAAGTATTACATTGAATACGGTGAAATTTCCACCTATCCGGCAGGCTATAAGGAAAATGCAGGTATCTTCTGCCACAACAATGCATGGATTATCTGCGCTGAGGCATTTGTGGGTCACGGTGACAAGGCATATGAATATTACAGCAAGATTGCGCCGGCATACAGAGAGGAAAAATATTCGGATCTGCACAGAACCGAGCCGTATGTATACGCTCAGATGATCGCTGGTAAGGATGCAAAGCGTCACGGCGAGGCAAAGAACAGCTGGCTGACCGGTACAGCTGCATGGAACTTTGTGGCTGTTTCCCAATACATTCTGGGTGTAATTCCGGACTGGAACGGACTGAAGATCGACCCGTCTATCCCCCACGAATGGGATGGCTTTGAAATCTCCAGACAGTTCCGTGGTGCAACCTACAATGTGACCGTAAAGAATCCGGATCACGTTTGCAAGGGTGTCAAGGCTGTAACCGTTGATGGAAAGGCAATTGAAGGCAACGTTCTGCCGGTATTCCCGGAGGGCGGCGTTCATACAGTAGAAGTTATTATGGGCTAAGCGCCCTGAATGCATGCAAACAAGCGGCAGGCTTTGACAGGCTTGCCGCTTGTTTTTTATATTTTCAACATTCAAACGCATATTCATTTGTGCATTTCTACAAAATCGAAAAAAATCGAATTTCTGTGTTGACATTTCATTTGAATTGTGGTATACTAATACAGTCGCATGAGACGTAAAAAATCCCATGCAAAGCACATGTGGCGGCATAGCTCAGTTGGCTAGAGTACTCGGTTCATACCCGATTGGTCGCTGGTTCGAATCCTGCTGCCGCTACCACATGGCCCGTTGGTCAAGAGGTTAAGACACCGCCCTTTCACGGCGGAATCATGGGTTCAATTCCCGTACGGGTCACCACTTCAAAAAGAAGTCTATCCATTGATAGGCTTCTTTCTTTCCCATAAAAACTACATCCGGCCCGTTGGTCAAGCGGTTAAGACATCGCCCTTTCACGGCGGAATCATGGGTTCGATTCCCGTACGGGTCACCAACCAACATTCTCGGAAACAGCGTAAATACGTTGTTTCCGAGCTTTCTTTTTGCCCTGATACAGCTTCTGTCCTTTACTTGTCCTTTATATGGCTTTGGGCTGTCCTTTGGAATCATCAGACTTGTGAAAGTCCAGCACCGAAGCAATCGCTTCACTTGCCCTTGCTTGAGCCTGTCCGAATACATGGCAATAGATAGAAGTCGTGGTTGTGATCGTCGAGTGACCTAATGCTCCAGACACAGCAGCTGCGTCCACGCCATTGTTGATAAGAGCCGAGGCATAGAAATGTCGCAGTGAGTGAATATCGCAGAATCGAAAATTGTTTGCTTCGCAGAATTCTTTGAGCCAAAAATACGGTGTATTGTTGTTCATTGGTTCGCCGTTCCATTTTACAAACAGGCGGTCATGGTCAACCCATTTTGTGCCGAGCCTGTCACGCTCAGCGTCCTGTTCCTCTTTGTACTCGCGGAGCAAATCCATAACGCACTTAGGAAATTTCAGCGAACGCTGAGATTTTTTCGTTTTTGTAGTGTCAGTGTAAATACCCTTTGAAGCGGTATAATTGCTCGTCCTGCGGACACTTATCACGCAGTTGTCCCAATCAATGTCCTTCCATTCAAGACCGAGCATTTCTCCTCTGCGAAATCCGCTGTATATAGCCAAAGTAAAGAAAACACGGTATTTCAGCGGTGCAGTTTCAAGGAGCTGAAAGAGCTGTGCAACTTCTTCAAGAGTATATATGTCCTTCTCTTTCTTCTCGCCCTTCGGAACGGTAACACGCTTGCACGGGTTATCGGTGAGCATCTCCATTTTTACAGCGTAAGAAAATACATCGCTGATGAAGCTGAGATGATGAATGGCTGTCTTTCTCGACAGCGGTTTGCCGTTTTTCAAGCTCTTGCCGTTAAGTGCCAGGTCGTTTATAAACTGTTGGATATGACGGCTGGTGATCTTGTCAAGTCTGAGATGTCCGATAGCAGGATATACTCTAACAGTGAGCTGTTTCATACGCTCATAGGAAGTGTTGCGGAGATTGAGCTTTGCGTACTCTTCAAACCACTGCTCGGCGAAGTCCTGAAACTTGATATTCGCAGTGACCTGACCTTTCATACACTTGTCCTCAAAAAGGATAGCCTGTTTCTGAAGCTCTTTCTCAATCTGCTTTTTGTTCATACCATCCGCAGGCTTCCAAGTCATGGTCTGCACGACTTGATTACCCGATGTATCATATCCGCAGGAAACTCTGATCTGATAGGAGTTTCCTCTTTTTCTTATTGTAGCCATAAATTGATTCCTTTCTGTCAACATAGATTTTATGGCATACTCCTGTTACTCTAATGTTAGCGCGCATTTGCCCGTATGTCAAGAGTTTTTTCTTTATTTTTTCGGTAATATGCCAAAATCTATGCTTATGTTCTATGGTGTTTGTGATTTTTGTGTCTGTTGCTGTTCAAATACCGTAAAATCGGCATTCTCAGCAGACAGGTTTACTTGTCTGCTGTCTGTCCGTTGAAGTAGGCAAGCAGATCGGCTTTGTTAATGAGCATCTTACCCTTAACACCGTCACCCGTTCTCAGATACGGGAGCTTGCCCTGCTTTATCAGTTTACGGACAGTGTGTTCAGACAGTCCCTTAACCGCTTCGGTGCATTCCTTGACAGTCAGCATCTCCACGGCATCAGGCTTGACATCAGTTACCTTTTCGGAATCATTGGCTTCGATAAGTTCGCTCAGGATATTTACGAGCTGAGCGATAAGCTCGTTCTTGCGATTTGTAGTCATTGTTACCTCCATAGCAGGTACTCCCCCTGCTTTCTATCTTGTTTATGTTTATTCCAGTCCCCACGACTTTTTCTTTCTGGCGGTGGACTGCTGTACTTCCTGTTCACGCTGATCGTGGATATGATCCTGTGCCAGCCTGACCTCAGCGTATTTCTGCGGCTCAAAGCGTTTCAGCAGGCTCACGAACTCCGTCAGCTCATCGACCTGAGCTTGCAGAACTGAATTGTCACGGCGAAGTTCCGAGCATTCTCCCGAAGTACGTTTCAGACGCTGGCGTACATCATCACACTCTTTCAGCGTGGCATTGAGCTTTTCATGAAGTGAATAGATCGTGTTGCCAGACTTGTAAGCATTGTCGTTGACCTTCTTGACGAGCTTGCAGAGCTGCTGTGTCTTAGCAATGATACTGTCCTTATTCTTCATGATAGAGAGCTTGCCGTCAAGCAGACCGCCAAGCTCATCACAGAGCTGCTTGCACTCGTCCTCGATCTTGAACTCCTTTTCATAATCGGGGATATAGCCCAGAATGACCTTGACCTGAGCAAGCTTTTTCTCAATCTCCTTATTGAGATTTTCACTCTCCGAGCGTTTCTCGGCAAGCTCCGCTTCGGCTTGTGCGTTTTGCTCTGCCAGTGCATCAGCCTGCTGTCTCTGCTCCTTGTATTCAGGTATCTCTACCGTTCCTCTTGCTTTTTCAGGTTCAAGCGGTTTAATACCGTGTTCAAGGCAGATTTTATTCAGCACTTCCACCTCGGCAGCTCTCCATTTAGCAATTGCCATTTTGCCCTCGCCGTATCCCATTTCTTTGAGAGCCTGGGCAATGCCGTTCTGCGTGTCCCGTCCTCGCTTGTAGTGACCGACAGGAATGTAGTCTATGTGCAGGTGCGGAGTGGCTTCGTCCATGTGCAGGACGGCGTTAAAAACGTAAAAGTTGGGATTGCGTTTTTGAAATCCATTCATGTACTCTTTCAGGCAATCCGCAACAAGCTGAAAGTCCTCAGTGCCGTATCCCGAATCCTCAAGCTTTCCGATCTGCACCACGTCCTCATAGAAGCTCTTACGCTTATCGGCGGCGATGCGGACATTATTACACGGCTTTACTCCAAAGAGATGTTCGTAGTAGCTGCCGTGAACCTTGCGGTCATTACGCTTCTGTTTTGCGTTGTAACGCTCGGTCGATTCTGCAAAAAGCTGATCGTATGCTTCGCCAATCGGCTGGCATACGAAAGTGATATTATCGGGCGTGCGGAACACGTCAACATTATCCGCAACAAACTCCCGATTGTTATGGGCAATCGACCCTTTGCCCTGTCCAAATGAGATTCTTTTCTCTTTCATAATTCACCTTTCTTGTTCATTGGATTTTCTTCTTTCTCTCTATGAAATCCAATCAAATAATCATAGGCATCAACTCCTTTCATGACCGTTGAGACGGAAGCCCTGACGGGCAAATTTTCCCTGAACGACACAAGGTATGGTCGCAGGAAAAAAGCTGCGGAGCAGCGGTTACAACGGTACATAGCGCCGCTTGTAACTCCGTAGTACTTGCGGCAGCATAAGACCGCCCCAAGAACTACTCCGCCCTGCAGGGCTATCCCTGACGGGAGATTATCGGCTGACAGAGCAGCCGAAAAATGCGGGTACATTTATTCAAAAAAACGCATTACAATTTTGAAAAATCAGCATTTCAAAAATGATGATTTTGTACATAACCTGAAACTCAGGAAACATCAACCGACAGCAACCAACAATTCACCCTGTTGCTTGCAAATAACGCAATATCAATATTTCAAAAGTCAAGCTCCCAAAATCCACAAAATCCGGTGAAATCAGATGTTGGGATTCACATAAACCATCTGAGCCTTTTTATTATTGGCGGCTGTCACATCTTCATAAGCGACATAGCCGTACTCCGCAAGAGTATCGAGAGCCGAATAGAAGTCCTTTGCGTTCGGAAAAAGATTGCATCGGCAGGAATGATACAGCTCTGATTTCAAGCCCTGTTTGATCTCCTTTGTCTTGAACATCTGGATGATCTTTTCAGCCTTGACGATATTCCCGTCAGGAGCATTGACACTGAAAGCGTGTATCGCCTGATAGCGGTAGTAGTGAGCAAGGTTGAATGCTCTCAGAAGTGTATCGTGGTTCACGCTTTCCTCGGACGGCTCGACACCACGAGAACAGCAGTCCACACAATGAAGAATACACGCTATCCTGAGTATCAGTCCGTGGAACTTTCCGCCCCAGTCCTGACAGCAGCACATGGACTGTTTTATATCCTGCTCGATATAGTTATTGCAGTAACTGATATACTCGTCCGATGCCTTATGTGATAAATGCAGTATCACTTCTTTGCCGTCATGGTCTTTTTTTCCTTTCAGGAACTGATGTATCAAGGAATGATATTTGTCTTTAACCTCTTTCGGTATCGCAGCAGTATCATATCTGCGGTGTCCGACATCGCTCTCCGCAAAGCAATGAATGAAACGTGCGAGCATACCGCTTGACCTGAAAGCTGTATCGTTCATCATATTATCCCATATATATGGCTGTCCTGCAATTGCGACCGAAAGATAAGGACGGGGAATTTCCGCACGTCCCCGGATAACACGGTTACAGATATATTTCTCTCCGTTCCACGCTTTCAGGAATAAGTCAAGGTTCGGAACGCCGCCGCTGTACTTGCCGTTGAAGTTGGAAAGCATTCCGGCTTCGTCCGAGATCATCAGCAATGAATCGTTCTCACTCAGCTCTATCACAAGGGATTCGGGCGTAATATCGTCCACGGCGATATGGATAGGAGAAGTATTGCGAATATTGTCAGCCTGAACACGGAGCTTTGCAATGGCGGCGGTGTCAGGCTCGTCCTCTTTCTCCATAGCCTTGACACGAGCTTCAAGAGCTTTGATGTCCTGCTGTGCCTTGTACATCTCCTCACGGTGATCTTTGTTGTATTTGCTTTCAAAGGTGTCGAACGGTTCTTTGATGAAGTGCATCACAGGACTTTTTCTTTCAGACGGCTGTGCGATGATGATAGAGTACAGTATCGGCGGTTCGGTGTGGTCTGTTTTTCCTGCAAGTCGGTACATTCCCGAAAAGCAATAGCCCACGGCAGAGAGCATCGCTGTCCCTGCCATTCCCACATCGGTCGATGTTGTTACCGAGATCGCCCCTGCCATATCCCGAAGAACAGGCGGCAGAGCATCGAGTGGAAAAGGAAGTGCATCCGTCCTTTGCCGCAATGGTCTGGGTTCTCCCCATGAAATACTAATCATTTTGTCTGTTTCCTTTTTTGTAATTTTTCTTTTATTTCTCTTGACAGATTGCGTATGATGTGCTATAATAATCAAAGAAATAACACGTTGCAATCTCTAAATCATATTATATGCTACCAAAGTAGCGTATGTCAAGTAAAAATATTCAGAACAAGTTATGTTCTGCTTTTTGCACAAATTGGAGGGACACAAAATGACTGTCTTTTGGAGAAAATACAATGAACTCTGCGATGAGAGAGGAATCAAACCGAGAGCATTAGCCACAGAGCTGGGTATCTCAGCAGCGACTGTCACCAAATGGGTAAATGACGGTATGCCTAATCTCGATATGATAACGAGAATAGCAGAATACTTCGATGTTCCGATAGATTACCTGATAAACGAGGACGATACGCCGATCATTCCCGAAGCTAACAAAAAGCGGAGTGTTTTCAAGTCTGTAAGCTCTTTGTCACAGCGTTGGGTAAGCCTGCGCCGAGGAAGTGAGATCAGCCTGGAAACACAGCTCAAAATCATTCCTTATGTGAACTGTACGGTGCAGTTCCTCAACAATGATAAGTATATTGAGTACACTCCCGAAGCCGAATACGATACCGAGCATTTGAAGGACACTGAAACGATATTCGATATAATGGGCATTCTCGACCACTGTGCCGACACCGAGAGCTACCGCATCGTGCAGGTGCAGCTCTCACGCATCGTGCTGTATCACCTGAAAGAAAAAGGCTTTGACCGTGAAGCCCTCCGCACCGAGCATCTCGATCAGGAGAAAATGGAGTATCTCTACACGGGCAAAGAGGGCGGCAAGTCTCATAACTACGGTCTGAACTTCTCGGATATGGACTTTCTTAGAGAGTTTACAGGGCTGAGTTATCGGGTTATGTTTACGGGGATAGAATAGCAGAAGGGAGATTACATTATGAACGATCCTATTAAAAAGGCTTATGATATTGATTCTATCAGAAAAGATATTAATGAGCGTCAGCAGATAATCAACGATTACATGAATACAAGGCATTTGGATAGGGATAAGGCAATTTCAAAAATCCAGGAACTTAGAATAACCAATGAAAATGTTGCGGCGGTAACTGCTGTTAAACTTGCTCAGTATTCCGTTCCTTTCTCACAAGTGCCTGATGAAAACATCATTGCGGAACTGAAAATGCAGGTGGATATTCTGTCAGCGGAGTTGGCGAAAGAATTATCTGAGCAGTAACTGATGTTTGCTATCGAGCTAAGGAGCGATACTTCTTGGCTCTTTTCTTTTTGAAGGGACTTTGAATCCACTGGGTTCAAAGTTGTGATTGGCGAAAAATAGGTGAATTGAAGGTTTTATAGTTGCTTTTTCATCCGAGTTGTGATATAATGTATATTGGGTATTTGTATTTTTATCACAAAAAGTATCAGGGAGAATAGATATGGGCAATTCAATCAAAGAAACAGCAAGAGCTAAGCTCTCTGAGCTGATTGAACGATACAATAATACGCTCAGAGGAAAAGATCATAAAGATATTAGTGAAGAAACTATCCGTACTTGGCTTAATGAATTGCTTGCTATTTTCGGTTGAGATGTTCAGAATACGTCCCAGGTTCTTCAGGAACGTGTATTAGGTGGTCAGCAAGCGAAAAAGCTCCGTGAAATAAGCTCAACACACAAAAAGCCTGACTACACGCTGATGAACGGAACCAATATTAAATCATTTTTAGATGCTAAATCTCTGGCTGTCAACATATTCACAAGTAAAGAAACAGCGTTTCAGATACGTTCCTACGGTTGGTCAGCACAGTCCCCGTGTGCATTTGTATCAAACTTTGAACAATTCGTAATATATGATACTCGCTTTATACCCTCTCCGGATCAGAGTGCTGATATGGGAACAAAGCAGTATTCTATTGATGAATACATTGAAAATTTCGATATACTCTATGAGCATTTATGGCATGATAATATTTGCTCTAATCATCTTGAACAGCTTTATAAAACTAAAGCTATTGAGGGCAATAACCAGCTCGATAGTAACTTTATGCTTATGCTGTCAGATTTCAGAATAAAGCTCGCAAAGAGATTAGTTGAGTTTAACCCTGATGTTATTAATAGTGTTTCGATACTCAATTATTATGTTCAGGTAATCCTGGACCGTATCATTTTTATCAGAGTATGTGAATCAAAAGAAATAGAAAAGCACGAAAAACTGAAGCATTTTCTGTCTGACGAAAATGGCTTTTGGGATTCATTCAAGAACAGCTGTTATATGGAATTCTATGATCATTATGACGGAGCTATGTTCAAGCGTGACAAATTATTCCAGAGTCTTAATATTGACAATGATGTTTTTACAGAGTTTGTAAACGGCTTATACTATCCTTTTCCGTACCGTTTTGACGTAATTCCTGTTAAGGTTATTGCTAACATCTATGAGGAGTTCCTTGGTAAACAGCTTGTTATTAACAATGGCAGTATAGAGGAAGTCACAAAATCCGAATATGTTAAAACAAACGGAGCTGTCTGCACTCCTGAGCATATTGTGGATATGATTTGCAAGCAGACTGTTGACCTGTCAGCTGTAAAAACAATAGATGACATCTTCAATATCAAAGTGCTTGATCCTTGTTGCGGTTCAGGTGTTTTTGCTGTATCTGTTTATGAATTGCTTACAAAGAAAATGATTGCAATCCTCAGTTCAGATGAAAATGAACGCAACAAATACAGCGATTATTTCTATGTGCAGGACGAAAGCTATATGCTTACCATAGAAGGCAGACGAGCTATTGTCACCAATTGTATTCATGGTATAGATTGTGATGAAGCTGCTATAGAAGTAACAAAGATGTCATTAGCCCTGAAAATCGTTGATGGTAACAATCCTTTAGCCTGGAATGGTATCGGTGCATTCGGAGAGAAAATACTCCGTGATATAGACGGTAATATAAAGCTCGGAAACACACTTGTAAGCACTGATAATCGTATTCCTGCAAAACATATTGCTGAAATCAAGCCTTTTGATATTAAAGTTGCATTTGCTGATGTTTTCAGTAAAAACAAAGGCTTTTCCTATGTCATAGGTAATCCGCCCTACGTTGAGACAAAGCATTTTAAAGCTGCACAGCCGTTGATGCATGATTATCTAAGCACAAAGTATAGCTCATTTGAGGGTAAAGCTGATCTCTCAGTATTATTTATCGAGAAATGTATCAGTCTCCTCAGTCCAAATGGCAAACTCGGATTTATCATTCAAAGACGTTGGTTCAAAACCGACTATGGACGTTCAATTCGTACTCTGATCAATGAAGGAAAGTACCTTGAAAAGCTGATTGACTTCAAAGCAACAGATATTTTCAAAGGCAGGATCACTTACGTTTCCATCATGGTTCTCTCCAAAAAGAAAAATGATAGTGTTCAATACTTCTTTATGCCTTCGGAAGCCGAGGACATTAAGACAATATTTGAAAACAGCGAAGATAACGGCGCTTTTGCAACTTGCGACTTTGCTTCATTACCAATAAAAACAGGAACAGAAAGCTGGTCTTATGACAACTATCAGATTGAAGAGATCAAAAAGAGGCTTTCTCAGACTTGTGGTGTCCTGGGAGATTATCCGAAGTTAGCTGTAAAGGACGGTATTCAGGCTCTTTGGAAGAAGATGTATCACCTGACCGGCTGCCGTATAGACGGTAAATATATCATCGGAAAGAACGGCTTTAAAGAAACAGTAAAAGTCGAAAAGGATGCTGTAAAGGCAGTAATCTATAACAGAGAATTTTATCCCTTCAAAAAAGTTGAACCTGATGCTTACTGCGTATTCCCTTATGAAGGGGCAAACAATGATATTATTCCTTTTTCGGAGCTTAAAGAGAAATATCCTTTGTTAGCTGAATACTTGTCATCAAATAAGCAGCGAATCACCGAGCAGGTTGAGTGCTATGAAGGTGATTTGTGGCACAGATTTACCCGTGAACATAATCATACACTATATAATGTAGCTAAGATTATTATTCCGATGACTGCAAGAGATACGATTGCAACATTCATCAATGATAAAGGTCTGTATATGGATAATGCGAATGTGTGGTTCATCACTGTCAACGGAGCATCTGCCGACCTTATGAAAGCTATCACCTGCATCATCAATTCCACAATATTCACTGTTCTTGGCAAATCAGGTGCTAATCCTCAGAGTGGCGGATACTATAAGTTTAACAAACAATTCCTGATGCCCATTCCTTTTCCTATTGAAGCAGTTACAGAAAAAGCTGATTGTGTAACGAAACTTGCAAAATACTATTCTGAGATTTCCGAACTACAAGAACAGTATTTATCAGCGACTTTCAATACCAAAGAGATCATAGCAGGACAACTCAGACAGTTATGGGCGGAGCTTGATGATATTTGTTACACCCTTTATAAAGTAACAGCTCAGGAGAAACAGCAGATTATCAATATGGGACGAACGGTAAGCCGTATCGACCTTCTGAATGGAGTTAAGTGATATGAACATAAAACAGCTTGTAAACAAGTTGCTGAAAATATCAGATGATGTTACAAGCATCGAAAAAGCATTGATATACTCTTTTGCTGATAGAATTGCTGTTGACACTAATAACAGTCAGTGGCTAACAAGCTACCTCTCAGATATTGATTGCTTTATTGTAGATAAGGTTAATCAAGTCACAGCGGACAAATTATCTTTAAATGAACTTATTGCAATATTTGAGATGCTCGTACCTCAAAGTGAAAAGAAGGAAAAAGGTGTAGTATATACTCCTGAGATCATAACAAGATACATTGTCAGCAACACGCTTAACTGTGATAGTGTCCCTACCGTACTTGATCCTTCCTGTGGCTGTGGAGCTTTTCTTGTTACAGCTGCCGAATATATTCACGAAAGATATGGCATTTCTTATTCTGAGATAATATCCTCATATCTCTATGGCGTTGATATAGACAGCAATGCAATAGATAGAATCAAGTCTTTGCTATCTTTGATTGTTCTCATGAACGGTGAAGAAGAAAAGTGCAGCTTTAACTTTATATGTGCTGATACGCTTGATAAGAAAACATATAATAGACTTCATAAAATGCAAAAGAACGGATTCGATTGCGTAGTAGGCAATCCCCCGTATGTTCGTAATAAAAACATGAGCGAAGACACAAAATATCATCTCGCTAATTGGGTATCATCATCAGTTGGCAATGTTGATTTGTACATTCCTTTCTTTGAGATAGGTATTAAACTGCTTTCTGATAACGGCAGGCTCGGTTATATCTCACCGAACAGTTATCTGCAAGGCGTAAACGGAAGAAGTCTCAGAAAGTATTTTGCGACTGTACAGCATCAACTTGAAATCATAGATTTCAGGGATAGTCAGGTCTTTGAAAATGTTACAAGCTATACTTGCATAACATTGATAGACAAATCTATCAAAACAAATGCTATCAAGTATTTCAGGTTAAATGAAACCAATACATTAGAAAAGCATACTTTCTCTGAGTATCATTATACAGATTTCCCTGACGGCAAACCGTGGAGAATGCGAGAAAGCAGTATAGATGAGATTATTCACAAACTCGAATCATCAGGCACTCCATTGTCACATTGGAAAATCCGTAACGGTCTTGCAACTTTAAAAAACGATCTTTACTTCTTTTCGCCTGTAAAAGAAGATAACAAGTATTACTATAGGGAATACAACGGAAAATCCTATAAGATAGAAAAGGGTATTTGCATTAAGGTTGCAAAACCAAACATAATAAAAAGCGAAGCAGAGTTAGAACAGAAAATGGAAATAGCTATTTTTCCATATACCCATACAGATAGTACCTATCAGCTTATTGAAGAAGATTCTTTTAAATCTTCCTTCCCTGAAGCGTATAAATTCCTTACAGAGTATAAATCGCTGTTGCTTAACAGAGATAAGGGACACGGTAATTATCCTGCCTGGTACGCTTACGGAAGAACTCAGGGTATGAACAACTTCGGAAAGAAACTCCTTATACCATACATAAGCGGAAGCCCTGTTGCTGTTCTTTCATTAGACCCCGATGTATTATTCTATTGCGGATATGCTTTTCTCTCCGAGGATATTGAGGAACTGAAAATACTTAAAGTGTTTCTCGAATCAGAAGCATTTTGGTACTATATCTTCCACACAAGCAAACCATACTCTAAAGGATACATGGCTTTTGCTAAGAATTACATAGTGAATTTTACTATACCTGAGCTTTCTGAAAAAGAAAGGTCGTATCTGTTGGAAACGCATACTCATGAGGATTTGGACAAGTTTGTATGGGGAAAATACAGTATTCAAAACAATGATTTATGAGGTATTACAATATGATATCTGTTAGACAAGGGTAAATAACCGTAGACAGTTTAAAACTAAAATAAGGGTGTGTTTATATGGCGGATATTCAAACAAATGCATTATCATTACTAAAATCTTGGTTTGATAAAGCAGATAAGTGGCAGAAAGATTTATTCTGCCAGATTTGGCAAGGGAACGAAGATGTTGAAAAGCTAACTACCAGAGCTTTTTCGTTAGCAAAAGCTGAATATCTCGGAGAGAACAGCAAGTTTGCTCCATCGACCACATTCCCAACCACAGTAGAGTTTTCAAACGGCAGCAATTGCCCTGTTATATTAAAAAGCATTTCCGAAGTTCAAGGTGTTGGTGCTTTATCGCCTACAAGACCTTTGGAATTTGGCAATAATCTTACTATCGTGTATGGAGAAAATGGGTGCGGCAAATCCTCGTATGTCAGGATTTTGAAAAGTGCTGTATCTCCTAAAAATGCGAATGCGATTTTGGGCAATGTATACGAACCGAATTGTCCCAGTCCACAAGCGATACTTACATATAGCGATGATGGTGAAGAACACCAAATACACTGGAAACCAAGTATGAAAAGCACTTGCCCTTTGAATATCTATGACACTTCTGTTGCCAAACAGTTTGCAGAAGAAAAAAACGAAGTAATATATGAACCACACATATTATCCATACTTTCACTAATGGCGGCTGTATATGAAGGCGTAAAAACTAAATTTGACGAATTAGGAAGTGAAAATTTAGGTCAGCAAACACCTCTGGATAAAGCAATCAGTAACCACAAATTAATAACTGACTATTATGCCTTAAAAACGATTAAAGCATACGATCAATTTATAGCTAATATTATTTGGGACAAAAACCAACAAATGCAGCTTAGTGCCTTACAAGAAGGGTTACAAAACCAAGATCCGTCCAAACAATTAAAAGCCTTAAAAGTGCAACGAGACCTTGTAGATAAACAGTACCAAGCGTTGATTGATCTTATTACTAAAACAGGTGATAGCTTTAGTGACAAATACTTATCACAACGCAAGACACAGATAGATACTAAACAAGAAGCTGATCATTTGATAGAAGAACTAAAAAAAGTATCTATTATAAGCAAAACTGGTTCGGATAATTGGAAAAAAATGTGGGCTACTGCTGTCAAGTTTTCTCAGGAATCGACATCAAACAGTTCCGATACTATAATTGTAGACGGGAAATGTATTTTATGTCAGCAAGACATATCTGAAGAAGCAAACACAAGAATTACTGAATTCTATAGGTATATGACATCAACAGCAATAAAGCAATCAGAAAAAGCACATTCAGTCTTTGAGAACACAGTAGATCAGTTGCAAACAGTCTTCTCCAGTATCAATACAGAGCACATTGAGTCAGTATTAAGAGCAAGTAGCGTTGAAGACGATATTATTAAGCAAATCATTGAACAATATAAGAATGTTAAATCAAGGTGTAAGTGGCTTTTAGAGTATACTGATGATACAAAAACTTCTATTCCTGTCTCTGCGGAAATAAAGTCCTTACTGGATGCAAAAGATAAGCTCTTAACCGATTATTCGGCAAGAATAAAAGCTTTACAAGATATCATTGCCAATAGAGAAAAGCAGATCAATTTAGTGAATGATTTGCTTGCAAGAAAATGGATAAATGAAAACAGACTTGCTCGTAAAAAACATATTCAGATACAATTGGGGTCGTCAAGCTGCGCTACCAATGCTCTCACTACAGTTAAAAGAAAACTAACTCAGATTTTGATTACAGATACTTACATTTCAAGATTTGAGGACGAAATGTACTCCATGGACATTAATCATAAGATTAAAGTAGAACTTATTCCCAAAACGGAAAAAGGCAAGGCATATCACCAAGTAGCTTTAAGAGGTGCTGTTCAAAAGAAGAAAACAGGCGAAGTATTAAGCGAAGGTGAATTTAGAGTGGTTTCTTTGTCTGCATTTCTCGCTGATCTTTCGTCTTGGGATAAAGTTTTACCATTTATCTTTGATGATCCTATTACTTCGCTTGACCAAAAATACGAAGAGATGGTTGCTAAAAGACTGGTGAAGCTATCGCATGAGAGGCAAGTAATCGTTTTCACCCATAGACTTGCATTTGCACAACTCTTGTTTTCATGTAATGAAGCATATAATGCTACTCATTATAATGAAGAAGGGTATGAAGCGTTAATAGTAAAGCAAGTTGAACTTAGACATCTACCTCTTGGAGAACCTCAAGAACCAAGCTATCATGGAGCTAAACAAATGAAGGACGCTCTGAAAAGCTTGAAAAACAATGAGATAATACTTCTGAAAAAGCAATTTAAGAACAAAGAATATGAAAGTTATAATGATGGTATAAAAGCACTTTGTTCAAAGCTGCGAATAATCGTTGAACATGGAATAGAAACTGATTTATTACAATCTATTGTTACACGATTTGGTTATTCAGTTGGTTCATTAAAAGTGCGGCTTTTATATAATGTAAAAGAAGACGATATTGCTGTATTTGAAAAAATGATGACAAAATACTCAGCATATGAGCATTCACAATCATTGGAAAGACCAGTAGCTCTCCCCGAATTAAGTGATATAGAAGCTGATATAGAATCATTATTGGGTTGGTGTAAAGATTTCTGGAGTCGTTGCTCCTCTAATAATCCCAAGAAGTAGATTGCTGAACCTAAAAGCACCTCAACTTGAACTTAAACACCAATCATATACTCATATATTGTCTCTAAAAGGAGAAAAATATGGATTCAGGACTTACAAGCCGTTTAGGTGTGAGTAAAGCTGACTGTGAATTAACAAAGCTCGGCTTTGCTTTTAGAGAACAAACTATTTTAGATTATGGAATAGATGCAATTATTGAAGCACCAAACAGTAACGAAAGTTATATGTCTGGTAAGCTAATAGCAGCTCAGATAAAAACAGGAGATTCTTATTTTGATGAAAAAAAGGATGAGTCTATTGTATACCGTGGCGAATTGAAACACTTAGATTATTGGTTGAATCACTCTTTGCCAGTAATCATCATCCTTTACTCGCCTGAGCAAGACAAGTGTATTTGGGCATCTATAAACAAGCAAACGGTTATCAAAACCGAAAAGGGGTGGAAAATTAATATTCCCTACAATAATGACCTTCATAAAGCTGAAGCTCAATTGTTAGAATTAGCTAATAGTCAAAGCGAATTTCAACGAAGGTGGGCTTCACTGCTTATTGCAAAAGAATGGATGCTTGATGCCATTAAGCAAAATGGACTAATATTAGAGGTTCAGGAATGGGTTAACAAATGTTCTGGAAAAGGCGATTTCATCCTAAAAAAAGATGATGAAAAAGAAAAAGAAGTAGTCATTTTTGAAAAAACAATATTTGGTTTTGGAACAAGATCGTATGAGCTTGTAATAACGGATTTGTTTCCATGGGCAGATATATGCGTAGATGAATCGTTTTACGAACTCAATCAGGATGAAGAATTTGTCGAAATAAGGAAAGAGCAAGATAATTTTCCCAATATATATCCATATAGAAATGGTGCTGGGGAAGTTGATTTTTATAGGCTTAAACTTACAGTAAATCGTGTTGGGAAAGCCTTTTTGGAGATAAATGATTTCTTAGAGAATAACAAGTTCTATATTATTGACAAAATTTTCTAATTTAGATAGTTCAAAAACGGCTGTACCCGAAGGCACAGCCGTAAACGATCAAATATAAACCATACACTCAAACACTGCTTCTCTCGCCATGTAGACGAAGCAATTCTCCAGACCAAGCATCTTCTCAGTATCACCACTGAGAACAGCAGCCTGATAGCAACTATCGGTCTGTTTCCACAGCTCTACCTGACGTGAGATAGCTTCACTGACTTTCAGTTCCAGTTCATCGAGGTACTGAATAATCATACCCTCGTTGACGAGCTTGCGAAGCCTGTCAGGGTTTTTGCTGTCAGAGAAATGAAGATGATACCTGATGAAGTCGGTACTGTAAGTCTTGCTCTCCACGGTGAGCGTATCGCTGTTGAAGTGGGTGACGGTCACGGTGTTGGTGTCAAGTTTCCACAGTGGAACGTATTTCTTTTTCAGGGGATTATAGACGGTTTGTTCACTTTTATATCTGCTCATGGTTATTACCTCCGATATGCTTTATCATGGTGGCTTTCACGGAACTAAAAATGTTATCCGTGAGTTAAAGCGTTATGCTTCCATATTCAGTTACGGACTTATTTGTCCATAACTTATATCAGTTTATGTTCAACTGAAAAGAAAATAACAGGAGTATGACCACAACGTTGTCCTTTGTTTGTCCTTTACACGTCCCTAAAAGTTACAATAAAGGACACAACAATAAAACACGTTAAAACTAAAAAACGCCGTAGATACGGGAAAAAATCCATATCACGGCACGTTAGAAAATCTGAAAAATTTAATTCGATTCCCGTACGGGTCACCAAACAGTAATAATCCGAACACGATCCAGATTGGCGGAGTGTTCGGATTTTTGTTTTATCTTTGATATTGTTTTCTAAAGGAAAAGTCTTGTGTATTAAGAATTTTTTTCGGTCCAGCAGTTTTTTGCAAAAAAATGCTGGCAGGGTCCAGGGACAGCGTCCCTGGTCGCCGTCCGCAGACGGCGAAATCTCCTGCGCCATCCTTCTGGCGCACGGGGAATGGGGTGAGAAAAAGCGACAGCTTTTTCGAGGGGAAGCGGACAAGACCGCTTCCCCTTGTTCCAATGATGAAATATGTATCCCTTGAAAATGTTCCGGTGGAACATTTTCAACGAAAAAGTAAATGCTGTTGCCGTGGTTTAGGCGTACACAAGGCTTGATTTCTATCCGTGAATATGGTATAATCAATGAAACAAATCGGAATTTTCAGAGGGGGATAATATTGTTGAAAAAATATAGGTTTGGTTTTGATATTTCGGGTTTAGTAATTTTTTTGATTGTCATGATTCCAAATTTTATTTGGTTTGCTGTTCCTGCACCAAACGACATTTTAAGAAATGAGTCGGTAACTGCTATCGTTGATATATTTGGCTCAATTTTTCAAGTATTATTTATTGCTTCTCTTTGCATTTTGGTAAACAAAGAAAGAAACAAACTACATTTTTCTCCATTGATTATATTTTCGATTATTTGTATTGCTCTATATTTTGTTGGGTGGATTTTATACTATAATGGCATTACGAATGTACTTGTGATAATATCTTTGACGCTTCCACCTTGTCTTGCATTTATCCTTTTTGCATTGGATAGAAAAAATATGATAGCAGTTGTTTTTGCTGCCTGTTTTACGATTTGCCATTTGATATATGGAGCAGTAAATTTTATGTTGTAAATTCCAATTTTACAAAAGCACCTATCCTCACTGGGCAAAAGCACTGGATGAAGCACAGCTGCTCTTTGATGCTCTGATGCAGGAATATTTTGGATAAATAGGTTGAAACGGGGCTGTTGCAGAGATAAACTTTGCAACAGTCCCGTTTTTTCAGTCACTTTTTCTAAATAAAGACTTTGCCAGAAGCCCGGCACCGGCAGCAATCATGCCGAACATGACAACATACTGCCACAAGGATGCATCCAGAGGACGGAACCGCACCGATGTGAGCAATGTAATCAGAATAATCAATATTCCCAGCGCAATGATAATGCCCGGCAGTACTTTTTTCTCCATGAAAAAGGCAAGCCCGATGCCCACAAATAATGGAACCAGCATGAGTCCCGTTGCCAGAGGGGCACCGATGCCGAATCCGCCCCACAGACTGCCCCATGAAAATGTCACCACAAAGGAATTGAGCACCCAGTAAATACCGCCGCCCAGCAAAATAAATCCCACGATAAATTCCAGCAGCGGATTGGACGTTTTTTTTACAGCAGCCTCAGCAGCATGCTTTTTCCGGCGTTCCTTTGCCTCTTCGGCTTTCAGCTCTGCCTCCAGCTTCTTCATTTCATCATCTGTACTCATCCTCAGAAGCACTTCCTTCCGTCAATCATCACATACCACGGATCCTCCCGCAAATCCAAAGGATCCCGCCGGTACAGCTGCAAATCTGCATCCATACCGGGGGCAATACTGCCCATCCGGTTTTCAACCCCCAGAATCTCCGCCGCACCTCTTGTAATACTGTACAGCGCATCCGCCTCCGACAGTCCGCCCTTCACAGCCAGCGCAGCCGTTGCCGACAAGTACTGTATCGGTATCACCGTATGGTCTGTGCAAATGGCAATCTGTACGCCATGCTGCTTCAGAATGCCGGCAGATGCAATATCCAGATTTTTCATCTCCGGCTTGCACCGGTCGCACAGGATGGGGCCGCATATCACCGGCACCTCTGCTTCCGCCAGCACCTCCGGTATCAGATGTCCTTCTGTACCATGTACAATCACCGCATCCAGATGGAACTCCTTGGCAATGCGGATGGCTGTGCAGATATCATCCGCACGATGGCAGTGAAAATGTGCTTTTATATCCCCGTGGAGAAGGGGGATCAACGCTTCGCATTTTGCATCATAATCCGGCAGCTCTGTGTCATCATCTGCGGCTTCGCAATCCGAAAGATACCGTTTTGCCTTATGCAGACCCTCACGAATGATGGCAGCCGTTGCCATTCTCGTCATGGGAGACTCATCTCTTCCATGATATACATTCTTGGGATTTTCGCCCAAAGCGAACTTCATACCTGCCGTGCAGACCGCCATGGTATCCACACAATGCCCCATGGTTTTCATGACCAGCATAGAGCCGCCGCAGGCATTGGCACTGCCCGGCGAAGTCATCACAGCGGTGACACCGCCTTTCACGGCTTCCTGAAAGCAATAGTCCATAGCATTCACACCATCTATGGCACGCATCTGGGGCGTAAAGGGGTCGGCAGACTCGTTGCAGTCATCCCCCTCAAAATCCAGTCCGTTTTCCAGAATGCCCAGATGAGTATGGGCATCAATAAAGCCCGGCAGCAAAAGGCTGCCCTGTGCGTCCACATCCTCCGGATGCACATGCTCCGGCGCACCCGCAGAAACCTGCGTAATTTTTCCGTTTTCCACGCAGACCCAGCCCTTATCTATGATGCCGGCATCTGTCATGGTATGAATCACCGCATTATAAATCTTCATGCTTTCTCCTGTACGGTTGAATCTGCACCGGATGGCATAGGAATGCCCAGCATCTCAATGAGCCGCTGTGCCGTGGCATCCGGTGTCTGTGCAGCGGGTACAATCACATTGGCATGGGCACGGTACACCTTGTCTCTTGCCTGATAAATTGCCTCCAGCTGCTCTTTTGTATTCTGCTGCACAATGGGGCGGTTCGGATCGCCCTGAATCCGGCTGTAGCATACAGCAAAGGTCTGGTCAATGAGAATCACCTTTCCGGCAGCCCGTGCCGCTGCTGCTGTTTCCGGATTGAGCATAGCACCGCCGCCGCAGGCAACCACAGCATTTCTGCTGCAAAGGCTGCGGATGGCTTCCGCTTCCACCTTCCGGAAGTACGGCTCACCCTTTTGTGCGAAAATGTCCGGAATGCTCATGCCTTCCTGCTCCACAATATATTCATCTGTATCAATCAGGGGCAGCCGCAGACGGCGTGCCAGTGCACGGCCCAGAGCCGACTTGCCGCAGCCCATGAAGCCGCAGAGAAACAGAATCACTTCGCATCACCTCCGTCTGCCGGAAACTGCTCAGAAATCTGCTTTTCCATAGCTGCAATGATTTCCGCAACCTGCTCGTCTGTATAGAAATCGTTGTCCCAAAGCTCATGTGCCTTGACCGCCTGAAGCACCAGCATGGCACTGCCGCCTATGGCAGTCTTACCATAGGCTCTTGCTTTTTTCATCAGCAGGGTTTCCACCGGATTATAGATCACATCAAATACATAGCTGCACTTTTCAATCAATGCATCGCTGACCGGACAAGCATCCGTCTTGGGGTACATGCCCACAGGAGATGCGTTCAAAATCACATCAAAGGATTCATCCAGCGTGCTGGTCAATACCGTGCGGATTTTTGCATCGGGCTTCATGGCGAGAATTTCCTCTGTCAGAAGAGCGGCTCTTTCCTTGTCACAGGGAATGATGCCGATGGTCAGATCTGCACCGCTTCTTGCTGCCTCAATGGCCATCATTCTGCCCACGCCGCCGCAGCCGATGAGGAGCACCTTTCCATCCATGGGATATTTTTCAACGCTTCTGAGAAAGCCGTCACAGTCGGTATTGTATCCGATCAGCTTTCCCCCGTCATTGACCACGCAGTTGACGGATTGATAGCGGCGAGCCGACTCCCCGATTTCATCCAGAAACGGTATGATGCTCTGTTTATGGGGAATGGTGATATTGAAGCCCTTGTATGCTTTCAGAGATTCGGCTTTTTCTGCCAGCTCCTCCGGTGCAATTTCCGTCAGGTCATAGCAGGCATCTCTGCCTTTGAGCGCAAACAGCCGTTCATGAATCATCGGGGACATGGAGTGCCCCAGAGGATAGCCGATCAGTGTATAGGAATCACTCATAAGGAAACGACCTCCTCCAGTGTTGCGCAGTTTTCGCAGTTCTTTGCGGTCACACCTTTCAGGGTTTTCTTGACCAGTCCCGTCAGCACATTCTTGGGACCGAATTCCACAAAGGTATCAAAGCCGTCTGTCTGCATCTGTGCAAGCTCAGCAGTAAAGCGTACCGGCGATACAATGTGCTTTGCCAGAAGGGACGGCATATCGGAGAAATCCGTCAGCTCCGCACCCAGAACATTGGAATAGAATTTCACCTCTGGAGCCTTGAAGGAAACATTCTTGACCGCCTCATAGAATTCATCCGCAGCCGGCTGCATCATTTTCGTATGGAATGCACTTGCCACCGCCAGCGGAACCGCTCTGCCCTTCTGTGCAGCCGCAGCTTCAGCCGCAGCAGCAACAGCTGCCTTTTCGCCGGCAATAACCGTCTGAATGGTGGAGTTATAGTTTGCCGGCACCACATAGCCCTCTGTCTGCTCACAGATTTGCTCCACCTGTGCAGCATCCAGCTTCAGGATGGCACACATGGCACCCTCCGAATGCTGTGCCACCTTGTCCATGGCAGCCGCACGAGCCTGAATCACCCGGAAGCCGTCCTCCAGAGAGAGCATACCGGAAGCCACCATGGCTGCATACTCACCCAGAGAGTGACCGGCAACACCGCCGAATGCAAAGCCCTTTTTCCTGGCTGCTTCCAGACAAACCAGAGAGGTTACCATAATGGCAGGCTGTGCATAAATGGTTCTTGCCAGTGTCTCCGCATCGCTTTCCTCAATGATTTTCTTGAGATCAAACCCCAGCACGGAAGATGCTGTCTCATAAATGGTATTCAGAGACGGATCTGCCGCAGCCAGATCCAGTCCCATACCGGTGTACTGTGCGCCCTGTCCGGAAAAGAGAGAAATTGTCATACGAAATCAAGTCCTTTCTGTTTTCATTGGCGTTATTGTGCAAAACCGCTTGAATTCTACTGTGATTTTTGTGCAAAAAATAGGAAACCTTGCATATGCGCAGAAAAAAACAGGCGGAGTCATTGCAAAACGGACCAAAATATAGTATAATATAAGCGTGTGTGATTTTCAGCAGACAAACCCGCACCGGAGCCGCCTGCTTTCCTAATCATATCACAAAAAACGAACAAACACAATAGGAACGGAGGATTTTTTCCATGGGCCTTCACATTTTAGGAACCGGCAGCTATACGCCGGAGTGCACACTGACCAATGAAGACTTCAAAAAATTCATTGAAACAAACGACGAATGGATCCGCACACGCACCGGCATCCGCAACCGTCATGTGGCAAACGGTGAACCGACGTGGTACATGGGCGCACAGGCTGCAAAGGCTGCCATCGAGGCCGCAGGCATTGATGCAGCAGACATCGGTTTGATTATTGATACAACCATTACACCGGATTACTGCACACCGTCCATGTCCTGCATCATTCAGCGGGAAACAGGTGCCGTACATGCAGCCTGCTTTGATCTGAATGCAGCCTGCTCCGGATTTGTGTATGCCATGGATATGGCACACCGTTTTCTGAAAACAGAGCCGTCTGCCCGATATGCACTGGTTCTGGCAAACGAGCAGCTGTCCCGTATTACAAATTATGAAGACCGCACCTCCTGTATTCTGTTCGGAGATGGTGCAGCTGCTGCTGTAATCGAATACAAAGAGGATGTACTGTACAGCAGTTATCTGGGTGCAGACGGCACAGGGGCAAGATCCCTGTTTGCAAAGAGCGCATTGCCGGATTCTCCTTTTGTGGATGCTGAAAAGGCAGCCACGCAGTGGCATGACTTTGATGCACCGCCGGAAGGCAGCTATCCCCATGGTATGAAGCAGGACGGCAAGGAAGTTTACCGTTTTGCCACACAGGCAATGCCCAAGGCAGCACAGGCAGCAGCCGACAGGATCGGCTTTGACCTTCAGGAGGTGGACAAGATTGTCCCCCATCAGGCAAACATCCGCATTATTGAAACGGCCATGAAAAATATGAAGCTGCCCATGGAAAAGGCAGTGGTGAACATTGCAGAGCATGGCAATACCTCCAGTGCATCCATACCGATTGCTCTGGATGAGGCTGTACGCTCCGGGGAAATCAAACGGGGCGATAAAATCTGTCTCGTAGGCTTCGGCGCAGGTCTGACCTATGCAGCCATTATCATGGAATATTAATCCCTTGAACGGAGAAAGGAACGAAATTATGCAGACAAGAATTACAGAGCTTCTGGGCTGTACCTATCCGCTGCTTCAGGGCGGTATGGCATGGGTGGCAGAAAGCACACTGGCATCCGCTGTTACCAACGCAGGGGGCTGCGGAATTATCGCAGGCGGCAGCGCACCCATTGATTATCTGCGTGAGCAGATCCGTATCTGCAAATCCAAGGTAGGCGGCAAGCCCTTTGGTGTGAACATCATGCTCATGAGTCCCAATGCAGAGGATCTGGCACAGCTGGTCATTGATGAAAAGGTGCCTATGATTACAACCGGTGCCGGCAATCCGGGCAAGTTCATGGAAAGCTGGAAAAACGCAGGAATCAAGGTCATTCCGGTCGTACCGTCTGTTGCACTGGCAAAGCGCATGGAGCGCAGCGGTGCAGATGCTGTCATTGCAGAGGGCACAGAATCCGGCGGTCACATCGGCATGAATACCACCATGTGTCTGGTACCGCAGGTGGTAGATGCTGTAGAGATTCCGGTCATTGCAGCCGGCGGTATCGCAGACGGCAGAGGGATTGCGGCTGCCTTTATGCTGGGCGCAGAGGGCGTTCAGGTGGGCACACGTTTTCTGGCAACAGAGGAATGTCAGATCCACGAAAATTATAAGAATCTGGTGGTAAAGGCAAAGGACACGGACAATCAGATTACCGGTTTCTATTCGGGCAGTCCCTGCCGCAGCATCAAGACCAAGTACACAAAGAAGCTTCAGGAAATGGAAAAGAACGCAGCTCCGCCGGAGGATTTCGAGGCACTGACTGTAGGTTCTCTGCGCAAGGCTGCCGTAGACGGCAATATAGAAGAGGGTTCCTTCCTGTGCGGACTGATTGCAGGTATGATCAAGGAGATCCGCCCCTGCAAGGAAGTCATTGACGAAATGATGGCTCAGGCTGAAAAGCTGCTGGGCCGCTGAGTGAAAGGAGAAAGACAAATGGCTACAGCATTGATTACAGGTGCTTCCCAGGGCATTGGCGCATGCATTGCAGAGCGTCTGGCAAAGGATGGCTATGATATTGCAATCAACCACTATCCCAGCGACAGCGACAAGGCAAATGCCGAGCAGGTAGCAGAAGTCTGCCGCAGCTTTGGCGTAAAGGCAGAGCTGTTTGCAGCCAATGTGGCAGATTATGCACAGTGCGAGGCAATGGTAAAGGCAGTCAAGAGCACATTCGGCAGCATCGATGCACTGGTAAATAATGCCGGCATCACAAAGGATGGTCTGCTGCTGAGAATGTCCGAGCAGCAGTACGATGCCGTAATTGCTGTGAACCAGAAGAGCGTATTCAATATGATCAAGCTGGTGGGAGCTGTTATGCTCCGTCAGAAGCACGGCAGAATGGTCAGTCTGGCATCTGTTGCCGGTCTGTACGGCAATCCGGGACAGATGAACTATTCCGCATCCAAGGCAGCCATCGTAGGCATGACAAAGACCGCTGCAAAGGAGCTTGGCTCCAGAGGCATTACAGTCAATGCCGTAGCACCGGGCTTCATCAAAACGCCTATGACCGATGCCCTGACGGAAGAGCAGCGGGAAAAGATGCTGGGTCTGGTGGCAATGGGTCGGTACGGCAATCCGGAAGAGATTGCCAGCGTGGTTTCATTCCTGTGTTCGGACGATGCCAGCTATGTAACGGGTCAGACCATTGAAATATCCGGCGGTCTGATGATGTAAGAAACGGTACAACCATTTAAACAGAAAGGAGTCTGCCGCAAAAGGACGGCAGAGGAAATAAAAATTTATGAGAAGAGTAGTCATTACCGGCATGGGTACTGTAAATCCCCTTGGCTCCGATCTGGATGCCTTCTGGAACAATGTCAAAAAGGGAACCCTCGGCATCTCAAAAATTGATGCATTTGATACAGAAGAGGTAGGCGTTCATGTGGCAGGCATTGTCCGTGATTTTGACCCTGCTGTTTACTGTGACAAGAAGGACATCCGTCATATGGAGCGTTTCACACAGTTTGCGGTGGCTTCTGCCAAGCAGGCCGTGACAGACTGCGGCAGTGATATGAAGGATCTGGATTCCTACCGCTGCGGTGTCATCATCGGCTGCGGCATCGGCGGTCTGGAAATGACCCAGAATGAGCATAAGAAGTATCTGGAAAAGGGACCCAACCGGATTTCCCCGTTCTTTGTACCCATGATGATTTCCAACATGGCAGCCGGCGAAATCGCTATGAAGACAGGCTTTCAGGGCGACAATTTCGCAACGGTAACAGCCTGTGCATCGTCTACCCATGCCATAGGCGAAGCGTTCCGCAAGATCAAGGACGGCTATCTGGATGCCTGTCTTTGCGGCGGTACCGAATCCACCATTACTGAATTCACTATAGGCGGCTTCAAGACCATGAAGGCACTGACACGGGAAACGGATCCGGCGAAGGCTTCCATACCTTTTGATAAAAACAGAAGCGGATTCGTGCTGGGCGAGGGCGCAGGTATTCTCATGCTGGAGGAATATGAACACGCAAAGGCAAGAGGTGCGAAGATCTACTGTGAAATTGCGGGTTATGGTGCGACCAATGACGCATACCATATGACCTCTCCGTCACCGGAGGGGGAAGCTGCTGCAAGAGCCATGAAGAATGCCTACGAGGAAGCCGGTCTTTGCGCAGATGATATCACCTATATCAATGCACACGGCACCTCTACAGGACTGAATGACAAGTATGAGACCAGAGCCATCAAAATTGCTCTGGGCGAAGAAGCTGCACGGAAGGTAAAAATCAATTCCACCAAATCCATGACCGGTCATATGCTGGGCGGTACAGGTGCAGTAGAAGCCATCGTTTCCGCACTGTCCATTGCAGACGGCTTCATTCACCAGACCCTGGGCTATACCACACCGGATGAAGAATGCGATCTGGATTATTGTACAGATGGGCCGGTAGAAATGCCCGTACAGGCAGCCCTTTCCAATTCACTGGGCTTCGGCGGTCATAATGCAACCCTGTGCTTCAAGCAGCTCAAAGACTAAGGAGGCACCGGAATGAGCGATAAATATAATAATATGATGGATATAGAAACCATTGAGCAGCTGGCGGATCTGGTTGTCAGAAAAGAGCTGGGAGAAATTACCATTTCGGACGGAGACAGAACCATCACGGTCAAGGGCAAAAAATGTCCGCCTCCGCCGCCCATGAGCATGCCTGTCTCTATGGCAGCTGCTCCGGCGGCTGCACCGGCAGCACCGGCTGCACCGGCACCGGCTCCGGCGGCTGCCGCACCGGCACCGGCAGGGAATATTGTAAAAGCACCCATTGTGGGCACATTTTATGCAGCTGCATCCCCTGATGAGCCGCCCTATGTCAAGGTCGGCGATGCCGTGAAAAAGGGCGATGTGCTGATGATTATTGAATCCATGAAGCTCATGAATGAAGTCGTCAGCGACTTTGACGGTGTTGTAGAAGAAATTTTTGTTGCAAACGGCGATGCAGTGGAATATGACCAGCCGCTGATGCGCATTTGCTGAGACAGGAGGTAGATTTATGGCAGAGGTTCTGATGAATCAGGAGCAGATCAAGGAAATCATTCCTCACCGTGATCCGTTTCTGCTCATTGACGAGGTTCTGGAAATGGAAGACGGCAAGCGTGTAGTTGCCCGTAAATATATCCGGGAGGATGACTTCTGGTTCAAGGGTCATTTTCCGGAAAAGCCGGTGACACCGGGTGTACTCATGGTAGAAATGCTGGCGCAGGCAGGTGCAGTATGCATTCTGTCCCAGCCGGAATTCAAGGGAAAAATTGCCCTGTTTGCCGGCATTGACAAGGTAAAATTCCGCCGGCAGGTGGTACCGGGGGATGTACTGGACTTAGAGGTAGAAATCATCAGCCAGAGAGGTCCTATCGGTGTAGGCAAGGCAGTGGCTTCCGTTGACGGCAAGAAAGCTGTCACCTGCGAAATCAAATTTGCCGTAGAAAAGTAAGGAAGCAGGCGCACATGAAGTTTCAGAAAGTTTTGATTGCAAACCGCGGGGAAATTGCGGTGCGCATTATCCGTGCCTGTCGGGAGCTGGGCTTGCAGAGTGTTACGGTATACTCCACCGCAGACCGTTCTGCCCTTCATGCCAAGATTGCAGATGAATCGGTCTGCATCGGTCCGGCAAGCACCAAAGACAGTTATCTCAATATGCAGGCACTGATTGCGGCTTGTGAGAATACCGGCGCAACAGCCCTTCATCCGGGCTTCGGATTTTTATCGGAAAGCGCAGAATTTGCAGCACTCTGTCAGGAGCACGGCATTACCTTTGTGGGGCCGTCTCCTGAGTCCATTGCCATGCTGGGTGACAAGGCACGGGCAAAGGAAACCATGAAGGCAGCTGGTGTACCGGTCATTCCCGGGTCAGAGGGCGTTGTGCGCTCTCTGGAGGAGGCAAAGCGGATTGCTGGGGAAATCGGCTATCCGGTGCTGGTAAAGGCATCCGCCGGCGGCGGCGGCAGAGGCATCCGCCGGGTAGACAGTGAGGAACAGATGGAGCAGCAGCTTGCCCTTGCCAAGGAAGAAGCCGGCAAGTTCTTCGGCAATGATGAAGTCTATCTGGAAAAGCTGATTGTAGGGCCCCATCATGTGGAAATTCAGATTTTAGCGGATTCCATGGGCAATACCGTAGCACTGGGCGAGCGTGACTGTAGTATGCAGCGGCGGAACCAGAAGGTCATTGAAGAAAGTCCCAGTCCCCTCATGACACCGGAGCTGCGGGCAAAGATGCAGGATGCAGCGGTAAAAGCTGCCAAGGCATGCGGCTACTGCAATGCCGGAACCATTGAATTTCTGGTGGATCACCAGCGTAACTTCTATTTTATGGAGATGAACACCCGTATTCAGGTGGAGCATCCGGTAACGGAATTTGTCACCGGCATTGATCTGGTACAGATGCAGCTGCGGATTGCGCAGGGCGAAGCACTTCCCTTTACACAGGAGGATATTCAGGTAAAGGGACATGCCATTGAATGCCGGATCAATGCAGAAAATCCGGAGCTGGACTTCCGGCCCTCTCCGGGTACCATTGAAGCATTACATATCCCCGGCGGGCCCGGGGTACGCATTGACAGTGCCGTTTATCAGGGCTACACCATTCCGCCCTACTATGATTCCATGATTGCCAAGCTCATCGTACATGCCCCCACCCGTCCGGAGGCGATTATGAAAATGCGCTGGGCATTGGCAGAATTCATTGTAGAGGGCATTGATACAAACATTGATTTCCAGCTGCGTCTGCTGAAAAATCCTGCCTTTGAAAGCGGCGATTATGACAACAGCTTCCTGACGGCGTATCTGGAGCAGCTGAAAAAATCATAAGGAGGAACAGGCTGCCGCCGGCAGCCGTACTATCGTGAAATGGCTATGTTAGAAGATTTGTTCAAAACGGTCACCAAACGGTTTAACGGTGATGAGCCGGAACCGGCAGTGCCCATGTTTAAATGTCCCCGATGCAGCCACAGCATTCCTCAGCAAAAGCTGACGGAGCTGGGCAAGGTCTGCCCCAGCTGTCAGTATCATGCGCGTCTGACGGCTGCGGAACGGATTGCCATAACGGCTGACAAAGGCTCTTTTTCGGAATTCGATGCAAACCTGTGCAGTGCAGATCCGCTGGATTTTCCGGGCTATTCGGAAAAGCTTTTGGATCTTCAGGAAAAAACCGGCATGAAGGATGCCGTCATCACCGGATCCTGTACCATCAAAGGCAGTGCTGCCATTCTGATTGTGATGGATTCCCGATTTATGATGGCATCCATGGGCAGCGTTGTGGGGGAAAAAATCACCCGTGCTTTTGAATATGCAGCGGAGCACAGTCTGCCGGTGGTTGCCTTTACTGCATCCGGCGGTGCAAGAATGCAGGAGAGCACCATTTCGCTGATGCAGATGGCAAAGACCTCTGCTGCCGTACAGAAGCATAATGAAGCCGGTCAGCTGTACATCACCGTTATGACGGATCCCACCACAGGCGGTGTAACGGCATCCTTTGCTTCGCTGGGAGATATCATTCTTGCGGAGCCAAAGGCACTCATCGGCTTTGCAGGCAGACGTGTCATTGAAGGCACCATCAAGCAGCATCTGCCGGATGATTTTCAGCTGGCAGAATTCCAGCTGGAGCACGGCTATGTAGATATGATTGTAACCCGAAAGAAAATGCGCAGCACGCTTTCGCATCTGCTGAAGCTGCATGGATATGCTGCACAGCCGCTGAAACAGGAGGAGTGCTGATATGGAAACAAAGAACACAAGAACGGCATGGGAGCGTCAGCTGCTCATCCGTGACAAGAACCGTCCTACCATCCGTGACTATCTGCCGCTGATTTTCGAGGATTTCTACGAGCTGCACGGCGACCGTGGTGTAGGGGATGACGGTGCCATTCTGGGCGGTATCGGCAGACTCTGCGGTGTTCCGGTAACGATCATTGCGCAGGTCAAGGGCAGGAATCTGGAGGAAAACAAGGCGTCGAATTTTGCCATGCCTCATCCGGAGGGATACCGGAAGGCATTGAGGCTGGTGCATCAGGCAGAAAAGTTTCATCGTCCGGTGATCTGCTTCATTGATACGCCCGGTGCATTCTGCGGTGTTGAAGCAGAGCAGCGGGGTCAGGGTGAAGCCATTGCACGCAACATTGCAGAGTTCATGACCCTGCGCACGCCCATTGTTTCTGTGGTACTGGGAGAAGCCGGCAGCGGCGGTGCGCTGGCACTGGGTGTATGCGATGAGCTGGCTATGCTGGAAAATGCGTTATACTCTGTGATTTCCCCCCGGGGTGCGGCATCTATTCTATGGAAGGATGCATCCCGTGAGCAGGAAGCATGTGAGGTGCTGCACATTACAGCAGAGGATATGGTAAATTTCGGCATTGCAGAAACGATCATTCCGGAATCGGACACAGGTGTTTCCAACGATTTGGACAAAATTGCAGAAAATCTGAAAGAATATTTGGTGAAAACGATATCGGAAAAATCCAAAAAAGATATTGACCTTTTGCTGAAAGAACGGTATACTAAGTTTAGAAAAATCGGCGTCTTTACGGAGACGGACCGATGAAATAAAGCCAAGGTTCGCACAGAGGTGATTTTGTGTGAATCAAATACAATTTATGGAGGAATTTTAAAATGACTTTTGACAAGATCAAGGAACTCATCGTAGACCAGCTGGATGTAGAAGAGGACAAGGTAACCATGGATGCAAACATTCAGGATGATCTGGGTGCAGATTCTCTGGACATTGTTGATCTGGTGATGTCCGTTGAGGATGCTTTCGAGGTAAAGATTGAAGATGAAGATGTAGAAAACATCAAGACAGTTGGCGACATCGTAAACTTCATCGACAACGCAACTGAATAACCAGCGTACCGCCAGCGTGCCGCTGGACCGTTTACCCCACCCCCTTGAATGTTACTGAAAACGGGAAGGCATCAACCCCCTCCCACAAGGGAGGGGGGGAAATGTTCTTGTAAATTCAAAAAAGGTCTGTTGCAAATGCAGCAGACCCTTTTTATTATAAAAGTTTTCGGTCAAGCCTTTCTCAAAAGGCTTGCAGGGTCCAGG
>JBJERF010000011.1:0-8024 GCA_051882115.1 Ruminococcus sp. | reverse complement strand
CCCGACCGCTTTTTTTGAGAAAAAAGCGGCGCAAAAAAACTTTTATACCTTTTGAACTTGCAATAGCCTTCCCCCCCTCCCTTGTGGGAGGGGGCTGATGCCTTTTCATCTCCGGTAACATCAAAGGGGGTGGGGTAAACGGTCCAGCGGCACGCTGGGGTACGTTGGTTTTCACGTATTTTTCTCTGAACCATCTCCATTCTGTCTTGCTTTTTTTTGTGCACTATGCTATAATGTAAAATATGTAATCATGGAATACCTATGCTTCTACCCAATCTTATCTATAAGGAGGCTTTTGCTTTATGTGCGGAATTGTCGGATATGTCGGACACCGTGAATGTACCGACGTCTTAATCAATGGCTTGTCGAAACTGGAATACCGAGGCTATGACTCCGCCGGTATTGCCGTTTTTGATCATAATCAGAAAATCTGTGTGGCAAAATCTAAAGGCAGACTTCAAAATCTCATCGACCGGATGAATCAGGACGGAAAACCATCCGGCTGCGCCGGCATTGGCCATACCCGCTGGGCTACCCACGGCGAACCCTCCGATGTCAACTCCCATCCCCACAGCGGCGGCAGAGTCACCATCGTTCATAACGGTATCATCGAAAACTATAAGGAAATCAAAGACTACCTATCCGATAAAGGCGTCTGCTTTGCCAGCGATACCGATACCGAAGTGGCTGCCAAGCTCCTGGACTATCATTACAACGGAAGCCCTGTTGAAACCATTACCGAAACCATCCGTGCGCTGGAAGGCTCCTATGCCCTCGGTATCATCTTCGCTGACCATCCCAATGTGGTCTATGCCGTGCGCAAGGAAAGCCCTCTCATCGTCGGCGTGGGCAAGGGCGAAAGTTTCATCGCTTCCGATGTGCCTGCCGTGCTGGACTATACAAAGGACTATTACCTGCTGGAACATGAGGAAATCGCTGTTCTTACTCTGGACGGCATCCAGATTTACGATTCCTTCGGCAGAAAAATCCAGAAAGAACTCAAAACCGCTGACTGGGATGTGGAATCCATCGGCAAGGGCGGCTATGAACACTTTATGCTCAAGGAAATTCATGAGCAGCCTACTGCTATCCATAATACCATTCAGCCCCGTATCAAGGACGGTCTGCCGAATCTTGAGGAATGCGGTATCACCCTTGAAACACTCAGAAATTTCCGTCAGATTTTCATCGTTGCCTGCGGCACGGCTATGCATGCCGGTATGGTAGGAAAGTATGTCATTGAGAAAATTGCACGGGTTCCCGTTATTGTGGATATTGCTTCGGAATTCCGCTACCGGCATCCCATCGTAGGGGAGGGAGATCTGGTGATTATCATCTCCCAGTCCGGAGAAACGGCTGACAGTAAGGCAGCCATGCATCTGGCAAAGAAAATGGGCGCAAAAACCCTTGCCATCGTCAATGCTATGGGCAGCTCCATTGCAAGAGAAGCCGATATGCTCATCTATACACATGCAGGGCCTGAAATCGCCGTTGCCTCTACCAAGGCATATATGGTGCAGATCGCTGTTATGTATCTGTTCGCCTTTGAATTGGCACTGGCGGTAGGAAAGATTGATGAAAAGGAATGCCGCCGGCTGGTTTCTCTGCTGGAGAAAACACCGGAGATGATTGAAAAGCTGCTGAAGAAAAAGGAAATGACCCAGTATATTGCTGCCTCTCTTGTGACCGCAGACAGCCTGCTGTATATCGGCAGAGGGCTCGACCATGCACTCAGTATGGAAGGCTCCCTCAAGCTGAAGGAAATTTCCTACATCCATTCCGAAGCCTATGCTGCCGGTGAGCTGAAGCATGGTACCATCTCCCTGATTCATGACGGTATGCCTGTCATTGCCGTGGCAACTCAGCAGGATCTGTTCGACAAGACCATCAGCAACATTCAGGAGGTCAAGTCCCGTGGCGCAAAGGTCATTCTCATTTGCAGGGATTCCTATGAGCCCGAACGGAATACAGCCGATCTCAAATTCGGCTTGCCTGACTTTGAGGATCTGCTGATGCCCATGCTGGCGGTGGTGCCCCTCCAGCTGATTGCATACTATACCTCTGTACACAAGGGCAATGATGTGGATAAACCGAGAAATCTTGCAAAATCGGTTACGGTTGAATAATTCAAAACAAAAATGAAAGGACGTGACAGCATGTTTTCCAGATGGAAATGGTCTGTATTGACGGTATGCAGCCTGTTCTGCCTGACCGGCGGATGGACGGCTTTTGCTGATACCTCCGCTGCGGCGGAAGCTGAAAGCACTGCCGAAACGGAGGCTGCTGCAGAAGAAGAAACAACGGAGGCTGCTGCAGAAGAAGCAACAGAGCCGGAGCAGATTACCTCCGGCGAATATACATATTACGTGGACGAAGAATATGAGGGCGCAGTCATTGTTGCCTATGAACCCAAGGAAGCCCATGTGGTCATCCCTGAGGAAATCGATGGGCAGCCTGTTGTAGCTCTGGAAAGCTCCTTGTTCAATATGCAGCACGGCATTGAAACCCTGACCCTTCCGGCTACGCTGCGCCATATCGGTGCCAGTGCCTTTTACGGAACGGGTATTACAGAATTTATTGTGGATGATGAAAACCCCGCCTATAAAACAGTGGACGGCGTTCTGTTTTCCAAGGACGGCGTGGCATTGATTGCCTATCCGCCGAAAAAAACAGATACCTCCTATACGGTGCCCGATGGCGTAGAGGAGCTGTACCACGGCTGCTTTGCACAATGCACCTATCTGGAGGAAATTACACTGCCGGATGGTCTGATTTATATTGATTCATGGGCTTTTGCTTATACCATCCTTCAGAAATTGGTGATTCCCGATACGGTTACAGATTTCAGCTCCTATGCCTGTGCGTACATGTCCCGTCTGACCGATGTGACGCTGTCAGCCAACATGAGCTACATCGGCTCTGCTGCCTTTGCCGGCTGTGCACAGCTGACCGAAATTACGCTGCCCCAGAATCTGCTGGAAATCGGACAGGGGGCTTTTGCTGGTACAGGACTCAAATCCATTGTCATTCCGGCAAGCGTGGAAACCATCGGCTACTGTGCCTTCGGCTATTCCACAGATATGACTACCTCCTACAGCAACTTTGTCATTTACGGACTGGCCGGCTCTATTGCCCAGACCTATGCATCCGACCGTGACGAGGAATATGACTATAAAAATAACTTCACTTTTATTGCCAAGACCGAGCAGGAACTGGCAGAGGGTCTGGCTGTGGATGAGAACGGCAATGAAGTCACATCCGGCAATGAATCCGTGGATGTTATGATCGAACAGCAGGAGGACGAAAGCAGCTTTGCCACCATTATGAAAATTGCCCTGATGGTGCTGGGCGGTATTGTACTGTGCGGCGGTATTGCAGCTGTTGTGCTCTCTTCTAAGAAAAAGAAGAATTAAAACTGCCGGAGGTTGCATATGAAAAGAAAACGGTTCGGGATTCTGTGCGCCGCAGCGGCTGTGCTGCTTACAGGCACGATGTCCGTTTCGGCAGAGACAGAATCCGGCAGCGGCAGCGAGCTTCTGTATGAGGATCTCAACTATGAGATCACAGAGGACGGCTCCATCACCATTACCAACTGCATGCAAAGTGCAGTGACCTGTACCATCCCCGAAAGCATTGACGGAAAAACTGTGACCCAAATCGCAGATTCTGCCTTTGCAGAATGCTATTTTCTGGAGGAGGTTGTGATTCCGGATACTGTGACCGGAATCGGACGGCAGGCATTTTCTGCATGCAGCGCACTGGAATCTGTTACCATGCCTTCCAAAATTACCCAATTGGGTGCAGGCGTTTTCGATGGCTGTTCAGAGCTGAAAACCGTGGTCATTCCCCAAGGCATCGAGGAGCTGCCCCAGGCTGCCTTTTATGAATGTACGGCACTGGAACAGGTCACACTGCCGGAGGGCATCTGCACCATTGGCTCAGAGGCTTTTTATGGCTGTTCCTCCCTCCAGACGGTTGTGCTGCCGGAAAGTACGGATGCCATTGCAGATTATGCCTTTCAGGGCTGTACCGCACTGGAGGAAATTACCTTTCCTGCCAGTGTACAGAATCTGGGCGGATACATTTTTCAGGATTGCAATGCATTGACTGCCATTCATGTGGATGAAGCCAACCCCATGTTCTGTGACAGGGATGGAGTACTCTTTACAAAGGACGGCGTTACACTGGTGCGTTATCCCCAGCATGCACCGGCGCAGTCTTACCGGATTCCGGATGGCTGCACCCAGCTTGCCAACGGCAGCTTTGTGGATGCCGCAAATCTCAGACAGATTGACCTCAATCAGGCTACGGTTTATGGACAGGATGTCTTTTTCCGCTGTACCGGACTGGAAAATGTGGCACTGCCGGAGGGGACTGCTGAACTGTTTGGCTCTGCCTTTGCCTATTGCTCCGCTCTGAAAAGCATCACCCTGCCGGATTCCCTGAAGACCATCGGCGATTACTGCTTTTATGCATGCGCCGGACTGGAGGAGCTGACCGTTCCCGATGGCGTGGAAAAAATCGGTGCCTACAGCTTCTTCAACTGCGTCAGTATGAAAAAACTGTTTCTCCCCGATTCCATTACTGAAATCGGAGACGGGGCAATGGGATATTATGCAGAATCAGAGGATACGGAGCCGCAGAAACTGGAAGACTTTTCCGTTGTCTATAACAGCAATCGGATGATTTATGATTATGTGCAGCAGTATGATCTCAACGGTACGGGCAGTACCGAGTTCAGATGGTGGATCGGTCTGTGCGTATGCGGTGCAGTTCTTGTGGTCGCAGGAACTGTGGTGCTCATTGTCCTGCTGCGCAGAAAAGCTGCTATCCCCAGACCTGTTCCGGGCGGCAGACAGGGCAGTGCTGCCAAACGTCCGGAACCGAATCAGAAAGGAAAATCAAAAACATGAAAAAACTTCGAATGCGCCGGATGCTCGCCGGTGCCTGTGCTGCGGTGCTGGCGGCTTCTGTATCTGCCTTTTCCGCAGCGGCTGCTGCGGGAAACGGCTCCGGACTCACGCCGGAAAACAGCGATGTAACCACATTTGATGACGGCATTCTGACTTATTCCGTCATTGAGGATTCCCGCAGTGTGGAAATTACCAGCTGTATTTCTACCGCAACCAACGTCAATATTCTGCCCAGCATGGATGGCTATACGGTTGTATCTATTGCAGAGGGGGCATTTTCCGGCTGCGAAAGCCTGCAATCCGTGACGTTCCCCAAAAATGGTCAGATTTCAGAGGTGGGTGCCTATGCCTTTGCTGAGTGCACATCCCTGAAAAAAGTGACGCTGCCGGATAGCCTCACAGAGATTCCCGTGGGTATGTTCGCTTACTGTTCGGCTCTGGAGGAAGTCAGCTTCGGAAATGCTGTGACTGTCATCGGAGATGAGGCATTCCGGGGCACGGCTCTGAAAGATGTTCAGCTGCCAGATACATTGACCGAAATGGGCAGCTTCGTATTCTATATGTGTACCAGTCTGGAAAACGTTCAGATTCCGGAAAACCTCAGCACACTGGGTGCCTACAGCTTTATGGGCTGTATCCGTATGGAAAGCATCTCCATTCCCTCTACGCTGGAGTGGCTGGGTGATGGTGCATTTATGGGCTGCATGTCCCTGACAGATCTTACAGTGGATGCAGATCATCCCAATTATACTGTGAAGGACGGCATTCTGTACAGCAAGGATGAAAGCGTTCTGTATTTCTATCCCCCCTCCAGAACGGATACAACCTTTGAAGTGCCTGCTGGTGTGGAGGATATATATGACGGTGCGTTTTTCCAATGCTCCAATCTGCAATATGTAGAATTTCCGGACGGTCTGAACATCATCGGCAGCGGTGCCTTTGATTACTGCACGGCACTTACTGCGGTGGTGATTCCCGAGTCCGTAACAACCATTATGAGCACCGCCTTTTCTGATTGTACTGCGTTGGAGCGTGTCACCTTTGTGGGGGCGGATGATGAAAACAGCGGCGAAGGTGCCGCACTCGTCATTGATGACCACGCCTTTTACAGATGCGAAAGTCTGATGGAGGTTATACTGCCCAAACGTGTCACAGAAATCGGAGAATATGCATTCGGCTGCACAAGCATACAGGACAGCGCAGGCAATGCCATCCCCACTGCGGTGGAGGGCTTTATGCTGCGAGGCTTTGATGCAGCGGAAACATACATTAAAAACTGCGATCTGAGTGTGGGCTTCAGCCCCAGAAGCTTCCCTTGGAAGACCGTTGTATTCTGGGTGGTGGCTGCTGCGGTATTGATTGTCATTGTATTCTTTGCAGTACGTCTCATCAAGCGCAACATGATGACACCAGAGGAAAAGGAAGCTCTGCGTCTGGCAAAGGAAGAACAGAAAATTGCACTGAGTGACCGTGAAGGCGATACACTCACAGAGGATGCACCCGATGACGGCTATAAGAGCATACTGGGCGATGATGAAGATGAGGCTCAGCCGGAGGATTCTATGGAGGATGCTTCTGTAGAACGCTTTCGGGCGGCTGCACCGTCCATTCTGCACCAGAGAGGGCATGCTTCTGAGGACGAGAAAAAATAAAAAAGAAAAGCTTTTTCGGTATGTCCTGTTACAGGCGGCTGTCACCGAAAAAGCTTTTTTCTTCCCCTACAAAATACGTATCTTTTTTAAATTACTTATCTCTGAATTTGTTCGTTTTATGCCATGGCACAGCGGTTGTCAAGGCTCCGGTTGCGGAAATATACGCCCAGATTCGCCAGAATCATGGCTAGATTCAGCACATACAGAACCAGCACCCAGTTCATCTGTTCCAGTAAAATCTTCGCAAGAATGCCGGCAACATAGCCTGCAATCAACAGCAGGATGAACGGCAGGCTCATGCTTCTTGCGGTTCGGCTCTGGTAGTTCTTTACCAGATTCACCGGCCATGAAAATCCAAAACAAATCATCATAATTGCTTCTAAAACTGTACTCATTTTTCTGCACTCGCTTTCTTTTCATTTGTGTTTTTTTCTTACAATATCATTATATCACCGGAAACCCTTCACGTCTAATACATATATTCATTCTGAATCATAACGTTTACATTATGAATCGTTTTTATCAGGAGGTCTGTTTATGGAACTTTTACAGCTGCAATATTTTTATGCAGTGGCCGAAAATCTGCATGTCACCAAAACTGCTGAACAGCTCCATGTGGCACAGCCGGCACTGACACAGAGCATTCATCGGCTGGAAAGGGAACTGGGTGTAGCCCTTTTCCGGAAGAAAGGACGGAATATTGTACTGACGGAATATGGTGCCTATCTGCATGATAAGCTCACGCCCGTTCTGCAAACCCTCCGTCAGCTTCCGGAGCAGCTTCAGGAAATGGCTCAGATCCGAAAGCGCACCCTTCGGCTCAATGTACTGGCGGCTTCTACTGTTGTCACCCATGCACTCATTACCTATCAGAAGCAGCAGGACAACATCCGGTTTCAGGTGGTGCAGAATGTACAGCATACGGATGCGGATATTACCATTTTTACGACAGAGCATTTTCAGAAGCCTGTTCAGACCCATGATCGGTATCATGTTTTTACAGAGCATATTTTTCTTGCGGTGCCCAATGTGCCGGAATTTCAAGGCAGGCAGCGGATTTGTCTGGAGGAACTGCGTGATACGGAATTTATTAGTCTTGCTGGTTCCCGTGCGCTGCGCATCATTTGTGATCGGTATTGCATGCGTGCCGGCTTTACGCCGAAAATCGTCTTTGAAAGTGACAGTCCGGAAGCGGTGAAGAATCTGATTGCAGCCGGACTGGGGGTGGGCTTCTGGCCTCATTATACATGGGGCAGACATGACATGCAGGAAATTTTGCTGCTGCCTATTGAGGAGCCATCCTGCAAGCGGGATATTGTTGTGCAGCTGCATGCGCAGAAGGAGGATGCGGAAGCATTCTTCGAATTTCTGGGCAACTACTTTCATCAGCTTCGTACCAGCGTACCGCTGGACCGTTTACCCCACCCCCTTTGATGTTACTTAAAATGGGTAGGCATCA
>JBJERF010000010.1:0-8028 GCA_051882115.1 Ruminococcus sp. | reverse complement strand
GCTGTTTACCAGCACGATGAAAGACGAATCAGCATCCGAAAGGGTGCTTTTTTCACGCCCAAAGCAGCCTTTAAAGGCTGTTTTTCATAGGTTTAAACCGAATTTAAATGGAAAGGAAAATGACTATGACACTGAAAATCACAGGCACATCGGAGGAAATCACAGCGTTCATCCGTGAAATCGGAACAACATCCGTGACGCTGGATGAATTTGAATGTGAGGAGGATGAAAGCGATGATTGACCAGAAGTTTCTCGAAGGCATCGGCATTACTGATGAGAACATGGTGAAATCCATCACTGAAGCCTATGCCGCTGACATCAAAGCAGAGCAGGACAAAGCTGCCGCCGTACAGACGCAGCTCACAGAAGCCAGCGAAAAGCTGGCATCCTTCGAAGAGATGGATGTGGACAAAATCAAGCAGGAGACTGCCGACTGGAAGCAGAAGTTTGAGCAGGCAGAAGCAGACCGCAAGGAAAAGGAATACAGGGATGGTGTTGCCGCATTTGTCCGGAAGCAGGGCATGAAGAATGACATCTACGCTGACCATCTGACCAGCCAGATCATCGGCAAGAAATTGCAGTTCGATGAAAGCGGCATCCTGCTGGGCGGTGACGATGTCGTGAAGGCACTTCGTGAAAGCTGTCCGGATGCATTTGCACCGAATCCCAACGAACGGGCAGCAGCACCCACATCCGGTCATGCACCTGCTTCCATGGATGGCGTAGAACGGGCATTCTACGCCAAGAATCCCGATCTGATGCCCAAGAATGTATAACAGCAGGAGGTAATATTTTATGGCACACGAAGCACAGGAAAGATACAGCAGCATGGTACTTGCAAAGATGCGCAAGGAAACCATTCTGTCAGACGGCATCATTTTTAACAACGACTATGAAGGCAGTCCTGCCGCAGGCGTGGTGAAGATTCCGAAGCGGGATGTTGAGGTATCTGCCAAAGATTACAACAAGGCAGACGGCATCAACCCGGGTGTAGGCTCCACCGAATACGAGAATTTCCCCATCACCAAGGATGTTGCGGTCAATGAAATCATTGACGGCTATGATGCGGAACTGGTACCGGATAATCTGGTAGCGGATCGTCTGGACAGTGCAGCATACTCTCTGGCTGTCCGCATGGATACGGATGCATCCAGCTGCCTGATTGCACAGGGCACCCAGATTGCCAAGGCGGCATCTACTCCGGCAACCATCTACGAGGATATCGTTGACCTGAGAACCCGTATGACCAAGGCGAACGTACCGTCCAAGGATAACCGCCGCTATCTGCTGGCAACACCGGATTATTACGCAAAGCTGCTCAAGGATGACCACTTTGTGGGTGCATCCAATCTGGGGGATGAGGTCAAGCAGTCCGGCTGTGTGGGCAGAATTGCTGGCTTCAACGTGTATGAATGGAATGACGAAACAGCCGGACTGGAATGCATTGCAGGCCATCCGAAATACGCTACCAGAGCGACAGAATTCTCCTCTGCGCCCCATCTGGTATCTTTGGAAGGCGATTCGAAGTATGTCAATGCGTCTGCGGTCAAGGGCAGAATGGCATATGACCACAAGGTACTGCGAAAGCAGGCAATCCTTGTTGTATTTGCGCCGTCTTTGATTGCACTGGTACAGACTGCCTTTGCATCCGGCAAGGTGACAATTACGACAGCTGCAGCGGCAACCAGCAGCTTCATCTACCGTGTGAACCCCACAGAACGTGCAACCTATCAGCAGGATTTTACAGAACTGGTAACCAGTAATGCCTGGACATCCGGTACGGAAATCGCTGCGAAGAAGGGCGATACAGTGGAAATCATTGATCTGGATGCAGATGGAAAGTGCGTGAAGACCGGATATCTCACAGTGGCATAACACGGGAGCTGAAAAGTATGGCATACGCAACGTTTGAAGAGTACCGGACAATTTATGCCGGTACTCTTTTTACTGCCGAAAATCAGCTGCTGCCCTTTGCGGAGCGTGCGTCTGACTACATGGATGCAGTCACATTCGACCGGATTGCACAGAATCCGCCACAGGATGGTGACACGCAGCGCAAAATCAAAAAGTGTTGCTGTGCTCTGGCTGAGAACTTGTATTACTATGATGCAAAGCTGCATCCGGATGCAGCGGCATCCGGCGGTACAAAGCAGGCGGAAAGCATCGGAAAGTATAGTGTGACCTATGCCAATCCGCTGGACAGTCTGAGCGCACTGACCGGAAGCACATTTGCAGACTATCAGTACCAGACGGCTCTCCAGTATCTGGGGAACACGGGACTGATGTACAGAGGAGGATGAATGATGATGTTTACCAATGCAAGCTGCACCCTGTTCCGCAAGGGTGCAGATGCTGCTGCACGGCTGCCCACATGGGAGGCTGTGCCCATAGAAGCAGTCTATTGGGAGGGAGAAACTGCCCAAAAACTGGACAATAAAAGTCTTTCGGAAGATGATGCAGTTTTTATCGTCATTCCCAAGGCTTTTCTGCCGGATGTACTGCCCAAAAGAGATGACCGCATTGCATACGGTGCAGCAGAAAGCTGCGAAGGTGCTTACACGATTCTGCGTGTAGCATCTTTTCTTTATGGTTCAGAGGATGTGCAGCACATTGAAATCACAGCTGTGTGAGGGGGGGGATACGGATGCATCTGGAAATCAAAGGAAAAGTGACAGAGCAGTTCTCCAAAAAATTGCAAAAGAATCTTCCGAAAGCACAAAAGTTTGTAGACAGTGAGGTTTTACGCCGCTGTGATCCGCTGATCCCATTCAAAAGCGGCAGTCTGAAACGTTCCGGCATTACCGGCACAAAAATCGGCAGCGGACGAATCCGATACACAGCTCCCTATGCACGTATGCAATACTACAAAGGACGCACCCGTGGTCAAAGAGGTCCGAATTGGATGGGACGTATGAAAGTGCGCTACGGAAAAAAGATTGCGCAGGGAGCAAAAGCAAAACTGATGGAGGACTAAAAATGTGCATCATTGACGCACTGCGCACATGGTTTGCATCCTGCCCGCTGCTGAAGGACGGACTGCTGAACGTAGAGCGGCTGGGCGCAGAGCCGGTGGAATACACCATAGATTCCGATCAGCCGGAATCCATTGTTCTGAAGCAGTACACGGACGGCGGAAGCCTCCGGCAGTTTCCGTTCGTTTTTGCGTCCATGGAAAGCTATGGCGTGGACACCATGAAAAATATTGAAAATTCCGGCTTCTACGAAGCCCTTGCCGACTGGGTGGAGCAGCAGTCTGATGCCGGAAATCTGCCGGAGCTGGACGATCAGAAGAAGATTCCGGAATATATAGAGGTCTTATCGGGCGGCTATCCGTTTGATGTTGGTGACAGCACTGCCCGGTATCAGATCGCGATGAATTTCGTTTATTATCAAAAACCAACCTATCATTTTTAAGGAAAAGGAGTAAGATATTATGGGTGCAGGTCTGAAAAATGCAAATCTGGTACGCCGTACCGGAAAAATGTCATTCTATGGCATTCCGACCGTAAAGGGCAGCCCGAATGTTGCCCATTACACACGAATGGAAGGCTTTACGGATATTTCCACTTCCAAAAACGCTATTACATATGAACGTCAGTATGTAGAAGAAGACTTCAAGCGCACGGATATTATGGGGTACAACACCTCGAAATCATACAAGTTTGACCGGTACAAAGGCAATGCGGTGCTGGAGGATATCGTTGATATCACGGAAAACGAGCTTTGCGGTCAGGATGCCGTCCGTGAAATCGTAACGGTAGATATGACCACGGTGCAGCAGGTCGGTAAAAATGGCACTATGATCGAATACTGTGCGACTGCACATCGGAGACAGTATGCAATCGTGCCCAATACAGACGGAGACACCACCGATTGCCTGACGTACAGCGGTGATTTTAAGGCGAGAGGACCGGCAGAAGAGATTACAGTTTATACCAGCGGCAAAGAAGGCACAGAGCTTGACTGGGGTACTGTTTCGGAATACTCCCTGATTCAGGACAGCACTGCTAGGCTGATTTCCGTCACTTTCACCGGCCTGAGCGGCTATCTTGCACCGGCGTTCTCATCCAACACATTTGTATATACGGCACAGGTAGAAGATACAGCATCTTCCGTCAGCGTTTTAATCAGCAAGCCTGCAGCTGTTACATATTCCATTACGGTCAACGGCGCAGCTGTAAGCGGCAATTCTATTCCCCTTGACCAGACAGAGAACAATGTCCATATTACCGCTGTAAACGGTGCTCAGTCTGTTGTCTACACCTTCATCATCACAAAGGTAACGGAAAGCGATTCAAATACGCCCAGTGTTTATTCTGAATAATTGGAGGTATGGATATGCTGAATCTGCTCTATCAGAAGCTGCCGGATGCACTTGTAATTGACGGAACGGAATATGCGATTAAAACGGATTTCCGTGACTGGATCTGGTTTGCGGAGCTGCTGGAAAATCAGGAAATGATGGAGCTGGAAAAAGCATGTCTTGCTATGCAGCTGTTTACAGAACGCCGTCCGCTGAACGTGGCTGCGGCGTTCTGTGCTTTTATGGACTTTGCTGCCTGCAAAGAGCTGCCGAAAACCGGTATCACAAAGCCTGTCCAGCGCAATGAACCGGTTTTCTCATTCCTGTATGACAGCCCATACATTTATGGCGCATTCCTGCAAGTGTATGGCATTGACCTGTGCAGCATGCCGTATCTGCACTGGTATCGGTTTCATGCATTGCTGACAGCACTGCCGGACTGCCCATTATCGGAGCGGATTGGTATCCGCAGTGTACGTCTGTCGGATATCAGCGACAGCAAACAGCGTATACAAATGATCAAGCGGCAGGATGCCGTGAGAATCCCCTGCGCCCCTATGGATGCCGGTGCAGTCGGTGCACAATTTGATTGATTGGAGGTAGGAAAGCTATGGCAAAAGACGGCAGCATGGAATTTGATGCGCAGATTAAAACTGCTGCATTTCAAGCAGATCTGAAAGACATGGTAAAATCTGCGTCAGACAGCACAGATGATATACAGGAAAAGGCAGAACGCATGTGGAAAGCAGTGTTGTCCAGCCGGTCTAAGCTATCGTCAGAATATCAGAAGCTGGGCATGGATGCGTCAGAAGCCAATAAAAAGGCATGGGAAGAAGTCAAAAAGACGGCAGAATACGAATCAGCGCAAGCGGCAAAAGCAGCTGCAAAGGCGGCACAGTCTGCTGAACAGGAAGTGGATACCTTCAGCAGCCATGCGAAAAAGTCGTTCCCCCCTGTTGCAGATGCTGCTGAGGATGCGATGGATGATGTGGTCATCAGCGTTTCTGATGCCTCCGGCAATATGCGTCAGTCCATGTCCGATGCGCTGGACGGTATGGAATCAACTGCAAAGGATACATTCAGCCGTATTGCAGCAGCAGCCGGTACAGCACTGACCGTGGATTATGTTGTAGACGTAGGCACAGACTTTGACAAGGGATTCAATCAGCTTGCGGCATCTACCGGTATAACCGGAGAGAAACTGGAAGACCTGCAGGAAATTGCACAGCAGATCTACAAAAACAATTTCGGGGATTCCATGGAAGAGGTCGCAGACAGTCTGTCTGTTGTGTATAAGGCTACGGGACTGACCGGAGATGAGCTTCAGAAGGCAGTTGAAAATGGTTATCTACTTCGGGATACCTTCGGCTATGAACTTACAGATTCAACACGGGCTGTATCTGCCATGATGAAAAATTTCGGCATTACATCAGAAGAAGCATACAATCTGATTGCCGTCGGTGCACAGCAAGGAGCAGACCAGAATGACAATCTGCTGGACACGCTGAACGAATATGCCACCCAGTATGCAGCACTGGGCTTGTCTGCTGACCAGTTTATGCAGTCCCTTATTTCCGGTACAGAAGCCGGTGTATTTGACATCGACAAGGTGGGCGATGCGGTCAAGGAATTCAATATTCGTGCAAAGGACGGCAGTGATTCCACTGCATCAGCCTTTGAAGCACTCGGATTTTCATCTGACCAGCTGATGACGCAGTTTGCATCCGGAGGAGAACAGGCGGAATCCGCTTTGTTTGAGGTGCTGGATGCGTTACAGGCTATAGAGGATCCGGTGGAGCGAAACAATATTGCTGTTTCGCTTTTCGGTACACAGTTTGAGGATCTGGAACAAAATATTCTGCCTGTTCTGAGTTCTATGCAGGGTACAGGAGATGTTGCTTATGATGCCCTGACGCAGATGAACGAATTGAAATATGACGATTTAGAAAGTACACTTTCCGGTCTGACACGTACCATTGAAACGGATGTCATCTATCCGTTTATCAAGGAGCATATGCCGGAAATCAAGGAAGGTTTGCAGTGGGTCACGGAGCATCTGGACGAAATTATAGAGGCTGCCAAGCCCATCGCGGCGGCTATCGGCATTGCATTTGCAGCCAAAAAGGTTATGGAATTTGCTTCTGCTGTGGGCGGCATAGGAAGTGCCCTGAAAGGTCTGCTGAGTATGAGCAATCCGCTGGGGCTGATTTTAACCACGCTTTCTGCCATTGTGGGTTTTGCTACATGGCTGGCAAACGGCGACCAGTCCCCATTTCTGACAGAGCTGGATGCCATCGGCGAAGAAGCGGCAAAGCTGACCGAGGAAATGCAGAAGCTGAAAGAACGGACAGAAGAAGCAGAGAAGGAATGGGATCAGATCTCAACGAGCAATACAAAAGCGGAAAAAGAGGTCGAACTCAAATACGATGAAGTCACCGAAGCGAAAAAAGTACTGGATCTTCTGATAGATGACAGCGGTCATGTGGTGGGCACCATGTCACAGGAGGCACAGGCACAGCTGGATATTATCAATGGTTATCTGGGCACCAACTATGAAATTGTAGATGGACTTCTGACCAAAGACGGAGAAGTACTGACACAATATCAGGAAATTTCCGCAGAGCTGGATGCTCTCATTGCAAAGCAGCATGCACAATCTATGCTGGATGCGCATCAGGAATCCTACAGCACAGCAAAATCCAATCAGCAGCAGGCTGCTGCTGATGCTGCCGCAGCCGGAAACCGCAAGAAAGATCTGGAAGAAATTGTGCGTTCCAAGCAGCAGACGCTCAGATATCTGGAATCGGAGCTTTCTAAGTTAGGCGTTGCATCAGATAAAAACGGCTTGTACAGTCCGTTTGCTTCATCCGAAGAGCAGAAAAAACTTGCAGAAGCACACGATAAGCTGCTTGCTCAGCTGCAAGGCACAGACGGCGAAAAGGGCTTTCTTGCCCAGCTGGAAGAACAGAATCAGCTGTATGATGAGGCATCAGAACTGCTGTCCAAATATACAACAGAGGTTTCCAATTACGAATCGCTGGAAAAGGCGGCACTTTCCGGAGATATGGATGATGTGGAAAAATACACCATGATGCTCCGGGACAGCATGAAAACCGCCGGAAACGCCACAAAGGAAGAGCTGACTGAACAGAGAGATACATACAAGGAACACTATTATACCCTGCTGGAGGCTGCCAGAAACGGCAACGAACAGATTACAGATGAAATGGTGCAGTCTGCAAAGGAGCAATGGGATGCAGCTGAGGATGAGCTTGACCAGCTTGTGCTTTTATACAACGAAAAGGGACAGCAGGCAATTGACGGATTCATCAGCAATCTTCAAAGCGGCATTGAAATGACAGAGGCGGTTTCCCGTCTGATTCGTGATGCAGCAATTGCCGGTCTGAGTCTGGATGATATCGCTGCCGCAATGGGTATTGATTTCCAATCCGGTTTTGCAGAGGAATACACCAACACCGCCGGACTGGAAGAAGCAAACAAAGCTTTCCGGAAAAGTCTGGAGGGCGGCATGCGGGATGAACTGGAAATCCATAGTCCGTCTCATTTATCTGCACGCATCGCAAGTGACTTTAACGCCGGTTTCGTCAATACCGTTTATGACGGCGCAGAAGATGCAAGAAATGCATCCGTGACATTTGCCAATGATGCTGCATCCGGCTTAATTTCCGCAGCAGGCGCAAGCCCTTATCCTGTTGTACAGCAG
>JBJERF010000009.1:15293-34504 GCA_051882115.1 Ruminococcus sp. | reverse complement strand
TTATTATATCACGCTATCAGGACATAGGTCGGTCTGTTCAAAAATAATTTACATAAAAACAGGCGAAATGCTTTTACACATTTCGCCCGATTCTGTATAAATTCTGATATTCATTGAGCAGACACGAATAATAAGGTTCAGAAGATATGTAAAATTCTATAAATGATCGAGGCTTCACTGTATGATGTGAGAAATGGCAGAAAAGCAGCTACTCAGGCAGATGTGGAAGAATCCATTTCTGGATGATCTGGCAAAATATCTATATGAGAAAGAAACGATTACCGGCGATGAATTTATGGAGATATCAAATAGCTCCTGATGAGAAAAACAATTTTGAGCTTTGTGGATTGAGATTACGAAAGTAAAAATGTCGCTTCTGATTTTCATTTTGAATCAGAAGCGACATTTTCTATTTTGGGAGGACGCAACGATACCCTGATGTAAAAAAAGTTAATACATCTCTGGAACAGGCTCTTGTTCTATCTCTTTCAGTCCTGAAAAATACGAAAAATTCACCTTTCCGGAAACAGCCTCCGCAATATTTACGCAGCTGTTTCCCATACGGTCAATACAATGCAGAATCTGGGAAAAGGGTGCAGTCAGGCTTGCGTCACAAATACCATCTGCAACACGGTTCATATGTTCCTTTTGCATGGTAATATCCAGATCCAGGATGATTTCTCTGTTTTTCAAAAGGCTTTCTGCTTGGTCATCCGTGCCGTATTCCATAATGCGGATAGCACCGCTATACATTTCTTCTATGGTTTTTAATGCAGTTTGCAGACTCAGTACAGCAGACTGTGAGAATTGTTTTTTGCTCTCTGCTTTTTCTTTAAGGGAGTCTGCCATGTCCTCACAAAGAGAATTCATTCGATCAATATCTCCTAATACATACATCAGACCGGCTGTTTGTGTTGCCTGTTCTTCTGTTAAAACGCCGCCGGAGAATAGTTCTGCTAAGTAATTGACGATTTGTTCGTGGAGATTTTTTGCACGGCTGGAAGTATCATACAGCATCTGTACCTGTTTCAGCAGCTGTTTTTTGTCATCTGTTTGTGAAACATGGATGATGTCCTTTAAGAGCTGTTCTACCACCTTTCCGTAGTGCATGACCTCTTTTGCCACAAGATGCAACGCAGCAGCCGGCTGGCTGGTTAATTTGTGATCCAGATATTTTGGCATTGCCGGATCAATGGCAGATTTTTTCCCATCCGGAACAATTCGCATAACGATTTTTACCAGCAGCCAGATAAAGGGCAGCCAGAGGATGGTCATTGTGATATTAAATGCGGTATGTGCATTGGCGATCTGTCGGGAGATCACTTCCACTTCATCGCCCTTTGGGGAAATCCATGTAATGAATCTGGCAAACGGATGAATCAGCCAAATAAAAATCAGGCATCCGGAGATGTTAAATGTGCAGTGTGCTACAGCAGTCCGTTTTGCATCTTTGGACTGACCAATGCAGGCGAGGAGTGCTGTAATGGTTGTACCAATATTATCTCCCAGTAGGATTGGAATGGCACCTTCCAGACCGAGAATGCTTGTAGCACCATCTGCACCAGCCTGTGATGCAAAGTTTTGCAATACTGCAATTGTGGCACTGCTGCTCTGTACCACCAGTGTCATCAGGGTGCCTACTGCAACGCCGAGAACAGGAATATCTGCCACTTTGGCGATCATATCGGTGAAGACCGGACTGGATGCCAGAGGCTTCATGACACCGCCCATGGTTTCGATTCCTACGAATAGCAGACCAAATGCAAAAATAGTCTCACCCAAATAGCGGATTTTCTCCGATCTGGAAATAAAAGCGATCAGGAATCCGAGAAATACAAAAATATAGATATAATCACTGATTTTGAATGCAAGAAGCTGTGCAGTCATAGTCGTACCGATATTGGCACCCAGAATCACGGAAATTGCCTGTGGCAGCCGCATGAGTCCAGCACTGACAAATCCGATTGCCATAACAGTTGTAGCACTGCTGCTTTGTAATACCGCTGTAGTCAGTGCGCCTGCAAGGACGCCTAAGATAGGATTTTTTGTTAGTGCGGACAGAATTTTTTTCATTTTCTCTCCCGCTACTTTTTGCAGACTGTCGCTCATCATATTCATACCGAAAATAAACAAAGCCAGTCCGCCCAGTAGTCCGAATATGGTTTGTAAGATTTCTTCCATAACATTCTCCTTTTATTCTTTTGCGCAGGTATTGATTTCTTCCCAGTTTTTCAGATTTCCGGTGTAGATTTCTTTCAGAATTTCCGGTGTGAGATTCTCCACAGGATTTTCCGGATGGACGATCACGGCAATGTTGTCCTGTGCAATAATGGTGTAATCCAGAAGTTCTGCTTCATAATCTTTCAGGTCACGGGATGCCATGCCAAAGTTACAGATTCCGGACATTGCCGCATTCAGACCTTGTGTGGAATCTGACTGTTCCACCTGAATTGCAGCATGAGGATTGATTTCCATATAAGACGATGCAAGCTCTTCCATTAGCGGTGCAACTGAGGTTGAACCGCTGAGTAAAATGGTTCCGTCCGCCTGATTGGAAAGGAAGGAGCTGCTTTTGGCAACAGGCGTATAGGATTTTGCTACAATTTCCTGTCCGGCACCCTGCACATAGGTGAGAAAGTCCTGTTCCAGGGCATTTTGTTTTCCGTGATATGCCAGATAGAATGAACGGCTCAGGGCATAGCTTTTTTCATCCGGTGATACACCGTTCAATTTCAGTATCTTGACAGATTCCGTTTCATCTAAGCTGCCCAACGATACATAACCCACAGCTGATGGATTTTTCGAAACTGCGGCAATGACCGCTTCTGCATTCTCAGCGATCTGTGCAGTTTCTGTGGTGAGATCTGAACTGCTGTTCTGTGCAAAGTCCAGCAAAGAAGCAAAAGCATCTCGTGTGCCGGAGCCTTCCTCTCTGGCAATTACTTGTATTTCTCCCAGCTGTTCCAGACCAGCAACCGATTCCAGTGATTGTTCTGTCTGACTGCTGCATCCTGCCAGAAGCATAATGACCGGCAGCAGAATCTTGAAGCGATATTTTCCTTTGTGATTTCTTTGCATACCTTTTCATTCCTTTTATTTACAGTATGAATTACTGCCGAATCTCCAGCAATTTCTGCTTTAGTTCGTCTTCAATACGAACCAGTTCCATTTCAGCAGTTTTCCGCTTTTCTTTGCCGGCTTTCTGAATCTGAATGGTTTCTTCAATGGTGCTGATGAGATTCTGATTGACCTTCTGCAATGTTTCAATATCGACGATTCCACGGTTAGATTCCTTTGCGGTTTCAATGGTGTTGCTCTTTAACAGCTCTGCATTTCGTACCAGCATAGCATTTGTGGTATCCGTAATTTCACGCTGCATTTGCAGCACCTTTTGCTGATTGGAGAGTCCCATGGCAATGATGAACTGGCTTTTCCAGATGGGAATGGTATTTAAGATTGCTGTTTGAATTTTGTCTACCAGTACACGATCATTATTCTGAATCAATTTGATCTGTGGTGCGGACTGAATGGAAATGGTACGGCTCAGTTCCAGATCGTAGATTTTCTTTTCAAACCGGTCAATGGTATCTTCAAAGTCCTTTACCAGCTGTGCATCCATAGGATTTCCGCTTGCGGCTGCTTCGGAACGAAGCTTTGGCAGTGTTTCTTCCCGAATCTCTGCGATTCGTTCTCTGCCGGCAGCAATGTATAGTTCCAGTTCACGGAAACAGTTCAGATTTTCCTGATACATCATGTCAAAAACGCCAATATCCCGAAGCATATTCATGCGTGCTTTTTCCAGTTCTGCTTCAATGCGATCAATCTGGACTTCTGCTTTGGTGTAACGTTCTTTCAGCTTTTTCAGACTGCGTGCAGCATTTTTTAAAATGGGAAGCTTGCTGAATACGTCATCTGCAAGCTGACTGGTATCCAGACTTTTGATTTCAATCACAAGATCGGAAAGCAGCTCTCCCACCGGCCCCCCATCTCTGGAACGGACATTCTGAAGAATGGAATCGGCAAATTCCGTCATGCGCCGCTGTGCGCCAATGCCGTATTGTACCGTTGTCTGGGTATCCATGAAATCAATGGACGTTTTGATTTCATCCATGCGTTTCCGTTCTTCCGGGGTGTATGCTGTCTGGGGAATTTCTGTCGGAAGCTTCTCTTGCTTTGGTGCTTCCGGCTGCATTCTGGCGTTTGCGAGCATGGCTAAATTGATTTCTGACATAATAATCCTCCTGTTTATTCAAGACAGTCCATGATTTTTTTCATAGTGTCATAGTCGGGCATGTGAATGACTGCGTGAATCTGTTCCGGCATGCCTGAGAAGCCGGCGGATGCAATATTGCAGCTGTCTGTGCGGAATCCGTGTTTTTTCCAGGCAAGCTCCTGTATCTGTCCATCGGACAAAGCTTCGATTCCGATTTTTCCTTCTTCATTTAATGCAATATAAATATGTGTTGACCATACTGTGGGTGTAGGATACAGGATGACAATATCATCCTTGATCTTAGCATAGTTGTCGGGTTCTTCTGCGGCGTATTCGATGAGCTGACTTTCATAGCCTGCAATAATCGGCTTTGCACCAACACCCATACGCAGGAATTGGCTGAACAGGTCGGAAGAAGAGGTTTCCATATAGCCCAGTTGGGAAAAAATCTTCTGCAATTCGGGCAATACGGCATCTACACTGTTTGCATCTACTGTTTTTCCGCCGTTCAGTGCACCTGCCAGAAGTGCGGCAAACATATTTCCGGAATTGGAACGGACGGGATCTGTGGTGTCAACTGTAACGGCACCGTAAAGCTCGGTCAGTCCCAGCTCGCTCCATTGTGTTCCATTCAGGATGCACTCTGTCAGCTTTTGCATATCTGCATAGTAAACGCCGTCTGATTCTGTGACGCTGCCTTCCTGTATCAGTGCATCCGCTACTATCTGATGGGAATACAGAACAATAGGTGTATTGAAAATAATCTCGTTGGCCGCAGGTTTTCCATGCGTATCATTGTAATATTCCAATGCTGTCTGACTGGATGGAAACAGATAGTCTCTATTGGTGAAATCTGCTGTTACCATATCCAGAGAACCGGCACGGGCATAATTCAGTTCCAGATGATATTCTCTGCGCAGAATTTCCTGTACTTCTTCGTCCTCAAACAATCCGATTTTTTCACCGCCAAGATAGCCGTTTAAGGTTGTGACCTTGGTTTGATTGCGATAGAAATAGTAGCCGCCGCCTGCGAGAACAACTGCCAGCAGGACAGCAATGCCGATGAGTTTTGTTTTCATGTTCCATTCTCCATTTTTACCGTTTGTTCCAGAAGATGAATTTCTGCTTCCATATCAATGATTTCACTGCGCATGAGCTTCTGAAACTGTTCATCGAACGCTGTATTCAGTGTTCCCATTGCTTTTATGGTATTGCCCTGAAGCCGCATGACATCTTCTGTTCTGAGATGGGTATCCTGTAATTCGATATACTTTTTCAGCAAAGAAGAGGCGGTTTCCTGATAATAATCAATAAACTGACGGGCAGCCTTGATTTTTTCCGGGTGCTTCTCCAGATATGCAAGAATATTTTTTGCCGTCTGTTTCAGCCGCTGCGCTTCCTGCCTGAGTGCGGGCTCCTGAATTTGCTGCATGGATTGTTCAATACAGCGAAAATCCTTCTGTGCTTCTTCCAATTGCTGGCTCAATGTTTCACCTTCGGGCAGCATATCCATGCGGATCCTTCCGATTTTTCGAATGGGCTTTAACAGCAGCGACAATCCGAAGAAAGCACCTGCTGCCAGGATCAGATCCACAAAGAAATTCCAATGAAACAGGAACAGCAGAGCCAGAAAAAATCCACCTGCCAGCATGCCAGCCAGCAAACTTGCGGCAAGTTCTTTTTGTTTGTGCTTGTTCAAATCAGTTATATCCTTTCACACTTCGGAATGCAGAAACCAGATCGGTTCGTCCATCGAACACACGGGCATTGGTGCGTGCTGCAAGAGCGTCCAGCTGAGAGGAATCTGCATCGCCAAACATAATGGAGAATACAGGAATATCCAACCCCAGTTTCTGATAATATGCGGTAAATTCCGACTCTGTTGCAGTGACAGAAGCACCGTCACTCATCAGGATGATTGCGGGTGTATAGTTCTCCAGATTTTCATATGTTGAGAGTATTTCCAATCCTTTTTTTACAGCGGTATACATATCTGTTCCGCCCTCAGGCGTTTCGCTGCTGATTTGCTCATAAAGAAATCGGAGACTGTCGGCATCTGCATGTTCTGCCGTGTAGACATTCCGTACATTTTCTGAAAATGTAATGACAATATTTACTTCGTCTTTGTCTGCCTGAAGCATATTTTTCTCTGCATTTTCTTGTATGAGAATCTGTGCCATAGCTTCTTCCAGTTGTTCATTTCCCTGACCGGTCATACTGCCGGAAAAATCCAGGCAATATACATTCAAGGACGGCTTGCGGAATTCTGTCTGGTATAAATTCAAAGCTTTTGTCAGTACCTGCTCAGATGGCATGGTGATAGGGGAGAGAAGTCGCTGTGTGTCGATGCCCCAGTCCGAGTTGAAAATATCCTGATTTTCCTCTGAAACACCCTCAAATCCGGTACGCCGTCCGGTTTTCTGAATTTCATTCTGCACCTCTTCGGACAGCAGATATTCCTGTACAGCCAGAAAAGCATCCTGTTTCTCTGCGTTGCCGTGATCGATATAGCCCAGCGGGGAGTCGGCAATGCTCAGACCATCGTAGGGATAAACAGCATAGAGAGGTTCCTTGCCTTGGGAAACAAGTTCCTGATTTGCATGGATGATCAGGCATTCGTAGTTGACCATGGCATCAAAATCCCCGGCAAGGAACATATCCTTGAGCCAATCTGAGCTGCCGGAGCTGCGGTCAATTCCAGAAAGCAGCTGGGAAATATCACGTTTCAGAGTTTCACTTTCCAGATCACTTTCTGTCAGCGTATCTGTTTTTCCCAGCAATGCGTACAAAAAACCTATGTAAGCATTGGCGCCGGAATTGGATTGGGTAGCACTTGTCATACAGAAAGACAGCTGTTTTTTACGGATTGCCTCTAAAATGTCGATGACAGAAACTTCTGTTCCTACAAATCCAAGCTGTTCTGCGAGAGATTTGCGAATGCCGAACACAACTGGTGTGGTATAAATAGATGTATTATATTTAACCAGATGTGCAGTATCGCCCAGAGAAACCCACAAGCTGGATGCCGGCCACACAGCGTCATATTCTTCAGCCCCATCCTGTAGTGTATGCATGATATCTACAGAGCCTTGATACGTGATTTCAATGGTAACGCCGGTATCATCTGCACATGCATCAAGAATATGGGAAAGCTCTTTGTTTTCAGAACCCGAAAGAATTTTTATGGTTTCACCATTGAATTTTCCGTTGTATTGTGCATCGGCAGAGCTGCCGCCTTCTGAAATGCTGCACCCGCATAGAATAAAGACAGGAAGAAATATAGCTGTAATCAGGCGTGTGAGAGCGTTTTTTTTATATTGCATTATTGCATCCTCCCAATTTTTATATTGCAAAACGATCATAACACAATCTGCTCTTTCCTATCTATCTCAGTATAAGAAAGATTGCGTTAAATACAGGTTATTTTTTGCTTTTTGAAGAATAAGTGTTTATTCAGCAAGGTTCAATAGGATTTTCTATAACTTTCAGTTAACGTGAATGAATGAGAAGTGTGGACATGTCTGTCTGTCTTTACAAGGTGTGCGTTTTTTCGTCAATCGATTTTATGAGGATTTCACCGAGCAATGATAGTACACTTTACATGAAAACGATATAATGGGTTATGGAAATTACGAATAAGAGCCTGTTGGAAGATTTTAAACAGGCTCTAAGAGTGATTTCAGATAACAGGGGTCTGACAAGAAAGAGAAGCGGTCAGATCCGTCCATGAGAAAAGGAGTGCTTTCATGATGAAAACAAAAAGAACCTGGATCGCAATTGTGGCATTGTCCATGCTCTGCGGTACACTTGCCGGATGCGGTGAAATGAGTACAAGCTCTACGGGAGATACAGGCAGTGCAGATGCAGCTTCTTCCAATGCAGACAGTGCATCATCGGAGGAGGACACTTCCAGTTCCGGCGATTATTCCGATACGATTACACTGGTGTGGTATCCCAACGAATCCGCAGAGGACTATCAGGATGCCAGAAATGAAGTGGGTAAGCTCATTGAACAGGCTACAGGCAAGGCCGTGGAACAGAAACTGACCACCGACTATGCGATTGCTATTGAATCTCTTTCTAATGGTACAGCACAGATTGGATGCTGCATGGGTGCAGAGGGATATATTCAGGCAAAGAATGCCAATGACTCTGTAAATCCGCTGTTTGTTCAGTCCGGCGAATCCGGTACGCTGGAGGATGCTCTGTATTACAGCTTCTTTGCAGTCAAGGAAGAAAATGCTGACCAGTATCTGGATGGTGATTCCTACAGCATCGACAATATTAAGGGCAAGAAGATGTCCTTTGTTTCCAACAGCTCTACATCTGGGTTCAAGGTTCCTACCAATCAGATTATTTCTCATTTTGCAGAGGACAACCTGATTGTAGATGACCTGTTGGAAGGCGGCAGCGATGCATTTTTCTCGGAAGTGCTCTTCGGCGGTTCGCATCAGGGTTCTGCCTTTAATCTGCTTTCTGACAAGTGTGATGTTGCGGTATTCTGTGACATTGAGTTGGCACCGTATGTTACCTGTACAGAGGGTGAAGCGGCTGCTGTAGGTTCTGTTTATACAATTAATAAGGATGCAAGTGCTCCTTTTGATACGGTGACAGGTTCTACATTTACTGTCATTCAGTCCATTCCAGTGCTGAACGGTCCCTTTGCCTATAACGGTGATACGCTGAGTCCGGATGATGCAAAGGCAATACAGGATCTGTTCACATCAGATGAAGTTGCCAATAATGAAATGATTTTTTATCCGGAAGACGGCATGGGACTGCTGGAAAAGAAATCAGATGAAATGCACTTTGTCAAAGTAGAGGATTCTTGGTACGATCCCATCCGAAATATGAAATCCTGATCGGGATTGATAGGAGAGTCTAAAATGCCAATTTTGGAATTTCAGCATGTCAGCAAGGTCTATAACAATACGACAAAGGCATTGGAAGATATCAGCTTTTCCATTGAAAAGGGTGAATTTGTCTCCATCATCGGGCCATCCGGTGCTGGGAAATCCACCATCCTTCGCTGCGTAAATCGTCTGATTGATGCCACAGATGGAAAAATTATCTATGATGGTCAAAATGTCATGGAACTGAACAAGCGGGAGCTTCGCAAGATCAGAACGAAAACGGGTATGATCTTTCAGCATTATAACCTGGTGGATCGTCTCAGCGTTGTGGAAAATGTACTTCACGGAAAGTTAGGGCAGAAGTCAACCATCAGTGGTGTTGTTGGGCATTACCGTGAAGAAGAGAAAGAACAGGCTTTTGCCATTCTGAAGGAACTGGGGCTGGCTGAGCAGGCGTATAAGCGTTGTGATGCCTTGTCCGGCGGACAGAAACAACGTGTCGGCATTGCTCGTGCCATTATGCAGCAGCCGAAGTTGATCCTCTGTGACGAACCCATTGCTTCCCTTGATCCAAAAGCTTCCAAGACCATTATGGATCACCTGGCGCAGATCAACCGGACGAAAAACATCACATGCATTGTCAATCTGCATCAGGTGGATGTTGCTATAAAGTATTCGGAGCGCATTATAGGTGTTGCCGCAGGAAAAATTGTCTTTGATGGGACGCCAGCGGAATTGACGCAGGAAAAAATTCACACCATTTACCAGTCCAGCGATCAGGATTTGATCATAGATATGCAGGGAGAATAAGATGAACGGGAAAATAAAAAACGTGTTTTTGAAACGAAAGCTGACGTATACCATTGTGTTGACAGTGGTGATTGGCATTTATATCGTGTCCTCTCTGGTGACAGAATTTCATTTGGCAGAGGGTGTAGTATCTTTTCCGAAGGCATTTGTATGGATCGCAGAAAATCTGGTTCCCGATGAGATGGCGATGAAGCGGCTCCCGAAAATTCTGGACAAACTGATGGAAACAGCATTGCTTTCTGTTGCAGTTACTGTCATTGCGGCAATTTTTGCATTCTTTTTCAGTCTGTTTGGGTCAAAGGCAACGGGATTTCATGGCACAGTCAACCGGCTTGTGCGTATTGTGGCGGCATTTTTCCGGAACGTGCCGGATGTAGTATGGGCCATGCTGCTCATGTTTTCTTTTGGACAAAACATTTTGACTGGATTCTTTGCACTGTTTTTCACCACCTTTGGTTTGCTGACCCGTGCTTTTATTGAGACGATAGATGAAGTCAGTGCATCCTGCATTGAGGCACTTCATGCATCTGGTGCAAATTTTATCCAGACTGTATTTCAGGGCATTATTCCATCTATTATGACAGACATTGTTACATGGATTTTGTATATGATCGAAACCAACATCCGCAGTTCTACCCTTATCGGTATTCTGACTGCGACTGGCATCGGTTATCTTTTTGATATGTACTACAAGCGGCTGGATTTCAGTTCGGCAAGTTTGGTAGTCGTAATGATCATCGTCATGGTCATTATCATTGAAACCATTTCCAATCAGATAAGGAAGGTGATTCTCTGATGCAGGATACAGCGGTGTTGTCTCAAGATATTTCTGTGGCAGATCTTCACGCCCGCCGGCATAAGGATGGCAGGATTAAGATCAGCGTGCAGAACAAAAGCAACATTGCCTTAAAGGTTCTGGCAGCAGTGCTCATTGGACTGACGGTATATGCCTTTATTTCTTTCGACTATAAGGAAATCGACTTTTTTGATGCGGTTTCCGATACAATGCATAACATTCAGACGGTATTTTTGAAACCAAGACTATCCAAGGATATTCTTTCCAATGTGCTATACCAACTGCTGATCACATTCTGCCTGGGCATTCTGTCCACGATTTTCGGTGCAGTTCTGGCATTTTTCTGTGCACTGCTCTGTGCAAAAAATATTGCAGCTTCCTGGCTTGCCAATCTTATCAAGAGCCTGGTGGCATTGGTACGTGCAGTTCCCACTGTATTATGGGTTCTGATCTTTGCTGTATCTGCAGGACTGGGCAGCGTTGCCGCAGTCATTGGGCTTACGTTTCACAGCTTTGCGTATCTGACAAAGGTGTATGCAGAATCTATCGAGGAAATTGACGGAGGTACCATTGAAGCACTTCGTGCCAGTGGTGCAGGTTTCTGGCAAATTGTATTTCAGGCGATTTTACCGGCATCTATCAGCCGTATGGTAGCGTGGACGTTTATGCGGTTTGAGATTAACTTCACCAATGCCGTTGCCATGGGTGCAGCTGCCGGCGCAGGCGGTATCGGCTTCCAGCTGTATATGGCAGGCAGTTTCTATTTTGACTTGCATGAAATGGGGTTTCTGACTTATGTTGTTGTCGTTGCAGTCATTCTGCTGGAAATGGTTTCAACGAAGATCAAGGCAAAGGCGAAGTAAACAGATTATCAAAAATTGAAATAATGGATGTGGGTTTTCGGGAATGGAGTATTCGAAAATTCGCTGTGTTTTGGAGGAAAGATTCTTGGAAAAGAAACGATTGTTTCAGATTCTGACCAGGGCAGACCGGGGAGATGTCATTGCCCTTGGTGCAGAATTACAGCAAAATTATCCGGTGATGATTGTGAAAAAACCGGAAAAATCTCTGACCATGATCAAAATGCGTGAGCCAGTTAAGCAAAGCTTGTTTTATCTGGGTGAGGTTATTGTCACAGAAGCTACAGTTTCTCTGGACGGTGTAGTTGGTACAGCGGTGACCATGGGTGATGATTTTGAAAAGACGCTGCACATGGCGATCATTGACGCTGCGGAAAACAAGGGTGTTTTCCGGAAAGAGGCGTTGCTTCTGAAATGGGAAATGCAGCAGTTGCGGCGGTTGGAGCAGGAAAATACCATGTTCCAGAAAACAAAAGTGGATTTCCACTCTATGGATTCGGAGGCAGCGCAATGAAAACACTCCATCAGTTTGACGAAGTATTTGATACCCAGGTGGTGTTCCGGCAGCTACTGGAGGGAATGTCCAATCCCGGCAGGAGGGTATCCATTGCGTCCCAGAAAGAGAAAATGTTCGGGGAAAACAGTGCTTTTCTGGCGTTGGGTATGACTCTTCTGGATAATGAGGTAAGTTTCTCTTCCTGCGGCAATGAGACGCTCCGGGAGGAACTCCGGCTGGTGACGCTGTCAGAGGAAGAAGCCATTTGTGAGGCGGATTATATTTTTGTGCTGGATGCGCAGCAGCTTCCGGCAATCTTTGCACAAGCAAAGTGCGGTACTCTGGTCGATCCCCACCGCAGTGCAACGCTGATCATTCGTGACAGCGGTGAACCGGAACAGACCATGACGCTCTATGGGCCTGGAATTGATGGTACCATGAAATTTTCCTGCTCTGAAACAGTGCATCAGGCGATTGCACTGCGGGATCAGCAGGAATATGAGTATCCCATGGGTGTTGATCTGATTTTTGTGACAGACAATGGTGATATGGTTTGTATTCCGAGACTGGTAAAAAGGAGGGAGACAGCATGGCATATGTAGCAGTATCCGGCGGCGAAGAGGCGATTGAAGCCAGTATCCAGCTGCTGGACTATTATCGGAGTGGCACAGACAAGGATGTTGCTCTGGAGACTATTGAAAACAAGTTCGGGCTTCTGGTGGATAGGGTTATGAGTGAAGCAGGACTGTATGCCAGGTCTTATGCAGCACTGGCACTGAAGCAGTGTGAAGGTTCCACAGAAGAAGCAGTTTTTCTCCTGCGTGCCTATCGTTCCACGCTGAAACGCAGCCATTACACCAGAACCGCAGATACCGGTGAGATGCGTGTGATGCGCCGCATTTCCGCAGCATTCAAAGATATTCCCGGCGGTCAGCTGCTGGGTGCAACTTATGACTATACCCATCGTCTCATTCATTTTGAACGGGAAAATGAGGATGCTTCAGAATTACACCAGATGTTCCAGCAGATTTTGGATAGACAGACGCCGGAGCAGCTTCGGACTTACAGCCGTGTTTCTGATATGCTGAAAGAAGAAGGGCTTCTGGATGCCTATGAAGACGACAATACACCGCCTTATGATGTAACAGAAAATCTGCTGGAATTTCCGGCACCACGCAGTGCCCGGCTCCAGACGATGACAAGAGCCGATACAGGCTTTCTGTCGGGTCTGGCATATTCAGTGCTCCGTGGATTCGGACAGGTGCATCCTACGGTAGGAGAACTGCGCAGCGGCTATGTGGCACTGGAAATTCCCTATCCGGGAAAGTCGGATGAATCCATTTATCTGGGTGAGATTCTGCTCACAGAGGTGGAGACGTTCAATTCCGCCAGTGACAAAGAACAGCTGAAGCTTGCCAGCGGCTATGGCGCAGTGTTCGGCAGAAATGAAAACAAAGCCATAGCCATGGCGGTTATTGATCGGGAATTGGAACAGGGTGGGGACTATCCGCCTCAGGATCAGGAATTCGTACTGATGCATGGGGATTGCTTGGAGATGAATGGATTTATTTCTCATTTGAAGCTGCCTCATTATGTAACGTTTCAGTCCAAACTGGATTCGGTGAGAAAAACACGGAGGAAACAGGAACATGGAGAGAGTGGAACAGTATAACTATGCCTTTCTGGACGAAGGTTCAAAGCGGGAGATTCGTCGCTGTGTGCTGAAAGCAGTGGCAATTCCCGGATATCAGGTGCCCTTTGGTTCAAGAGAATTGCCCATCGGCAGAGGCTGGGGGACAGGCGGCATTCAGCTGACACTCTCTCTGATCGGTCCGTCCGATGTCCTGAAGGTCATTGACCAGGGCAGCGATGACAGTGTAAATGCAGTCAACATCAAGAAGTTTGTGAAGCTATGTACGAACATTCAAACGACTACGGATACCCATACAGCAACGCTGATTCAGTCCCGTCACCGGATTCCGGAGGTGCCTTTGAGAAATGACCAGATTCTTGTTTTGCAGGTACCCATCCCCGAACCTTTGCGTATTGTGGAGCCGAAGGAGGAAGCCACCAAGAAAATGCACGCTGAAAAGGACTATGCGCCCATCTGGCTGCAATTGTATGAGAGCATCATCAAGTATGGTAAGGTAACTATCCCCACAGAGTATCCCTGCACTGTAGAAGATCGCTATATCATGAATCCCAGCCCGATCCCGAAGTTTGATAACCCGAAGCTGCACCAGTCCCAGTGTCTGTATCTGTTCGGTGCAGGGCGGGAAAAGAAGATCTATGCCATTCCGCCGCATACCAATGTGGTTTCTCTGGCATTTGACGATGTACCTTTTGAACGGGAAAATTTTCAGGGCAGAAAGTGCCGTCTCTGCGGCAGTACCGATACCTATCTGGATGAATTGTTTGATGCAGAAACAGGAGAGAAGATTTATCAGTGCTCGGATACAGCATATTGTAAGGAGGTGCGTTCTCGTGAAGCTTGAAGAAAAACCGGTATTACAGGTGCGTCATCTGACAGTACGCTATGGCGAAGGTTGTCCGGTATGTAGAACGCATCTGGAAAAGAATCGCTGCACCGTCTGCGGAACAGTCTGGGCAGCAAATGATATTTCTATAGAAGTATATCCTGGAGAGGTGCTGGGCATTGTGGGTGAAAGCGGTTCGGGGAAATCCACACTCATGCAGAGTCTGTATTTTGACATTGTACCTACTTCCGGTGAAGCTTATCTGGGTGATTATAAAAATGGTGATGAAAGCATCTGGCTGGCAAGTGCCGCAGAACAGCGGCATATCAAAAACAGCATTATGGGTATGGTCTATCAGAACCCAGTGCGTGGTTTACGCATGAATTATTCGGCGGCATCCAACATTGCAGAAAAACTCATTGCTGCTGGAGACCGCAGTGCTGGTTATATGACAGAACGTGCGAAAGAACTGCTGTCCGCCGTGGAGATTCTTACTTCCCGTATGGGAGAAGCACCGAAAAATTTTTCCGGCGGTATGCAGCAGCGTGTGCAGATTTCCAAGGCATTGGCGAACAATCCGTCCATTTTGCTGCTGGACGAAGTGACCACAGGTCTGGATTTATCCGTACAAGCCAAGGTGTTGGATCTGATCCGGCGGATCAAGGCACAGTATGGTATTTCCATTCTGCTGGTTTCTCACGACCTTGCTGTTATCCGGATGCTGGCGGATCGGACCGTGGTGATGCTGGACGGAAAGATCATTGAAAGCGGTTTGACAGACCAGATTCTGGAAGACCCGCAGCATGCCTATACCCAGCAGCTGGTGCATTCGCTGCTGTAATTCAAGTCAGAGGAGAAGATGTATGTTTATTTTGTTTCCATTGACTTTGATGGTGGTGCTGTTTTGGGTTGGGTTTGAGATGATGCCCAGTCGAAAAAGGAAGAGGGAGCTCCAGGCGGAAAAGGTTCAGCAAAGAAAGCCATTCTGGGAATCCTGTGCATCCAGAGGTCTGGATATTCTTCCAGCGGATGAAAATGAGAAACGAATCATTGGAAAAAAGATTTTTCGGCAGGAACTGATACGAAGTATTCCAGCACTGATTACTTGGATGGTATTTTTTATATTGCCGATTGCCTTGGAAAAAGAGCAGCCGCTGATTTTTCTTGGCTGTATTGGTGTACTGCTTCTTCTCTGCATGATAACACTGCGCTTTTATTTACTTCATCCTTTTGCACTGCTTGAAGGAAATTTTGATCTTTATGGAGGCCTTTGTCAGCAAACAAGAGAATACGAACATGATGGTATGCCGGATGAACGTCAGGTTCAGATGAATGATGTCTGGCTGGATGTGGATGCCATTCGGTTTAAAGTCTTGAAGAAAAATACCAGTTTTTATTATTACATTGCGCAGTTTTATCATGGGAAGGAATATCTGTTTCTTCGGACAGATGACATTGCGGCAGAATCAAGAAACGGCGAATATCATCCGGATCATGAGAATGCATTTGAATCACAGGAGGAATCCAATTTATGATAGCAATCAAAAACGGCTGTATTGTTACGCCGGATCAGATCATAGAAGGAAAAACACTGCTGCTGAAAAACGACCGTATTTTCGATATCTGTGAGTTTGACGGTACAGCAGACAAGACCATTGATGCCCATGGAAGATACATACTGCCTGGTTTTATTGATGTCCATTCGGATAAGATTGAGCAGTTCATCTATCCACGTCCTACTGCACGCTTTTCATTTGAACTGGCATTGAAGGAGTGCGAAAAGGAATTGCTCCAGCTGGGCATTACAACCATTTACCATTCCTTTTCTTTATACAAAGATGAGCTGCTGGGCAAAAGCCCGCTGCGCACCAAAGAGAGTGTGTTGGAAATGGCAGCACTCATTGCCGATATTCAAAACCGGAGCCATCTCATTCACCATCGTTTTCATCTGCGTTTGGAGATTGACAATATGGATGCATTTGACATTGCAAAAGAAATGATCTCCAGAAATCTGGTGCATGAAATTTCTTTTATGGATCACTCACCGGGACAGGGGCAGTATCGGAGTCTGGAAGTCTATCGGGATACGTTGGAAAAATACCATGGCATGGAGAATGAGGGAAAGACCTTTGAAGAAGTGTTGGAATATCATCAGACCAAGGAGATGCTTTCTTTTGCACAGATGAAAGAGCTGGCGGAGTTGGCACATGCCAATCATATTACTGTGGCATCCCACGATGATGACACGGTGGAAAAGTTGGAGATGAACCGCCAGTTAGGCGTGGATATCAGCGAATTTCCCATTACCAAAGAAGTGGCAAAAGCAGCACATGACATGGGCTTTTATACCATTGCCGGTGCACCGAATATTTTGCTTGGCGGTTCCCATTCCGGGAATATGTCAGCGGCACAGGCGATTCAAAAGGGCAGCGTGGACATTCTCTGCTCCGATTACTTTCCACAGGCACTGCTTCATAGTTTGTTTGTCATGTGTGAGAAATACGGACAGACACTTCCGGACATGGTGAATAAGGTCTCTCTGAATCCAGCAAAGGCAATGGGCATTGACAAGGATTACGGATCCATTGCACCAGGCAAAAAGGCGGATCTGGTCATTGTGGATATTCTGGATGGTTATCCAGTGGTAACGCATGTCTTGGTAGATGGAAAAACCACTTCCAGAGTAGAATACAGGAGGCATTCCATATGAGCATACTGGAAATACAGGGACTTGCTAAAAAATTTTATCTGCACCATGCAAATCGGGAGATCCATTCCTGCCAGAACATTCATTTTGCGCTGGAGGAAGGAGAATTCATTGGTATTGTGGGGCGATCCGGTGCAGGAAAATCTACCATTTTGAAGTGTATTCATCGCACTTATCTGCCCACAGAGGGGGATATTATCTACGATAGTCTGGCATATGGGAAGATCAGTCTGGCACATGCATCGGAACGAGAGATTCTCTACCTGCGCAATCATGAGATTGGATATGTTTCTCAGTTTCTCAGCGTCATGCCCAGAACTACTGCCAAAGAACATGTCATGCAGGCGTTGCTGGAAACAGGGCATGACAGCAGTACGGCACGGGAGAAAGCGGAGGAAATGCTGGACTATTTCCGACTGCCAGAGAACTTGTGGGATATTTATCCCAATACATTTTCCGGTGGAGAACGGCTGCGCCTGAATCTGGCGCATACTATGGTCAAGAATCCTCGGCTTATGCTGCTGGATGAGCCTACGGCATCTCTGGACAACAAGACCAAGATTCTGGTTAAGGACATGCTCCTGAAGCTGAAGCGGCAGGGTACCAGCATGATTGGTATTTTCCATGATCTGGAGTTTATGGACGGACTCTGTGACCGTGTATTCAATATTTCGGAGGGAACGTTTGCATGAGAAAAGCGGATCTGCATATGCACTCCACCGTGTCGGACGGCAGCTTTACAATTCCGGAGCTGATTATCAGAGCAAAGGAAAAGGGTCTGAATGCCATTGCCATTACAGATCACGATACGTTGTCACAGGCGGAACAGATTCCGGAGACAGAAGGCATCCGGGTGATTCCGGGCATTGAGATTTCGGCATATGATTATAACCATGGGTTTCGGGTACATATGCTGGGATATGGTATTCAGAAGCCGGAGGTAACGGAAAGGGTGGTACATCCCACATTGGAGGCACGTCATGCCAATTCTCTGCGCCAGATTGCTGTATTGAATGAACATGGTTATGATATTGCTATAGAAACGCTGCGGAAAGCCGACGGGAAATATATTTACAAGCAGCATATTATGGAAGATCTGGTGCGCCGTGGAAAAGCACCGGAGATGTTCGGGAAATTTTACCAGCAGATTTTTAAAAACGGAGGCATTTGCGATTTTGACGTCCGTTATATTTCCCCTCTGGAAGCATTGCGATCCATAAAGGATGCAGGTGGTCTGGCTGTTCTGGCACACAGCGGACAGCAGCAGAATTTCTGCCTGATTCCGGAACTGGTGGCACAAGGGTTGGATGGGCTGGAACTGAATCACCATGCCAACAAGGAAAGAGATAGGGCAATCATTCGGCAATATGCAGAAAAATACAATTTGTTTCTCACCGGCGGCAGCGATTTCCATGGAAAATTTGAGGCTGTTTCCGTGAATGTGGGAGATTTTCTGGCAGAAAAAAGCGGCATAGACAGTATTTTTGGAAAAGGTGGCGTGTGAATGATCCGACAAGCATCTTGTGCAGATTTGCCAGCAGTATATCAGCTGATCTGTACGCTGGAGGAGACCGTTTTCCCGAAAGAATTGTTTACCTGGGGTTATGATGCCATGATGGCGAATCCCAATCATGTGATTCTCGTGGCAGAAGCAGAAGGCAGAATCATTGGGGCACTGCATCTGCGGATGGAATTTCAGCTGCACCATTGTGAAAATATTGCAGAGATTATGGAATTGGTTGTGGATGCAAAGTATCGTTCCCATGGAATCGGAAAACAGCTCCTTGCGGCAGCGGAAACTGCGGCAAGGAAGCGTCATTGTCAGATGCTCGAAGTAACCAGTAACCGAAAGCGCAAAAAAGCACATGAGTTTTATCAGCGGGAGGGAATGAAAAATACACATTACAAATTTGTGAAACAAATATTATAAAAAAACAGTTTCTTTTTTCTTGATATAGCAAAATTTTTGGAGCATTCAGTGACAGGAAGCATAAAATAC
>JBJERF010000009.1:6121-15193 GCA_051882115.1 Ruminococcus sp. | reverse complement strand
TTTTCTTGATATAGCAAAATTTTTGGAGCATTCAGTGACAGGAAGCATAAAATACACAAATATAGTTAACGTTTAGAATAAAAAATGGTAAAAATACACATTGACTTTTTGAGAATAAACGGCTATAATATAAGTAACAGGTAAAGTATGGGAGAAAGGATATATTTTACACTGTCAGAGATATTATCTCATCTGATAACGATAAAAAAATTGTGGGTGACTCTGAGAAATGCGTATTCTATAAGCGTGCGTCAATTCAGCTGAGAGGGGGACTTTTATCAGATCATGAGGTGACATGAAATATTCATCATTGCAATTTTGAAAGGGAGAGATTTTTATGAAAGCAAAAAAAGTAATATCGTTATTCATCGGTACAGTTCTGACGCTGCAAATGTCGTTATCAGCGTATGTAAATGCAGATGCGGCAGAAACGAAGTATATGGATGTTGTACTGCCTGAAGTGGCTGACGGAGAAAATGCGATATCATACACATTTAATGTCAGCGTTGTTGATCTGTACAATGACAAAACACCGGTTGAAGGTGTTACAATGCGTCTTGTTGAATACGATTCTATCGATTTGAACAAGAGAGGAGACTATATCCGCACGATAGCAGAGTGGAATACGTCTGATGTAAATCCGATGGTTATCAATTGTTCCAATATTTGTGAAGATCATTACTATGTAGCAGAAAGTGATGTTCTGCCGGAAAATTATCGTTCTGTTTCTAATAACGGCACTGACAAGGTAGACCGTGGACTTTCCGGAAGGAATCTTTTAGCAATGAACTATAACCATTATGAAATTTATCTCGAAAACAAGAAGCCTTTTGAAATATGGGATACATTCCCTGTTACAGTAAAACCTGAATTCGGCTTCAAGTTTATTGATTATCTTGATAGGATTGAATTAGGTTCAGATCAATCCGAAATGATTCCGGATCTGAAAGTTGAAATAGTAGATATATTCAAAGATGAATATGGCAGATATTGCAAAGGTGATTCTATAGGTGTATGGAATACATCTGATGGTGAAATAACATTCAGCAAAGAAGTCACTTTTTATTCGTTAGAGGACTATGTGTATTTTGGAATCAAAGTGGATAATGTGCCGGATTATTATCTTGAAAGCTGTGAAAGCTCTTTCCCTGATGAAAGTGTATTAGATGATTATCACATCTATAAGTTCACCGGAGAAGAGGTGCGTACTGAAGGAACCTATCATGCATTTGTATGGCACAAAGAAGGCGATCCTATATTTACTGCTATTGCGACAACTACAACAACTACCAGCACCACAACAACTACTACGACAACAACTACAACCACGACTGCTGATTCAGCAAACACAACAACAACGACTACTACAACCACATATCCCCCAAATACAGACCATGAAGTGTACGACATAAATAATGACGGCAAAATTGACATTTCTGATGCGGCATCTCTTCTGAAAAAGTATGCAGAAAAAACCGCAGGCATTGCAAATGACAGTGACTATACGAAACTTGATTTAAACGGCGATGGTGTTTTTGACATAGGAGATGCAACTCTTATCCTTGAAACCTACGCTAAATCTGCGGCAGGCATGAATGAATAGCAAGCATAATTTTTACTAAAACAAATCCTTCATATTTATTTTTTATTACATAGCTTACGAGAAAGCACAGGTTTTGCCTGTGCTTTTTTCATTTAGGAATACGACAGTTTCTGAGAATACTCTGCTCGGATGATTGACATTTATGGATGGACAAGGTATAATGATAGCAATGCATAATTATCATATAAACTATGAATGAGCAATTTTGAAAAATGCATCAATACATTTATAGATATAAAATAAAAATCTGAAAGAGGGATAAAAATGTATTTATTACTGTTAGCTGTCATATACCTTGCTTTTATAAGCCTTGGATTGCCGGATTCTCTATTGGGTTCAGCATGGCCTACCATTCGTACCGAGTTTGATGTGCCACTATCGTATATGGGATTCATCTCTATGATTATTTCAGGAGGCACGATTATTTCCGGTCTGATGTCAGAACGGCTTACAAAGAAATTCGGAACAAGAGTAGTAACAATTGTGAGCGTTTTTCTTACTGCCATTGCATTATTTGGATTTTCTACAGCAACCGAATTTTATCAGATGTGTTTATGGGGAATACCCTACGGTCTTGGTGCGGGTGCCATTGATGCGGCACTGAACAATTACGTTGCACTGCATTATAACGCCAGACATATGAGCTGGCTGCACTGTTTCTGGGGTGTGGGAACGATCATCAGTCCGTATATTATGAGCTATGCGCTGACCCATACCGCATGGGCAAACGGATACCGAATGGTTTCCTATCTACAGTTTGGCATTGTTGCTGTGCTGCTATTTACGCTTCCGCTATGGAAAGTCAATCAATCAGCTGCTGCGGAAGAAAGCAATGCTCAAATTCTTGGCATAAAACGCACTTTAAAAATAAAAGGCGTACCGTATCTTCTGTTGGGATTTCTGTCGTATTGTGCAGCAGAAGCCACAACCATGCTTTGGGCAAGCAGCTATCTGGAGGGTACAAGAGGTGCCACAAAGGACGAAGCCGCTGCATTTGGTTCACTGTTCTTTATCGGAATCACAGCCGGAAGATTTCTGTCCGGCTTTATATCCGATAAGCTGGGGGACAATAAAATGATTCGTCTCGGCACAGGTCTTGCATTGCTTGGTGTTTTCTGCATGGCACTTCCATTGAAAATCACATCTGTTACGGGCTTTATCATAATTGGTCTTGGATGTGCGCCGGTCTATCCATGCATCATTCATTCCACGCCCAAAAACTTTGGAGCAGAAAATTCACAGGGTATCATAGGCACTCAGATGGCAAGTGCCTATGTTGGTTCAACATTTATGCCGCCGGTTTTTGGTCTGATTGCAAATCATGTCAGCCTGAAGCTTATGCCTGTGTATCTTGCTTGCTTTCTGATTCTGCTGCTTATTATGATTTCCAAAACGGAAAAGATATGCCAAACTGTACCGGCATCCACAAGATGATACTTTATCCTTCCAACTTCAATAAATAAAATCTCAATGTTGCATCAATAAAAAATTTTAAACGGATAAGCCGATGGATTATTGAAAATAATCCATCGGTTTTTTTCGTAAATTTCAATCTTTTGCGAAAGAATGAGATTTTAACCCAAAAGCCGGTATCATTATAAAGATATGACCATAGAAATAGGCAGTCAAAGACCACATGGAACAGCAAAAGAAAATCGCTGCATATATTTTCTTTTCTGATCCATAGAAGCATGCACATATCGGTTCAGTGTAATTTCTACAGAAGAATGTCCCAGAATTTCTGAAAGAGACTTTACATCAAATCCAAGCTCAATACAGTTTGTGGCAAACATATGCCGCAGCGCATGAAAATGTACTGACGGTAAATTTACTCTTTTTAGTATAGCTGTAAATCGATACTGCATAGTTCTTGGTTCAACAGGTCGGTTTGTACCAGATAAAACAAAAGTTTCCGGCATACATTGAAATGCCTTTAATATTTCCATCAGACAATCCGGAATCGGTATTGTGCGCTGTGAGGTGACGCTTTTCGGATCTGTAATTACAAGCTTTGTTTTGCTTGTACCATCTTTATTTCGAATTCTTTGAACCGTTTGACTGACGGTTAATATTCGTTTTTCCAAGTCAATGTTTTTCCATTGCAGGGCGCAAAGTTCCCCAATCCGAAGACCTGTATACATGGATAAAGCAATTCCTAATGTTGTGCGGTTTTGCACCTTGTGCAAATAAAGCTGTAGCTTCTTTTGTTGTGCCGAACTGAGCAGTACAATTTCAGTTTTTTTCTTCTTTGGCATCACTACGTTTGTAAGAGGATTGTGTAGATGATACATACGGCTTGCATATTTAAATACGGATTTCAACAGTACAACGATATCTGAAATATATCTTGCGGACAATCCGCTTTTCAGCTTTTCAGCAATAAATGTCTGAACCATTTGTGCATGGATTGCATCATGTGTAATATTTCCAAATACAGGAAGAATGTGCTTTTCCGCTTTCATCTGATAATTTGCAAGAGTCGATTCCTTTACACGAGCAGAAATCGCCTGAATCCACTCCTGAAAAAGGGAACGTACCGTTAAATCTGTTTTATGAGATTCTGCACACAAATTCATACGTTCTGCTTCTAACTTTTCTTTTACTTCTTCATAGGAGTTTCCATAAATTGAATGATATTTCACCTTCCCATTTGGTTTATAGCCGGCAGCGATACGTCCTTCATATCGACCATCTTTTCGTTTATAAATATTCAATCCGATTCTTGCCATAGATTTTCCTCCTACATATAATCATGTAAAATTTTTACTTCAAATTTTATAAAATACACAGTATTTTTTATACTTTGTATTTAGATTATATCAAATCCCTTGACAATTTGTCCAATGCGTGGTATACTGGTTGTATGTTCAAATATCTTTCGCAAAAGATTGAAATTTATGAAAAAACGAGCTGGAAATGAAAGGAGTATTTAGTTATGAAGAAAAAGGGAATTCAATATGCAGCCGGTATGTTCTGTCTGTCCATATTGCTGAGCAATATGGCGGCTCCTGTTCAGGCGATGAATGTCTGCACGGAAACAGCCACTGTTATGGCTGTAGAGGAGGAGACACCTACAGAAGGAACCTGCGGTGAATCGCTGACATGGAAGCTGACGGAGGACGGTACGCTGGAAATCACAGGTACAGGTGCTATGGAAGACTGGGAGCAGATGCGTGATCGTGCGTGGGATTCATTAAGCAATTCTATAAAAAAAATTGTAGTAAATGAGGGCGTAACGTCAATCGGACAGAACGCTTTTTATAGGCTGAAAAATCTGACAGAGGTTTCGCTTCCGGAGGGGCTGGAGACGATTTCAGCTTATGCGTTCAGTTTTTGTACCAGTTTGTCCAGTGTTACATTGCCGTCAACATTTACAGAATTTTCATGGCAGATTTTTTTCGGTTGTACAGCCATGGAGGAAATCCTGGTCAGCGAGGAAAATACAGAGTATACGTCCGTTGATGGCATTCTGTATGATAAGGATGTTCAGGAGTTATTCTGGTATCCGTCGAACTATGATGCGTCTGTTTATACAATTCCGGAAACAGTCACTGATATAGCCTCAAGTTCTATCATCGACTGCATAAACCTCAAGGAAATCGTTATGCATAAGGACGTTGCAGATTTTCCATCTATGCTGAGATGTAATAGTCTGGAGCGATTCACCGTTGCTGAGGAGAATCCGTATTATGCCGACATGGACGGCGTTTTGTACAATAAGGATTTTACAGAGCTTATTCAATGTCCGCCGAAACTTGTAAGCGGTGTGTTTACCATTCCGGATGGTGTGGAAATTATCGGAGACGCTGCATTCAATGAATGTGCAGCTCTGACAGGCGTTGAAATTCCGGACAGTGTTGTGAGTGTTGAATTATATGCTTTTCTGTATTGCGACTCCATGTTGGAAATTGTATTTCCGGCTCATGTTGCAAAGATTGACTATGGCGCATTGGACAGTAAGCAATACGGTATTACAAGACACATAACCATCATGAACCCTGATTGTGAAATCGATGATGGCATGTGTAATTTCATACTACAAAATGTAGTTATGTATGGCTATAAGGATTCTACAGCAGAAGCTTATGCCAATAAGAATTCGATAGAATTCCATGAAATCGGTTCTGCGTCTTCTGTTACAACAACATCCACTGTAACAACGACTACTACAACCACCACAGAAACCACAACGCCAACAACCACAACCACTACAGAAACCACAACGCCAACGACTACCACCACGACGGAAACCACTACAACGACGACATCAAAGACCACTACGGAAACAACGACTACCTCACTGCCGCTGACTGGTCCGGAGGGAATGGATACGACTACCACAATCTGTACAACCACTGCCATCTATGAGGATTTTTACTACAACATACTGGAGGATTACAACGTTATCATACTTTCTTATACAGGTACAGCGGATACGGTAGAGGTACCGTCTGTAATCTATGGTATGCCTGTAACGGTCATCGGAGCGAACGCATTTGCCGGCACGGACATTCAGGCTGTTGTCATTCCGGACAGTGTAACAGAAATCGGAGAGGAAGCATTTCTGAACTGTGAAAATCTAAGCAGCATGACCATAAAAAATCCGGATTGTGTCATTCATGCCGCCGATTACCTGCTGCCGGATGGTATTATCATTTATGGTGTGAAAGGTTCCACTGCGGAAGCCTTTGCCGAAAGCTTTTCGTATACATTTCAGGAGATCAACAGCATTACGCTGACCGAAGAGGAAATCGGCGATATCAGTCTGGATGGAACCATTGGTATAGATGATGCAACGATGCTTCTGGAATATTATGCAAAAAATGCGGCCGGCATTGCATTTTCATTCAGCGAAGATGAAGCACAGCATGCACGGATCTTTGCAGCTGCGGATATCAATAAGGATGGAAAAATCGGCGTAGAGGATGCTACCTTGATTCTGACTTATTATGCACAGAATGCAGCTGGATTCAGTCCCACATGGGAATCCGTATTAAATGGGTGAGGGGATATAATAATGGAAAATCGTGATGTATCCATCACATTTTCATAAAATTTTTTGCAAGCATTTGCAAAACGACAGGAGGAATTATTTATGAAGAAAAAATGGAGAAAGTGTACAGCTGGGGTTTGTGCATTTCTGACTGCGGTGAGCTGTCTGACAGCAAGCACCCATGTGCCCATACAGGCGATTTCTGTACAGGACATTATGGGGCAAATTGGCAGTTCTTCCGAAAAACCGGAGACAGCGTCCGGCTCATCTATTACAGAAACCACCACCAAAACAGGTGCGGTTGCTGTGGACGATTCAGCTGTACGCATTTACAGTGCCGATGGTTCTGGCGCAGAAATCGACTGGAGCAGTCTGTTTGAATATGATACGACAGATGACGAGACGGCTGTAATTTGCGGACTCAGTACAGAGGGGTATGCACAGGTGGAAGACGGAAGTCTGACTTCACTTGAAATCCCCAGTGAAATTGACGGACTGACTGTTACAGAAATCGGTGGTGATGCATTTTGGGAATGCTCATGGCTGGAATCCGTCACCATACCGGAAACGGTCACTACAATTGGCGCATGCGCATTTCAGGGCAGTGGTCTGAAAATCATTGACCTGCCGGAAAGCGTTACTTTCATTGGCGCAAGCGCATTTAAAGAATGCGACAACATGACGGATGCCTATGTACGCTATCCGAATTGCAAAATTGAAAGTGATAAGCAGGGACGAGCAGATTATGATGAGAATGGCTACGGTGGCTATTATGATGCACATTATACATTCCCACCGAACATCACCATTCATGGTTACGAGAACTCTACTGCACAATACTATGCAGAGCGTTATTCGTGGTATTACGGTGATGATTTTATGGGCAACTACACCTTTTCAGCAGATTGGAAGACTGTTTCCGATGGTCTGAAATATGATATTCAGACGGATGGAACCCTTCTGATTACTGGTCACGAAGAAGCAGAAACCGTTACGGAAATCATCATTCCCGAAGAAATTTCCGGTAAAAAAGTAACCGGAATCGAAGAATACGCATTTTCGCGTTGTTCCGCTCTGGTCAGCGTCACCATACCGGAAACGGTCACTGAAATCGGTTATGGAGCATTTTACGGTTGTTCCTCTCTGACCGACATCACCATACCGGAAACGGTCACTGAAATTAAGGACGAAGTATTTTCAGGCTGTTCTTCTCTGACAAGCGTCACCATACCGGAAACGGTCACTACAATTGGTGAATGCGCATTTCAGGGCAGCGGTCTGGAAATCATCGACCTGCCGGAAAGCGTTGCCTTCATTGGTGCTGGCGCATTTAAAGAATGTAACAACATGACGGATGCCTATGTACGCAATCCGAATTGCGAAATTGAAAGTTATAAAGAGGGTCAGGAATATGTGGTTATAACAACAACCACAACCATGCCAATGTATTATGAAGTCGACACAAAGCTTTATGGAAGTTCCTATGGCTACGGCGGCTATTATGATGCATACTATACCTTCCCGCCGAACATCACCATTCATGGTTACAAGAACTCTACTGCACAGGACTATGCAGATGAGTATTCGTACTGGGAATATAGTGACAATAAGGGCGGCTATACCTTTGTGGCAGATTTGAAGCATGTTTATAATGGTCTGGAATACGATATCCAGTCAAATGGAACGATTCTGATTACCGGCCACGAAGAAACAGAAACCGTTACGGAAATCATCATTCCCGAAGAAATTTCCGGTAAGAAAGTAACTGGAATCGGAGCCAACGCATTTTCGGGCTGTTCTGCTCTGGCCAGTGTAACCATTCCTGAAACGGTAACATCCATTGGAATCAACGCCTTTTCAGACTGTACGTCATTGGAATCCATTGTGATTCCAGAAAGTGTAACAAATCTGGGTAAAGGCATGTTCTCTGGCTGTACTGCACTGACCGATGTTACACTTCCGGACACACTGACAGGTATCCCTGAGAACTACTTCCAGAATTGTACATCTCTGAGCACGATCGCATTACCGGACAGTGTGACAAGTATAGACACATCCGCCTTTTGCGGCTGTACATCTTTGAGCAAGATCACATTACCGGACGGTTTGGAAAGTATAGGCACATCCGCCTTTTCCGACTGTACATCTCTTACGGAGATAACGCTGCCGTCTTCGGTGAAATGGATTTCATCATATGCATTCTCCGGCTGTACAGCACTGTCAGATATCAAACTCTCCTCTTCACTGAAAGGAATTTATGACGGAGCATTCTCCGGCTGTACTGCACTGACTGAAATTGTAATTCCGGAAAGTGTGGAAGAATTGCGTGATGCATTTGTAGACTGTGAAAATCTGGAGAAAATTACGATTTCCAATCCATCCTGTAAATTGGTCACAGAATTTGCTCCTGAAACTACGATCATCTGCGGAAGCATCAGTTCAACAGCGCATCGATTTGCCAATCAATACGATTTGC
>JBJERF010000009.1:0-6021 GCA_051882115.1 Ruminococcus sp. | reverse complement strand
CCGTGTATTTTCCTATTGTGAATCGTTGGAAACCGTAACTTTTTCAGGCGGTATGACATCCATTCCGGAAGGCACCTTTGCATATTGTACGGCACTGTATGATATGCAGATTCCGGACAGCGTTACATCCATTGGCAAGGACGCTTTTTTAAACTGCGAAGCACTGGAAACCGTCAGCATTCCGGACAGTGTAACAAAGATTGGTATTAGTGCATTTGTAAATTGTGCATTGAAATCCATTATACTTCCGGATAGTGTGACAGAGCTGGGCACGAGTGTATTCAGAGGATGTTCTTCTCTGGAAAGCATTACACTTTCTTCCAATTTAACGGTAATTCCTAATAATGCATTTGATTCCTGCAATGCATTGACGGAAATTGCGATTCCGGAAAGCGTTACAGAAATCGGAGGCGGTGCTTTTTCTCAATCCGGACTGACCAGTATTACATTAGGCAGCAATATCACATCTATCGGAACAGGGGTATTTAAATATTGTGCAGCTCTGGAAAATGCTGTTATAAATGGAAAGGTTTCCGAGATACCTGCTGATACATTTTACGATTGCACTGCACTGACACAGGTGACACTTCCGGAAACGGTTACTTCAATCGGTGAAACAGCATTCTGTCGTACTGCGATTTCCCAGATTGCACTTCCGGATGGCTTAACCAGCATCGGAGAGAAGGCATTTTACGGAGCAGGTCTGACAGAAATTGTCATTCCGGACACTGTAACAGAAATGGGCAGGAGTGCATTTGTATACTGTGAAAAGCTGATAACGGCCGTTTTGTCTGCCAATTGCAGTGTGATTCCGGAGCTTTGCTTTGCATGTGCTGCTCATTTGGAGCAGGTGACAATTCCGGAAGGCGTTGTTACCATTGAGAAGGAGGCATTCTGCCAATGCGGCATGCTGTCCAAAAACACACTGACCATTCCGTCGACTGTAAAGTCTATCGGATCCAGGTGCTTTGGCAGCTATGGATATAACGATAGAGATAGGTATCCTGTATATTCTGAATTCACCTTTGCAGAGGTCTATATTCTGAGCGGAGATGTGGAACTTGCTGGATGTATGCTTCATGCTGAAAAGATATACGGCTTTGCAGATTCCACCGCAGAAGCCTATGCAGAAAATTACAGTATTGAATTTATTCCGCTGGATGAAACGGAATACACAACAACCACAACGGCATCAACCACCACAACAACGGCAGAAAGCACCACAAAATCCGGAACAACCACAACAAATACTGCCACAACCACATCTTCCACCATTACCTCTGTTTCTTCCATTGGCCCAACAACGCCCAGTGAGACAACGACTACAATGACATCGGCAACCACAAGTATGGCAACCACCACAAGTACAGAGGCTTCATCTGAATTTGATTACATTGAGCTGGATGATGGAACCATTGAAATTTCAGGCTATTTCGGAGACGGCGGCGATGTTGTCATTCCGGAAACCATTGATGGAAAAACTGTTTCCAGCATCGGTGCAGCTGTTTTCCGTGGCAATACAGATATACAGTCGGTTATTATTCCCGATACTGTAACCATCATCAAAGACTCCGCATTCAGGGAATGTTCTGCACTGAAAAGCGTTTCTATTCCGGACAGTGTGACAACCATTGAACTGGATGCCTTCCGTAAATCGGGTCTGACCAGTCTAGATATGCCCGACAGTGTAACAGAGCTTGGCATTGGCGTATTCGCATACTGTAAGAATCTGACGGAAGCAAAGCTTTCTGAAAGTCTGACCTATATTCCGGAGTATACACTGGAAGGCTGCGAGGCACTGACAGAATTCTCCTTCCCTCAGGATATTACCAGCATCGGCAGAATGGCATTCCGTTTTATTCCTTTTGAAAGCTTCACCATTCCGGAAACGGTAACTTATATCGGTGATGAAACCTTTACAGACATGAATGAACTGACTGTTCTGAATCCGGATATGGAATTTGAAACAGATGCTGTTTCCTGTACAAAGATTTATGGCTACAGCGGTTCCACAGCAGAGACATATGCAGCTGACTATAGCATTGAATTCGAAGCATTGGATGTTGTTACATCTACAACAACTGAAGCAACCACAACTACAACCACCAATACAACGACTACAACCACCGTTTCCTCAATCGGCCCCACAACGCCCAGTGAGACAACAACTACAATGACATCGACAGCCACAACCACATCAACCATACCACAAATTGTTGATAGCGGATATTGCGGCAAGAATCTGCAATGGTGTCTGTACAGTGACGGAGAACTGCTAATCACTGGTTCTGGAGAAATGTATGACTATGAGCTTTGTCTGGGTGAGGAGTCATTATATAGTACATCCCCATTCAACGGATTGGGATATACGATTAAAAAAGTCACCTTTGGGGGTACATGTACGAAAATTGGTTCGTATGCGTTTTATGACTGCCATGTCCGTGATCTGGTTCTGCCGGATTCATTGAAATACATTGCAGAGTGTGCTTTTTATCATGGAGACTACGATACGATCTATGTTCCGAAGAGCGTAACCTATATCGGAGATAACGCATTTTACGGCTTCCGGTCTTATGTGGGCATTGGTGAACCCTATTATCCCATTACAATCATGAATCCCAACTGTAAAATCGGAAAACAGATCGGCGATTCTATGGCAACCATCGTAGGCTATACCGGTTCTACCGCAGAAGCCCATGCGCTGGAATATAATTATCCGTTCGAAGCATTGGATGCTGTTACATCTACAACAACTGAAGCAACCACAACTACATCCACCAATACAACGACTACAACCACCGTTTCCTCAATTGGTCCCACAACACCGAGTGAAACGACAACCACAGTAGGAACTGCTACCACAACCAGCGTAACTACCACCACATTTGTAACCAGCTTTTCAACCACTACGACAAATGGTACAACAAATGATGTGATTATACTGTATGGTGACATCAATAAGGACGGCATAGTAGATTACGAAGATGTAACATTGCTTTTGGATATTCTCAACGGCAAGGAAGAAGAATACTATAATTTTGAAGAGGCAGATGTGAACCAAGACGGAAAGGTTAATGTACAGGATGCAGCTGCAATTCGAGCATATGTAGACGAAGAAATTAGTTTGCCAATTTCCAAATCCATGGCGACTTCTGTACCGGCACAGGTGCAGTTCAGACAGCCTCTTATCGTTGAGGCAATGCCAGGTGATTCTGTGGAATTAGAATATCTATTGTATTCTCAGGATAATATGGTTGATGCGATGTACGGTTCCATTCATTTTGGTTCTTATATGGAAATACAGCAAGTAGAACTTACATCAAGCTGCATGGGCACTTACTATGTTGAAGATGGTGTACTGAAATTTAACGCAATTCGTGTAGCCGCAACGGGTGGAATGCTTCTGAAGGTAACAGTTCGCATTTCTGACGATTGTCCTGGCGGTGATTATGATGTCAATCTGAATCATGAAGTTTCTGGAGACATGTATGGACAGACTTGTGATGCTACATGGCAGCAGGAGGGTTACGGTTTTATTCATGTCACTGAATATACTACAACCACGACTACGACCACAACCACCACAACGACTACCACTACTACAAGCAAGGCAACAACGACCACAACTTCGGAAAGCACAACTACCACCACTACAAGCAAAGCAACAACGACAACGACTTCGGAAAGCACAACGACAACTACCACAAGCAAAGCAACAACGACAACGACTTCCGAAACCACAACTACCACAAGTGCAACAACGACTACAACTTCGGAAAGCACAACGACCACCACTACAAGCAAAGCAACAACGACAACGACTTCGGAAAGCACAACGACAACTACCACAAGCAAAGCAACAACGACAACGACTTCCGAAACCACAACTACCACAAGTGCAACAACGACTACAACGACTTCGGAAACTACAACTACCACAAGCGAAACAACGACTACAACGACTTCTGAAACTACAACCACTACAAGTACAACGACAACTACAACCACTTCCGAAACCACAAGCACTACAACAACAGATGAAGCTCTTGTTATTGATATCAGCGAAACGGATACCATTCAGGTTCATCCGGATGAATCGATTCGTCTGGTTTGCAATGGCGAAAGCAATGTAACGTGGGCAAGCAAGAATACCGATATTGTTACAATTGATGAAACCGGAAAGGTTACAATCCTCACGACTGGAGAAGCCGTTATCGTCGCAATTGACGCAAACGGCAATCTGTATGAAATGACGCTGGTTGTTTCAGAGACAGATGGCTTGCGGGGCGATGTCAGTGAGGACGGCGTAGTAGATATCAGCGATGCCAGTGCCGTTCTGACACTGTATGCAAAACAGGCAGCCGGACTTTCTGTAGATGACTATACAGAATCCCAGCGCAGAGCTGCTGATGTCAATCAGGATGGTGTCATCGATATCAGTGATGCTACTGCCATTCTGAGCTACTATGCAAAGAATGCAGCAGGATTAAATCCCACATGGGAGCAAATCATTGGCTAAGTTAAGTCGGTAAAAGCGATGCAGTTTTACTGCTGCATCGCTTTGCCACTTTGTTATTTCATCCACATAATGGAGGTTTTTGTTTATGAAAAAAGTATTCAAACACACAGTTGCACTTTTTACAGCTGTTTCTATGCTAGCGATGACAGGCATCACAGATATAGTGCATGCGATTCCGGCAAAAAGTACGGGTTTGACAGAGATGCCGCTGACTCAAATCAGCATAGATGTACCATATTCCTGTCCCAGCGTCTATCAGAATATTCTTGCGTTACAGGAAACTTATCCCAATGGTACACCATGGACAAATGATGAGATCTATTACTGGAACGGCGGCGTGCTTGCAGGCGGCATGGGCTGTGCAGCATTTGCCTTTCTGCTCAGTGACGCAGCATTCGGTACGTTGCCGGCAACGATGAATACATTATTTGATGCAGAGCGTCTGCGTGTAGGCGATGTGCTGCGAATGAATATGCATTCTTTCATTATTCTGGAGGTGAAAGAAAGCTCTGTAATTGTAGCAGAGGGCAATCTGAACGGAACAGTTTACTGGGGACGAGAAGTAACCTTTGACGATATTATTGAATCAAGTTTTGAACATCATCTTACACGTTATCCGGATGAATTTGCGTTTCTAAGCGATAATATGGTTGTAGAAGCCGGATCCACTGCTGCATCAGATCTCATTTCCCGGAATGCGGTTTCACTGACATGGACAAGCAGCGATCCGAATGTCGCACAGGTGGATGAGAACGGCTTGATCACTGGTATCCGAACAGGAGAAGCGGTTATTACAGCTCAATCGGATACACATACAGAAAGCTTTACAGTAATTATTACAGAATCAGAGCAATCCGCAACAACGACAACACTCACAACCACAACAACCTCAGAAACAACCACAACAACTACAACAAGTACAACCACAACAAGTACGACAACGACTGTTTCAGAAACTACTGCAACCGAAACAACGACAAGTACAAGTACCATCGAAACGGACGATGGCCTGCATGGGGATGTCAATGAGGACAACACTGTAGATATCAACGATGCCAGTATCGTTCTGACATTGTATGCAAAAAAAGCAGCCGGACTTCCTATAGAGGATTCTACAGAAGAACAGCAAAAAGCTGCTGATGTAAATAACGATGGTCTCATTGATATCAGCGATGCCACTGCAATTTTACGTTACTATGCACAGAATGCAGCCGGCTTGAATCCCACATGGGAGCAAATTATTTAAAATTTGACGGTATGACCGGCTCTGAAAAAACTGTGTAAACGCAATACACTTAATATTTAACAATACTATAGCAATCCAATCAATGGTTGGCATTTGCTATGCATCAAAGGAAAGGGGCTGTTGCAGGTTTTCCATCTGCAACAGCCTCTATGTTATGATTCTTTACAAATCAGATTCAGCATTTTCTTTACATCATCCACAGTTGTAAGCAGTATAATAAAACATACAGAAATCCGCCAAAAGGAATGTACAGGAA
>JBJERF010000008.1:0-34794 GCA_051882115.1 Ruminococcus sp. | reverse complement strand
GTGAGGCACTCCTTGTCCAGAACAGAACAGCTGCCTGGAACGGAGCATACAAGACCTTGAACCCCAAAGCATTTGTCCCCGGAAACGAATATAGCTTCAGCGTGCATGCAATGTATTTTGACGGAGATTCTACAGAACCGTTCTACCTCAAGCTCCAGTATACAGATGCAAACGGCGATACACAGTATTCCAGCATTGCAGAAGCCACTGCCATCAAGGGGGAATGGGTTCAGCTTGCAAATACCAATTATCAGATTCCAGCCGATGCAACCAATATGCAGCTGTATGTGGAAACCGCAGACAGCACCTATAACTTCTATATAGATGAGGCAATCGGTGCAGTGGCAGGCACAACCATTCTTGGAGCCGGTTCACAGAAAATCACACTGGGTGATGTAAACGGTGACGGCAGTATCAATGTCTTTGATCTTGCAGCAGCAAAGAACGGTTATCACAGCGGATTTGACAGCACAGCCTCCAAACTCGCTGCGGATGTGGATCAGAGCGGCTCCTTTGATAAGACGGACATCCAGCTGCTTCAGCAGTATCTGGTAACAGAAATTACAGAATTTCCTGTAGCTGAAAAGGTCATTGACACAGCCGCAATGGAGCAGCTTTTCTCTACCATTTCCATTGCAGACAGCTATAAAAAGGACGGAGAAAACAATCCGCTCTTTACACAGCGTTTCGGCGCAGATCCGGGTGTTATGGAATACAACGGAAGAGTCTATGTCTATACCACCAATGATGTGATTGAATATAACAGCGACGGAACCGTTGCAGAAAATACCTATGCGAAAATTGACAAAATCAACTGTATCTCCTCGGATGATCTGGTCAACTGGACAGATCATGGTGCCATTCAGGTAGCAGGTGCATCCGGTGCCGCTACATGGGCAACCTGTTCATGGGCACCCTGTGCGGCACATAAGACGATCAACGGCAAGGAGAAGTTTTTCCTCTATTTCTGCAACGGAGGAAACGGAGTAAGCGTACTCACAGCTGACAGTCCCACAGGTCCTTGGAGCGATCCGCTGGGTAAGGCACTCATCACAAGAGCTACGCCCAATTGCTCTGATATTACCTGGCTTTTTGACCCGGCAGTTTTTGTTGATGATGACGGAACAGGCTATCTTTGCTTCGGCGGAGGCGTTCCGGACGGAAAAACGGCAATGCCGGGAACATCCAGAATTGTAAAGCTGGGAGACGATATGATCAGCCTTGCAGGCGATCCTGTTACCATTGATGCACCCTATCTTTTTGAAGATTCCGGTATCAACAAAATTGGTAACAAATACTATTACACATACTGCTCCAACTGGAATACCAGCGGAAACTCCTATGGTCTGACCAGCGGTGCTATTGAGTATATGGTCAGTGATAATCCCATGGGACCGTACACCTACGGCGGAGAGCTGTTCAAGAATCAGGGAAACTTCTTCGGTCTTTACGGAAACAATCATCACTCTATTGTAGAGCTGAACGGTCAGCTTTATCTGTTCTATCATTCCCGTCCGGTTGAAGCTGCTATGGGCATTACCGGAAATTACAGAAGCCCCCAGGTGGATAAAATCACCATGAACGGAACCAGCCTGAACAGCGTGACGGGTACAATGGCTGGTATTGCACAGCTGAAAACCATCAACCCCTATGAGCAGGTACAGGCTGAAACTATGTCCAATCAGGCAGGCATCAACGTCAGCGGTACAGGCAACACAGTTGTCACAGAAATTGACAGCGGTGACTGGATTCAGATTTCTGGTGCAGATTTCTCCAAGGGCGCATCCAGTCTTACAGTAAGAGCTGCTTCCAAAAACGGCGGTGCTATAAAAATCTGCACAGGAAGCCCCTCTGGTACAGCCATCGGTTATGTGGATGTTTCTGCTTCCAGCGGTGCCTTCACAGAGCTTACCGTTCCTGTAAACAGCATCAGCGGTACACAGGATCTGTATTTTGTATTCAGCGGTGATCTTGAACTGGATTGGTGGCAGTTCTCTTAAAATCAGCAGTCAACCTTCATACAATAAAACCTGAAAAATAGCTGAAACCTTCCTTTATACGATGGTTTCAGCTGTTTTTCGTTTTGCCCAAAGGATTTTCGCCATCTGCGGATGGCGACCAGGGACTCTGTCCCTGGACCCTGCAAGCCTTTTGAGAAAGGCCCCTCCGAAAACTTTTATACCTTTGCACCCTTTCCCCCCTCCCTTGTGGGAGGGGGTGATGCTTTCCCATTTTAAGTAACATTAAAGGGGGTGGGGTAAACGATCCAGCGGTACGCTGGTTTCGCCATCTGCGGATGGCGACCAGGGACTCTGTCCCTGGACCCTGCAAGCCTTTTGAGAAAGGCCCCTCCGAAAACTTTTATACCTTTGCACCCTTTCCCCCCTCCCTTGTGGGAGGGGGTGATGCTTTCCCATTTTAAGTAACATTAAAGGGGGTGGGGTAAACGATCCAGCGGTACGCTGGTTTCGCCATCTGCGGATGGCGACCAGGGACTCTGTCCCTGGACCCTGCCAGCATTTTTTTGCAAAAAACTGCTGGACCGAAAAAAATTCTTACCTATAAAATTTTCATCTTGAACTGCAAGCTCTGATATGGTAAAATAGAAATTATAGAAAATTCAGACGGAGGGAATAAAAAATGCCGTTTCAAATCATCATCGGAGATATTGCTAAGCAGAATGTAGATGCCATCGTCATTCCTGCTGCCCCTCGTTCGGGTCCATCATCTAAGTATGCAAAGGCAATTTATCAAGCAGCAGGTTATGATGAATTGCTGACCGCACGAAGGGCATTCGGACATTTATCCGATGGTGAAGCTGGCATCACACCGGGCTTTCATCTGCCGGCAAAGCATGTGATTCATGTGTATACGCCGGAATGGTTCGGCGGCATTTCCGGTGAGCCAAAATATCTGACCCGATGCTACTGCAATGCCTTGAAAGCGGCAAGAACCATCCATGCAGAAAGCATTGCATTTCCGCTGCTGGGTGTAGGCACCAATCGGGTGCCTTTGGATATCGCCCGGAAAATTGCTGTGGACACCATTTACGGCTATCTCCGGGCACATGCACTGGCAATTTCAGCCTATCTGGTCATTCATCCCACGATTGTCCGTGAATACACGGAATGGAATGCAGACCGATACAACATGTTCGGACAAGATCTGCTTGCTGAAAATCATACGGAACAGACCGTTCAGAACGCTCCTTGTGAATGCGCCGGAAATGACAGGCAAACCTTTCGCTATGCAAGGTTTCTTGAACGTATAAAAAAGCACAAAAACCCTACAGAACTGGCAAGATCCATAGATTGTGCACCCAGCACCATCAACCGGATCATCAACCATACAGGCAAGAAATCTCCCCACAAAACAACCGTTCTTGCCCTTGCAGTGGGACTGGGGCTTTCCGCAGAGGAACGGTATGATTTTGTAAACTGTGCAGGGCATACCTATCCATTCGATGACCGTGACTACAAGCTTGAGGAATTGCTTGAACAAGGGTATACAAAAATTCGTGACATCAATGTGCTTCTGGAAAAAGCCCATCCCGGATGGGGGCTTTTGCACAAAAGCAAGGGCGATAAAATTGACGAATCCATGTAATCACACAAAAGCTGCCGTTCAGGGCAGCTTTTTTCATTGTCCATCCGATTTTTATGCCTGTGCAAAAAATGTGCAAAAACGATGCGTAAAATGCAAAAGGAATCCCCTGCAAATATGCTATAATAGAATCATCCAATGGACTGCTTCACCCAATAGCAGCCCGTGAATATTTTGTTTCGTCCATCTTTGTGACGGTTCATATCAGATTGGAAAGGAAAGATAATGATGATGAGAAATTGGAAGAAAATGCTTGCCGGAGCAGCTACTGTATGTATGTGCTTGAGTATGGCAGGATGCGGAGAAAAGGACACCTTCACAGAGGAAGATCTGAACAGTGCCATTGCTGCACTGGAAAAGAATGAACAGGATTCTGATCATTCATCAGAGACTGAAGCCGTTGAGGAAATCGATCCATTTGAAAATCTGAAGGTGACATTCAGCGGAATTGCACCTCAGAGCAGAATCGAATATAACGGCGGATTTTCTTATGTTACTTATACACCCAGTATGGAAACTGGTATGAAAAACGGTGACACGGTTACTATAACAGCTGAACTGAAAAGCAGTTATGCGCACAAATATAAATTGACAGAAACAGAGAAAGCATATACAGCAGAAGGTCTTGCTGCATATGCATGTACGCTGGATGAAATTCCTGATGAAACCAAAACCAAAATGCAGCAACAGGCGGATGACATGATAACAGCCTCATGTGCATCATGGGCCGATGGGAATTCATTGAAACAGTCCGATTTTCTGGGCTATTATTTTCTTTCGCCCAAAAATGATTTTTATACATCACCAATGAATGAGATTTATCTTGTATACAAAAACACGGCAGATATCACAGGAACTCTGGAGGAAGATGAAAATCAAACGGTTGAATGCGGCGAAGAGGTGTATTATACATTTGTGAAGTTCCCGGATATCGTCATTCTGGATGACGGCGTTTGTAATGCAGATCTCAGCAAGGGCAGCATGGCAACTGCCACCACAAAAACTCTTCACGGCTATTGGAGCTGGGGCTATTTTGAACGATACAAATTCTATGGCTATGCTGACCTTGACAGCATGTTCAATGATTGCATCACTCAGAACATTGACAAATACAATTATGAGTCCACTGTACAGTAATAGCATATGAAAAACAGCTCACGGATTGAATTCCAAGGGCTGTTTTTCATATGTGTACTATTTCCACATAAAAAGGCATTCGTCTCATAGACGAATGCCTTGACATTTTGTATCTGACTGCCCCAAACTGCAAAATTACGCCGTTTGTAAGGGCTGAAATTATCTCTTTGAGAACTGCGGAGCACGACGAGCAGCCTTGAGGCCGTACTTCTTTCTTTCCTTCATTCTCGGGTCACGAGTCAGGAAGCCAGCCTTTTTGAGAACCGGACGCAGTTCCGGATTGAATTCGAGCAGTGCACGGGAAACGCCGTGACGGATTGCACCAGCCTGACCAGTAACACCGCCGCCTGCAACGGTGCAAACAATATCCATAGACTCCAGATTTTCAGTCAGAGCCAGCGGCTGACGAACGATGAGCTTCAGCGTATCCAGACCAAAGTAATCATCAATATTTCTGCCATTGATTGTGATATTGCCGGTACCCGGATACAGTCTTACTCTTGCTACAGAGTGCTTTCTTCTGCCGGTACCATAATAATATTTAACCTTAGATTCGTACATATTCAATGCTCCTTTCCTTAGAATTCACAAATTTCCGGCTTCTGTGCAGCCTGCTTGTGCTCAGCACCCTTGTATGTGCGGAGACGAGTCAGCTGATCTGCGCCGAGCTTGTTGTGCGGGAGCATGCCCTTGATTGCGATCTTCATTGCTTCATCAGACTTTTCAGCCATCATTTCCTTATACTGTGTCTTTTTCAGACCACCGATCCAACCGGTGTGCCAGTAATAGTACTTCTGCTCCAGCTTCTTACCTGTGAGAACGGCCTTATCGCAGTTGATTACGATTACGAAATCGCCGCAGTCAACATGGGGAGCAAATGTAGTCTTGTGCTTACCTCTCAGAATATGAGCAGCCTTTGCTGCAACACGTCCCAGCGGCTTGCCTTCTGCATCAATAATATACCACTTGCGGCTTACTTCGCCGGCCTTCGGCATAGTTGTTGCCATAGTCAATTCCTCCTAAGAACTCTATCAAAATATCTTCGTTTTCCGATGCAGCAAAGCCGCACCGGGAAACCAGGCAGAGGGCAGTTGGGTTAGACTGCACTGCCGGCATTCCGCAAGATGATAACCGGCTTCTCTGACAGTACGATTATTATTATAAACGAAAAGCACAGCTTTGTCAAGCTTTTTTCGAGAATTTACAAAAAGGAAATAAATGCGATTTGCACGGAAAACAGGGACTTTTTAAAGCACTTTGCCCCGTTTGAAACAATATATTCATATATTATTCCGGCAAATATGCCTTACAAAAAAGGAAGTGAATGAGATTTTACTGCCGCCAAAAAAGTCCCCAGAGCATTACTCTGAGGACTTCACTTTTGATTGCATTCCATTTACATCATCACGGCAGCCACACAGGACTGAATCACGGAAGCTGTTGCAGAAGATACAGCACCGGCATCAGCCGCACTTGTGCAGGAGCTGAGCATCGCTGCACCCATCAGAATTAAAATAGAAACCAGAATACGATTTTTGCTGCTCATCCATCAGCACTCCTTTCCAAGCTGAGTAACCCCATATAATATACTTTCATGATATCATATTCTCACGCTGAAAGCAAGCAGATTTGCAAGCTGTAAACATTGTTTTCCGGATTGGCATATTTTTTAACCGAAATGTAACTTCTGGGCACACCGTCTTTTTGCCGGTTTACTATGATATATGCAGCGCATTTGTCGATTATTCCGGAATCCTTGCATCAACGGCTCTTCTTTGACGAAGGCTTTCCTTTGCATCCAGATAACGCTGATTTCTGCTGCCACGGAAACGCACCTCATAGCTCTTTTGTGCCTCTAAAAACGGACCGTCAATGAGAATGTCCGTTTCTTCCAGCAAGGCTCTCCATGCGGGATTCTGTTCCATGCCATCCAGGAGCTGCTCAAGGGTATAGCCCGTATAGGTGACAATATCCAGTCCACCCAAGGCATGAATCGCCCGTGCAAGTTCAGCCAGTGCCTCCGCCTGAACGAACGGCTCACCGCCGCTGAAGGTGACGCCATCCAGCAGCGGATTGGCTTTGATTTTTTGCAGCAGTTCTTCATGGCTGACCACAGTTCCCCCGTTAAAGTCATGGGTCTGTGGGTTATGACATCCGGGGCAGTGATGCGGACAGCCCTGTGTAAAGATGGTAAACCGGAAACCGCTTCCGTCAACGATGGAATCATTCACGGTTCCTGCAATACGTAGGTTCATATATATTCCTTCTCAATCATTTTTCCTTGCGCATCCCATCGGCGCAAGGGTATTTCGCCGTCTGCGGACGGCGACCAGGGCTGCTCGCCCTGGACCCCGCCAGCATTTTTGAAAAACTGCTGGACCGAAAAACTTTTATACTTTCATGCAAGGGCGAGTGATGATTCTCTCATTTACTGTGCCAGCCCATGCTTCACACGGTCATGTTCTTCGGCACGCTTTGCATTATTGAATCTGTCAAGTGTACCCACCAGATAGCCTGTAATGCGGCGAATCCGTTCAAAGGAGCCGCTGTCCTCTGTACGTCCGCACTGAGGGCAGGTATCACCGATGATGCCTGTAAATCCGCAGCAGGGATCTCTGTCCACCGGATGGTTGATGGAGCCATAGCCAATGCCGCATTCCTTCATATAACGAACCACCTTTTCAAAGGCTGCCAGATTCTGAAGCGGATCCCCATCCATTTCAATGTAGCTGATATGACCGCCGTTGGTCAGCTCATGGTAAGGTGCTTCAATGCGGATCTTATCTACAGCACGGATGGGATAATATACCGGAACATGGAAGGAGTTGGTATAATACTCACGGTCTGTAACACCCGGAATGATACCGTATCTTTCTTTATCCATGCGGATAAACCGCCCGGACAGACCCTCTGCCGGTGTTGCCAGCAGGGAGAAATTCAGACCTGTGCGCTGCGCTTCCAGATCCATCCGGCTGCGCATAGCAGAAACAATTTCCAACCCCAGTTCACGGGCTTCTTCACTCTCTCCATGATGGACACCAATCAATGCCTTCAGAGCCTCTGCCAGACCGATAAAGCCAACAGACAATGTACCGTGCTTCAGCACTTCGCCTACCGTATCATCTGCGGACAACCCCTCAGAGCCAATCCACACGCCCTGACCCATCAGGAACGGATAGTTGCGCACCTTTTTCTGACATTGAATCTGGAAGCGGTGCATCAGCTGGTCAATGGTCAGATCCATCATCTCTTCCAGCATATCAAAGAACAGACCCACGTTATGGTCTGCCTTAATGGCAAGACGGGGCAGGTTAATGGAGGTAAAGCTCAGGTTGCCACGACCGGTTACAATCTCATGATCGGGATCATAGTTGTTGCCGATGACTCTGGTACGGCAGCCCATATAGGCAATTTCCGTCCGGTAATCGCCCTCTTTATAATACTGCTTATTGAAAGGCGCATCCAGAAAGGCAAAATTCGGGAAGAGACGCTTTGCAGAAACACGGCATGCCAGCTTGAACAATCTGTAGTTGGGGTCGGTTTCGTTGTAGTTAATCCCCTCTTTGATTTTGAAAATATGGATGGGGAAAATGGGCGTTTCACCATTGCCAAGACCGGCTTCCTCTGCCAGCAGAATATTCTCAATGACCATCTGTCCCTCCGGAGAGGTATCCGTACCGTAATTGATGGAGCTGAACGGGGTCTGTGCACCGGCACGGCTGTTCATGGTATTCAGATTATGAATCAAGGCTTCCATTGCCTGATAGGTGGCACGGTTTGTTTCACGATAGGCATTTTCCGCAGCGAACTGCTGGAGCTTCTCTGCCGTGGCAGCATCTGTTTTTTGCAGGAGATATTCCTTTTCTGCCTCCTGAAATCCATTGTTATTGGCAAGGCACGGTTCCAGCTGCTTTGCACGGCGGATTTCCTCCGCATAGCCCTTCACGAAAGCACCGCTGTTCTCAATGCCGCAAATCAAAGACAAGCCACGCTCCATATTCCGCAGATACCGCTTCCGGTAGGTTTTCTTCACGCCGCCTGCCATAGCATAATCAAAGTTCGGGATGCTCTGACCGCCGTGCTGGTCATTCTGGTTGGACTGGATGGCAATACAGGCAAGGGCAGAATAGCTTGCAATATCATTCGGTTCACGCAGGAAGCCGTGTCCTGTGGAAAAGCCGCCCCGGAACAGTTCAATCAGATCGATCTGACAGCAGGTAGTGGTCAGTGTCAGGAAGTCCAGATCATGAATATGAATATCGCCCTCACGATGTGCCTTTGCATGAACGGGATTCAGCACCTTCATTTCATAGAATTCCTTTGCCGCAGAAGAACCATACTTGAGCATGGTGCCCATGGCAGTATCGCCGTCAATGTTGGCATTCTCACGCTTGATGTCGCTGTCCTTTGCAGAATCAAAGGTCAGCTCTCCCATAATCTGCATGAGATTCGACTTCATCTCACGGTCACGGGTTCGCTCATAGCGATACAGGATATATGCCTTTGCTGTCTGTGCATGACCATTTTCAATCAGGGTCTTTTCCACCAGATCCTGAATAATCTCAACAGTGGGTATTTCCTTGCCATAGGTCTGCTCATACAGCTCACAGGTCTTTATGGCAATGTCCATGGCTTCATTCATATCCGTTCCGCCCACAGACTGTGCTGCACGAAAAACGGCGTTTGCTATTTTCTCAATATTAAACGGAACTTTGCGCCCGTCTCGCTTCATAATATGGATGATCATATCAATACCCCTCTCCAAAACACAAAATATAGTATATCACATAAAAAGAACACAATGTATCTTGTATCTTCGATGCTAAATAATAGTATATATCATTTTGAAGTCCTTGTCAATAGGTGGAAACGATTTTTTGATTTTCCTTTGCAAAAAAATTTCCGGGTGCCAAAAGGCACCCAGAACAAATGGTCGGAGATTCATTTTCAAGATTACAGGTTCACTTTAATCATATAATAAATCAAGCCCACCACAATACAGACCACAAAAATCAGAATCAGATTCCTCAGACGGAATCGAATGCGCGGCTGTATCCGGCGTTTACCATATGAATTTCGTGAATAAGCGTTTCGTCTGCCGCTCATTGTTTCGCCTCATTTCTCATAAATCTATAACTGTACATGCTCTTTTATTATACGGCATTTTTTCATTTTTTTCAAGAGCTTTTTCAATGTTTTTTCTGTTTTTTACGGGATGAAAAATAACCAGCCATACAGACTGTTCCAAAAAACAATCTGTATGGCTGATTTCTGCATTACAGCATCTTTTTAACAAGCGGAATTTTCTTCATCACAAAAATCAGCAGCAGCGATGCCGCAAATACACCGATACAAACCGCTGGTACTGAAAGATAAGCCGGATAATCAAGCGGACTGAATTTCAGCACCTTAATCAGTACATTGAGTACAAGGGGATGAATCAGATAAACGCCCCATGTAAGTCCGGATATGGCTTTTATCAGCTGCGGCTCCCTGTAATCTGCAAAAATCAATGAAAACAGCAGGAAGAGGAATATTGCCAGCATACAAACAGCTAAAGAAGTATAACCGCAGGAAATACCATTTCTGTAAAACAGCCAGACCATCCATGCAGAAGCAATCAGTCCGCAGACCGTACAGATGATATGCTTTCTTGTAGCGGCAGGACGCATCTTTGCAATCAGACCGCCGGCAAAAATATAGAACATATACCGCACAAGAGGAATCTTAAAAGCAAGCTCTGCACCCAATAGATCCCCTACAGAGGGAAGCAGAATATTGAAAACAAAGGTCAGTGCAGCTGCATACAGCAGATTCTGATGACTCTTCTCTACAAAGGGCTTTATCATCGGCAGCACAAGATAAATGCCGATGATTTCATAGACATACCACATATGATCCCAGAGATTTCCCGTGAAGATATCTTTTACAGAACCCAGCAGCACAGCCAGGTTGATGGTATGAGCAGAATATACACGCTCAAGCATTGCATAACAGAAACCGAATACAAACAGGGCTGCCAGAAAACGAAGAATGTATTTCTTCATTTTTGGAAATTCACATTCCTTTTTTAACCCCAGAAAGATGAAACCGGTAATCATAAAGAACACCGGTACAGACCAGTTCATAAACACATGTACAACATCCAGCACCTGTACAACCGTATCGGATACTGCACCTGTATGATTGGTCACACTGGAAGCCACTACATGAATGACCACCACAGCCAGTGCACTGAGTATTCTGAGCAGGGAAAGAAAGCCTGTATTTCGCTTGACACTTTCGCCGCTCATACCCCTGCCCCTTTCTGCTTGACCGGAACTTTATGTTTCAGACGCATTTTCAATCGGAATTTCAGCCTACCCTTGAAATTCAGGATGCCGTATTTTTTCGCTGCATATTCAAAGCCATGTGCAAAGTAATCTTTCCAGAAGGCATCTGTTTGTCCTGAGAATACCGAAGGCTGCTTGAGATTCGGCTGCATACATTTTTCTTTCGTGCTTTCCTTATAGCGGATCTTATCCTCCACCGCCTGAAACATATGCTCACCCTTGGGGGTATTCACAAGAATCAGCGATACCCCCTTGTTATCATTCATCTCAGGAACCGCCTTCCCGATGCCCCAGAAATCAGCCAGAGTAATATCAGAGGGTCTTTGGAAATTGGTATATTTGCAGTTTCCGCAAGAGGGACGCAGCATAATATGCTTATAGAACAAATCCGTATAAATCTCATCTATAATCTTTGTGCCGTTTTCAAATGTTACGGATTCAAAATGAAGTGTCCAGCCCAGCTGGCTTTTATCACGGAAATCCACCTGCACTGCCTTTGAATGATTCTTTTTCTCCTGCATGGTCAGGTAATCCTCCCATACAACAGGGCTGGGCGTTCCGTGACAGACAATATCACAAACATAGAGGTTATCTGTATTCACAGAGCACAGAGCACTGCGCAGACCTGCGGTCTGGCAGGGTGTTCCGCTGAAAAGAACATTTCTGCCTGCTTTCAGATCCTCTCTCACCTGTGAGAATATATCTCCCATATCACTCTGAACATATTTTGAACCTTTGAACTCAAAGGCTTCTTTCTGGTTTTCCGCACGTTTATGTACAGCCCTGAAATGCTCTTCATAACCTACGCCGTATACAACGCCGTTCATTTCATCAAAAAACCACTTGCAGAGTGCCGCAAACATACCGCCGGAACGGCTGGTGGCACGTTCCTGCTCATCCAGATGCTGCACCGCATAAATCTGCGGCTCCGGAAGATTCTCCTCTGTGCAATATCCGTTCTGAAAGGCACATGCCTTTTCACACAGTCCGCATTCCACACAAAGGGACAGGTCGAGCTCCGGATAGGCAAATCCCTTTGCATCGGTTTTCATTTCAATGGCTTTTTTCGGGCAGACCGTCATACAAGCCGTACAGCCGCAGCAGTCCTTTTCCTGTGTATAAAGTATCATCATCCCTGTGTATCCTTTCTCACTTTGATTTTTTCAGCATGCCTTTGATTCTTTCCAGCACAGCTTTCAGATTTTCACGTTCAAAAATCAGAGCCTGTGCCAGAAGAATGACACCTGCATAAACCGCAAAGCCCAGCGCATAAAGCACCCATTCCAGATAGTTTCCGGGATTGATGTCAAGGAACAGACTGGGCAGATAAATGATAACTGCTGCAATGAGCATGCGAAGCACACGGAAAATGGTCACAAAAGGCGACAGCTTTGTCACATACTTCGGAATATAGAAGAAAAGATCAATCACACGGTAGAGGTTTGAAAGAATCAGACCCACCATGATACCGTTCAGACCAAAGAAGGGAGCGAGTGCCACACCGCCAATCACAGCAATCAAAGCCTGTGCCAGCGAACGCCATCTGGTTTCCTTGTAATGCCCTGCGGAAATCACCAGCATGCCCTGAGGCGTCTTTATGTTATAAAGCAGTCCGTTCAATGTAAACAAAAACGCCAACAGCGGCTGATGATAATTCGTATCTGTGACATTGTGGGTATAGATATTTACAAAGGACTGAAGCATAACCCCTGCTACGGAATACACAAAGAAAATGATGGTGTAATATAGAAACTCAAACTGATTGTATGCCTTTTGCAGTGTTTTGGTTTCCTTTCGGGCAATGATATCCCCGAAGGATGCAGAAAGCCCACTCTGGAAAATCGCCAGCAGTCCGTTGATACCGGTCATGACCATATTGAAAACAGAATAAACGCTGACTGTTTTCAGAGAGGTGAAAATGGTTGCGATAACCGTCGGCGCACCGGTCTGAACCGATTGCAGAATCTGCAAAAAGAGCGCATCCCATCGCTTGGACAGGGCAGCGTCATTGCGCTTTGCATGATAGTCAACATAAGGGTAATTCTTTTTCACATAGAAATACAGAATCACCGACCGTGATGCAAGGGGCAGAATCGCTGCAATATACAGAATGACAATGTTCACATGCAGCATGGACAGTACCACAATGACAACTGTATTCAGGATCGTATAAATGGACGATGCCAGAGAAACTACATATACCTTCTGATCTGCTGTCAGCAGCACTCTGTACTTGGAAAGGGTGAAGAAATCCAGAAAGCTCTTTGCACCCAGCACTACCACAAGAATCGCCACCATCCAGGGGCTGAGGGCACTGGTATTGACAAAAATCGGATAAAATATCGCCAGAACACCAATCAGTCCCGCAAAGATACCGCCTGATACATTATAAAAATGTTTGGCAGCTGACACAACGCCGCTGATGGCAGCATGGTCGTTATCTGCGAGGGGCTTGTACAGGGAATAGACGGCTGCGCCGGCAAGACCTGCCTCCACCAGATTGAAATAGGTGATAAATTGTGTGATGGAGGATACCAGTCCGTTCATCTCCGACCCATAATACACCAGCATGAATCGGGGAGTAATAAAGCCTGCAATCATGACAATCAGCTGATGCAGTGCTGTTGTCATGGAGTTATACATAAATTTTTTTGTTCTGCTACTACTACTCATTGCATTCCTCAACTATACATTTCAGATATTGAAGAGCTTTTTCTCTTTCTACCCCAAGCTCCTGCTCCACATGGTTCCAGTCAATTTCACTGTCTGTACCTTTATAAACATCCTCTGTAATTTCCCGTCCGCTGATGCCCAGAATTTTCAGCAAACTTTCCGCCCGTGTGTTCCTGCCGGATTTCGTATCCAGTTCCACATAAAAATTCTTTCTGAAGTTTACGGAAAATGCCGTTCCGTGAAAAGAATTGGTCACCACATAATCCGCATGCTTTATCAGTCCCAGAAATTCCTCCGGTGATGCACTGCGGCGATATTCAATCCCCTTTTCACAGAATATAGGCTTTTCGTTGATGTAAATCATTTTCAGCCCCTTTGCCGCTGCTAAGCTTCTTGCAAAGGCAATCAGCTTTTTCGGCATATTGACCGTAAACAACAGCACATAGCCCCTGTCCTTCGGTGCTGCTGCAAGCTTTTCCCATTGCTCTGCATTCAGAAGCAGAGACGGGTCAATATGCCGCTCCGGCTGTGCATCCGTCAGCAGCTCCTGAACCATCGGCACGGCACTTTCCTCACGGACGGATATATGACTGTATCCGCTGAGACGCTTTTTATATTCCTCCCGCAGATTTTCGGGAATTTCCCGGACACCGAAGCTTGCCGCATAGGAATTTTTCTTCTGCCCATCTGCAAAGGTCAGGAAATATACCGAATCAAAACCCACCGTCCTGGGACTCCAGACCTGATCGCTGCCGGTGATGTAGCTGCAAAACTGTGCATTTGCCTGTCCGATGGTATGGTCATCATAGATTTCCTCTGTAACAGGAATATACTTTGACACAAACTGCGAAAAGACCTTCCGTCTTTTTACAGCAATGGGATATTTGATCATACACTTTGCCAATGATTTCAATTTGTTTTTGTTCTTGGGCAGATAAATGGGCTTATAGTGATTTTCCAGACGCTCTCCTCTGTAGTCAATCACCTTACAGCCCGGAGCTATTGCATGAAGCGTCGTAATCAGACCGTAAGTCTGAAGCACTGCACCGTAGTTGATGGCACGGTGAAATGTAAGAACGCCGATTTTTTTCATATATGATATCCTTTCCTGTACAATATCAAAGCTGTTTTCTCACTTTCTTTTTGAAAAAAGACTTCTGAAGTATTCCATAAGGCACCTGCTTCTGCTGAAATATGCAGAAGAATAGTAATTCACAATAATACAGCTCAGCAGATATGGAAACAAAACAATTACATCATACAACGGATTGCCTGTCATTCCATACATAAGGAAGAAGAGCTGACTGTATACGGCAAAGGGCAGCACCGAACGGGCCGATGAAGGAAGAAGTATCTTTCCTTTTCTGTAGTCTCTGTAAAGTTTTAATACTCTATAGAGCTGCCATACAAAGAAAATACAGAAAGCCGTAAAGCCTATAATACCCACCTCACAGAGAAGCTGCAAATAGATATTGTGGGCATGCCGGTACTGGAATACATACTGATTCTTCCCAAGATACTGATAGTACAGATACTGATAGCTGCCCCAGCCCCAGCCAAACAGCGGCTTCTGCTTGAACAGAGAGATGGCAAGGGCGAACAGAGGGCCACGTCCTGCTGTAACATCACCGCTTTCCGAAGAGCTGATAAAGCGGTTCAGTGAATTCAGAATAGACGGCATCCATATGGATGCAACCAGCACAGCTACCAGAGCAGCTGCACCCAGACAGAATATCTTCAGCAATCTGCCTTTGGGCTTATCCGACTTATACAGATAGAAAACCACCACCATTGCACCAACAGCAAACAGAAGGGGGCCTCTTTTTCCGGTCAGCAGCAGTGCAAGCATCATAATCAGCAGACAGCACCAGTTCAGCTTACTTTTCAGATTCTCCATAAGCTTTGCAAAAAAAGCTCCTACGCCCACAGCCAGATACATACCGTTGGTACTGTAGTGACTGGTCAGACCCAGCATATATCCGTCCCTGTAAAAGTTGATCATCTGAGCCTGATTGCTTCCTTTGAACAGAGGCAGCATATAGGTCATGTAGATACTCTCACTCAGATAGGCAATCACAGTTGCCAATGCATAAACCATAGAGAATATGCATGTCAGATTCAGCACTGTTGTAAGCCAGCGGCCATCGTACTTCGAAGCCACTGCAACAACCCACATGACCCAGTAGGAAACCACAAAGTAATAGCCGCCGATTTGCAGCTCATAATTTCCGATGGTGACGAAAAATCCAAGGAAAAACATCACGATCTCCGTAGGCGTGATTCTGACATTCAAGGTACTGAGATTTTTGAGCATGGCAATGCAGAACAGCCCTGCCGCAGCTATCAGCGTCAGATATTTTATAATAACGGACGGGTAAAAATAATTTGCCAGCGGAACCGTAAAGGAATATAAAAGCAGGAAAAAAATTCCGATTTTTACCAGCGATATCCTGAGCCGGTATTCCGATTTGATTCGAATTGCCACCATTGTATGTTCCGCTCACCTCCTGTTGTAGATTTTCTTCAGCAGAAATGCCGTAATATGCGGACAGAGCCGCAAACCCAGAAAGGTCATCTGTTCCTTGCGGCTTTTGTAGTTTTTCACAAAAGACAGCGGCACTGTTTTCAGATACTCCCGAAGCTTTCGGGATTCCTCCCGAAATTCCCCGCTGTTCACATCCCTGTTGATGGCCGCCCAGTTCCGGATATAGGTTTTTGAACGGGCATACATGGCATAATAGGCAAAGCTTTCCGGATAAGCTTTCATTTCCTCGTCTATTTTATCTGCAAAATAGATGGAGCTGAGCTTCTTCCGGTTGTATCCGCTGCGCATGGCGGAGTGATCGCCCAGCACATAGACATATTTGCAGATATCACTGCACACCACACACGATGCCTGACGCAGTGCCTGAAAAATAAAGTACTTATCCTCACCGATGGGCTGCCCTGCCTCAAAGCGGAGATTTTCAATGCATGCTCTGGAAAACAGCTTATTCCACACCGTAAAGTCAACCTTTCCGCACAGCAGAAATGCCTTGAGTGCATCCTCCGCCGTCAGCTGCTCCTCTTCTGTGCAGCCGCATTTTTCAGAGACCCCGTTTTTTTCCTTGAAATAACCGGTCGTAAGTATGTCTGCATGATAGGACGATGCACAGCAGTACATAGCTTCATACATATCCGGTTCCATATAATCATCTGCATCGGCAAAGCCGATATATTCGCCGGATGCCGCACGGAGTCCGGTGTTTCTTGCTGCACTGACACCGCCGTTTTCCTGATGAATCACCGTAAGACAGGGATATTTGTCTGCATATGCACCGCAGATGCTGCCGCACGAGTCGGGACTGCCGTCATCCACCACAATGATTTCTATGTCCTGCAATGTCTGGGCGGTCAGACCGTCCAGACAACGCCGAAGACTTCTTTCATCTGTTTTATAAACAGGTACAATTACACTAACCTTACACATATTGATATGCCACCCGGTTTCTACTGCTTTGCCGCTTCAGCAAGAAGCCCTGCAAATCCATCCACACTTTCCACTGCACTGGCACGGATACGGCTGTACTGCTCCGGCTCAAAGCCTTCCTCTATTGCCATTTCCATGAGATTGACAATAAAATCTGCCCTGAAACGTTTCACACGAACGGCTCTTTCCGGATAGCCAATGAATCGCATAAATTTATCAACCTTATCATTCCATGACATGACAATTGCAGGAATTCCCATAGAATATGCGGCAATGCAGGAATGCATCCGACAGGTGATCAGTGCTTTGTACTGAGCAATGGTATTCAACAGCACTTTCGGATCTGTGGGACGATCCACCAGCAAAGACATATCCTTGCCCATACGGCTGAGAATCTTCTTGCCCATTTCGTAATCGTCCGCAAAGCCGTTGCAGAAAAGCTCGTATTCATAGCCCCGCTTTTCCAGCTCTGAAAGAATATTGCTGTACAGAGTAATCCAGTCCTCTTCGCCGAATGCAACCTGATAACCCAGCAGACTGTTGCCCCGAATCAGACCGATACCGATTTTTGTACGGTTTTCCGGAACCGTGATACCATAAGCTTCCTTTGCCCAGACCGCAGCATCTGCCACATGCTTTACCTGGAGCTTATCTCCTACATATTGCTGAACGGTTTCCACGCTGTCTCTTGCAGACACATACTTCACACAGTCTGCATCCAGAGCCTTCTTCATAATGGTACAGCGGAAATCATTCAAATTGCAGGCACCCACACAGCCAATTGCATTGTAAATCACCGGAATGCCCATATCCTCCGCAACCTCACGAATCAGATTCAGCATCTCCTGATATTCATTATACAGATACTCAAGCAGTCCGCCGCCGGCAATCATCACAGCAGCCGCACCCTCGAATTTCTCACGAAAATACTTCTCATGCCGGGGACGGCAGTTATAGGACTTCTGCCACAGCTTGTGCTGCATTTTATGAGCTGCATTTGCACAGCCCAGCTTTTTGGCAGTCTGAATCATCACCTTGTGCAGACAATAGGAGATGTCCTCAGCCTTTGACAAATCTCTGGAGTAAGCCAGTCCGTCCACCTTTCTCCGATTGCTCAGTGCTTCTGTCAGAAAACGATCCCGTGCAAACAAGTCCGCCTCCACAAACTGCACATCCGTAATATTATACTTGCTTTTCAGCTCTTTTCTCAGCAAATAGGAAATACTGACAGAAATAAAATTATCTCCCAGATTATCGCTCAGCATAAAGCCGCAAACAGCAATTTTCATAAAACTCAATCACTCATTTCCCTTCATGATACGAATTGTCTTTTCAATACCGGTATGAATATCATTCTGACAGCTCCAGCCCAGCTTTTTCAGCTTGGCAGAAGACAGAACGCCTCTTGAAATCGTGGTAAAACCGGATTTCTGGACTGCATCCGGCAGCTCCATTTTCACCTTTGTACCCGATGCAGCTGCCACCGTTTCTGCCAGCTCACGGATGCTGATTTCAAACTGGTCATCTGAAATATTATAGGCATTGCCGGAAGCACCGCAGAGCAGCACCGTAAAGAATGCAGCCGCAGCATCCATCACATAGCACAGTGTACGTACCTGCTCTCCCGTACTCTTCATGATGATATCCTCGCCATTTACGCCGTTGCGGATGAACTCGGCAACGGCACGGCTGTCACGGGGCGTCTGCGTAGGCCCGTATACATGACAGGGACGCACTACAACCGTCTCAATGCCATACTGTGCCATAAAGCTCACGCACATGGTTTCTGCGGCTCTCTTTGCAGAGGGATAGCAGGAACGGGGCAGCATAGAATTTACATAGCCGCTGTAATCCTCGTCAAAGACCACTACGCCCTCACCGTGCTCACCATATACCTCACCGCTGGAGACATAGAGCATTCTCTGAAGTCCATGCTGTCTGCCGTATTCCAGCAGATTGTATGTACCCAGGAAATTGGATGTCATGGTGCCTACTGGGTCTTTGGCATAGAGCACAGGGTTTGCATTGCCTGCCGCATGGATAATGAAATCATAGTTTTCACCCTCCGGCAGAGGCTTTGAAATATCAAACTGTACAAAATGGAAGCAGTCCAGCTCCAGATATTCCCCGAATCGGATGTTTATTGCCTCGCTGTTGATATCCAGCGTATAGACATGCACCCGGATATCTGTATGCAGATTCAGGTACATTAGTGTATCCACCAATGCCGTTCCAATCAGTCCCGTTGCACCAGTCACCAGAATTGACTTGCCGTGAAGCTTCTCCCACTGAATGAAATCCTGAGCAACAACACGTTCTATTTCGCTTTGATAAAAGCGGTTCCCGCTGTACATAACATCTGCCTCCTTCCGCTTACTTCAGCCAGTGATCTTTCTTTGTATGCAGCAGTGCCTTGAAAATTGTAATATCCTCAACCGTTGTGATTTTCAGATTCTCCTCGGAGCCCTTGGAAAAATGCACAGTCTCCCCCAATTGCTGCATCAGAGAGCAGCTGGCTGCCGTATTGGTAATATTCCGCTTCTTCGCCTCATCATGTGCCCACAGAATCTTCTTCAGCGTATAGGTATGGGGGGTCTGGGTTCTCCAGAGCTGTTCTCTCGGAATGGCAACATCGGAACAAAGTCCGTCCTCGCTGCGGAATACAGCCTCTACACAGGGGATGGCTGCCACTGCATCTCCATACTTTTTAAAGGTTGCAAGGCTGTTGGAAATAATCTCACTGGAAACCATACAGCGGTTGCCGTCATGAATCATGACAACATCATCCTCATTTGCCACCTCACGCAGCTTATTCAGACCATTACAGATGGATTCCTGTCCGGTCTCACCGCCGGGAACAATCCACTTCAGCTTTGTAATATTGAACTGCTTGGCATAAGCCTGCAATACATCCATCCAGGATTCAAGAGTTACAACAATGATCCCATCAATACTGGGATGATTCTGGAAGGCTTCCAGTGTATAGATAATAATGGGCTTATTCTCCACATGCATAAACTGCTTCGGGATATCCTGCTTCATTCTGGAACCAATTCCAGCTGCCGTTAACAATGCATACGTCATACTGACACTCCATTTCTGTAAATCTTACTTTGCCTTGTAAATCCGGAAGCTATGATTGGCAACCTGCTGATCTGCCGGCGGAAGCTGCATATAGTCCCCGTACAGATTCGTCAGATATTCCTGATAGCTCTCCGGTGCCTTGTACATTTTTCCTTCAAATTCCACATCCACAGAACGGATATAGCCCTTCCGTGCAATCCGTTCCTGATAAGCCAGTGCTCTTGTCAGCACAACGCCTACATATTCCGAAGCATGATAATCATACTTCTGCACATAGCGCATCAGACGATCTGCCAGCCGCTTTTTTCCCATGAGCTTCACATAAGGGTACAGCAGTGCATGAAATACCTTTGCCTTGGGAGATTTTCCGTAAATGCCGCTGTGGTAGGACATCTTATACAGAATATTTTTCAGGGAGCAGCGCATAATAAACCGCTTGGATGCGCTCTCCTCCGGCGGCAGTCCCTCAATGGGAAATATATCAATAAACAAGGGCAGATAAAACACCTCGTCCGAAAATTCCTTGTCCTCAATGATGTAGCTTTCATCATAAATTTTATACACAGAATACGGATACGGATTTTCCGCATCCGGCACACACAATGTATACGGCCCGATTTTACAGCCTGTAATCTCTATCAGCTTTTCCAGATCCGGACGGGGCATCATGACATCAATATCATCATCCCACGGAATAAAGCCCTTGTGCCGAACGGCACCCAGCAGCGTTCCGCCGGATAAAAAATACTGCAAATGATGTGCTGTACAGATTTCAACAAACTGATCTAAAATACGCAGCTGCGCAGCACGGAATGCCTCCGGCTCGGCAGCTGCTCCGATGTTTTCCTTTCCCACCGGTTTCATCATAAAGGTTCACCCTCTTATTTCATCTGTTTCATGATTTTCTGCCGGTCATACGGCAGTAAAGCTTCCACGAAGTCCGGAAGAAGCCTGCGCCCAGATAGGCGGTTACAATGGCAAACTTATCCCGCTTGGGTGCTTTTGGATTGTGCATCACCGAAGCAGCATGCTGCTGAATGTAGCCAATCAGCTCTTTTTCCTTGTCCCGATAACGCACATCGCTTTCCACAAGCTGTCTGAGCGTGGTAAAACGTGCATAAACCTGCCGGCGCAGAATGGCATCCTCCAGAGCCGGATACTTCTCCCGAAGGGTTTCTGCCATCTGGTCGGTCATTTCAATCATATCCAGCTTCTTCATATTGAAAGCACCCGTTACAATGGAATTACTCCGGATCATGTAATAATAGTGACTTTCAAAGCCGCAGGCAATTTTCTCACACTGAACAATCAGCTTATATGTTGTACCGGCATCTTCAAAGAGCCTGCCCTTGGGATAGCGCACATGCTCAAAAAGCCGCCGCTCATAGAGCTTGCCCCATGCGGAAATATCCAGTACATCATGATAGAGAATCCGCTCCATGCATGCTTCAGCCGGCATGGCAAGCCGCTTCCCTGTATCCCATGAAAGCACCTTGCCGGATTCATACACTGCCTGATGCAGGGCAATGGACATGGGACATCCGAATTCCTGAATCAGACCATACAGATATTCCACATACCGTTCCGAAACATAGTCATCGGAATCAATGAATGTAATATATTTTCCCTTTGCTATATCAATACCGGCATTTCTCGCATCTGAAAGACCGCCGTTTTCCTTGTGAATGACCTTTACACGAGGATCCTCTGCCTGATAATGGTCGCACATGGCACCGCAGCCATCCGGTGAACCGTCATCTACCAGAATGATCTCCAGATTCTGATAGGTCTGATTCAGCACCGACTGCACACAGCGGTCAAGATACGCTTCTACCTTATAAATGGGGATTACAACTGAAATCAAATCTTCCATATATCCTCCGTCAGAAGCTCTTGTCGTATTTCCTGCCTAAGAATTTGGCACCCAAAAATGACCGGATTTTTCTCGGCCAGTCGATTTTCTCCATATAGATATAGCCGATTTCCTTATAGGGAACCTGATTTTTCTCCATCCATGTATCCAGCAGGAACTCACTGATACGCCCGAACAGACGGGCATTGAAAGCATCCAGACAGGTCACATCCACCTGCTTTTCCAGTTCAAACAGAATATCAAACAGCCATGCGCAATATGCATCAAAATAATCCTTGCGCATAATCATCATGTTGAACATATGGGCACTGCGTCGTTTCAGTACCTTTTCAAAGGCTGCTGTATATTCCGGACAGCGTGATGCCAGAATCTGTCTTGTTTTTTCAATATGTGATGCATCATGTGTATGTACATAGTGACTGTATACCGTCTCAATCACATAATTTCTCTTTTTGGGTACAATTACCGGACATTCCTTCAGCATGGGTTCCAGCTGACTGCGCCTGAGCACAGCATCCCATGGATCCTTTTTCTTTTGGATGGAAAAATGACGGCGGTAGTGCGCCAGCCCGATGTATTCTGCATCCAGATTCTTCCAGCCCCAGTAAATGGCTGTCAGCTCACAGAAGTTCTTGTTTTTCGAAGAGATATGATCGCCGGTATTGTCACCTGTATAGCCGAAATCCGCATCATTGAACACCTTGCCCACATGAACGGGCAGATACATATCATCATCCGGCATTCTGTACTGCTTATGTGCAGCAATCAAAATCTGAATATCCATTATGCCTCATTTCCGAAAAGTGCCTCAACCATATGCAATGCACTTTCAATGACCTTATCCATATCGTAATACTTATACTCACCCAATCGTCCGCCGAACAGCACCTTTTCATTTTCCTGTGCCAATGCAGCATACCGGCGGTACAGCTCCTGATTCTTTTCATTGTTTACGGGATAATACGGCTCATCTCCCGGCTGCCACTCCTTGGGATACTCTCTGGAAATGACCGTAGTGGGCTGTGTCCCGAACTCAAAGAACTTATGCTCAATGATTCTTGTATAGGGTGTTTCTGCATCCGTGTAATTGACAACCGCATTGCCCTGATAATTGGCAACGGGCAGCTCCTCTGTTTCAAAATAAACGGTACGATATTCCAGATTGCCGTAACAGGAATCGTAATATGCATCAATGGCACCGGTGTAAATTACCTTGTCTGCCATTGCCTCATAGGCTTCCTTATCCTCCAGAAAATCTGTATTCAGGCGAACCTCAATGCCTGCCAGCATTTTCTCAATGATTTTTGTGTAACCGCCAATGGGAATGCCCTGATACCGGTCATTGAAATAGTTGTTGTCATAAACAAAACGTACCGGCAGACGCTGGATAATAAACGGCGGCAGTTCCTTGCATGTACGTCCCCACTGCTTTTCCGTATAGCCCTTGACCAGTTTTTCATAAATATCAACACCCACCAGATGGATGGCCTGTTCCTCCAGATTGGAAGGCTGCTCTGTTCTGCAAGCCTGTCTCTGCTCCTCAATGATGCGCATGGCATCCTCCGGCTTTGCAACGCCCCACATCTGATGGAAGGTATTCATATTGAACGGTAGATTATAGATCTCACCCTTGTAATTGGCAATGGGCGCATTTGTATAGCGGTTAAACTCTGCAAATTGCTGAATATAATCCCATACTGCCTTGTTGTTGGTATGGAAAATATGCGCACCGTACTTATGTACATGGATGCCGCCTACATTTTCACAATAAATATTGCCGCCGATATGGTCACGCTTCTCCAGAACGAGTACTTTTTTGCCTCTTTTAGCTGCTTCAAAAGCCACCAGAGCACCAAACAGACCAGAACCTACAATTAAAAAATCATACATATTATCACCTTAACTATTGGATTCAAACCGAATTTTTCGGAAACAAGTTTACATGAAACTTACTGAATTACATAATATTATAACACACTGCGCACAAAAAAGCAAGTAAAATTCCGCATTTCTGGCATTTGCCAGCTTTTCTTCATTTTCAACAAGATTGAACGGAGTGCCAAAAAGAAAACAATATAAATGTGATAAAAAACGAGCTGTTGCAGGTCTAAGTGCTGCAACAGCCCCATCTGTAACATTCATTTCACAAAAGGTGTTTCGCCGTCTGCGGACGGCGACCAGGGACGCTGTCCCTGGACCCTGCCAGCATTTTTTTGCAAAAAACTGCTGGACCGAAAAAAATTCCTACCTTCCTGCCAATAAAAAGAAAATGCTCTTATACACCTGCATCATGAAGCTGTGCTTTCAAAACTACCATATCAAAGATATTGACATGACCATCTCCGTTACAGTCCGCTGCATCCAGCGGAATATCTGCCATACCAGTCAGTCCCTTTGCCATCAGAATCAAGTCCCTCCCGTCAAGAACTCCATCCTGGTTCAGATCTCCTGCCAGAGTCCCTTTGACCTTTAAGGTAGAAACCATATTGCTTACAAATACAGACACTGTATAGCCGCCGTCAATCCAGCTCTGATTAAAATAAACAGAAAGATATTCTCCCCCATCTGCTGCACAGGCACTTTCAATAACATAGCCCTCCTGTACCTCCTCTGAACCATCTTCATAATCAGCTGAATCAAATGTCTTTACTGCTGTATAAGAACCGTCCGCTTTCTGCCTGAGCTTGAAAATATGTACCGTATCGGTAGAAATATTGGTACGATATACGGAGAGGCTCACCCTGCTTCCTGAATCCACCTGACTGGGAATAATATCCAGTGTATCATACTCCGCCGTATAGCCTGTCTTTTGCACAAAAGGAATGGTTATACGCTGAAGCATGCCCTCATAATCCTGAATGCGCTCCGGAAGTGCAGACACATCGCCGCTGTTTACAAAACAGCTGTTTTGCAGATCCACCTGCCAGTCTCCTGTTACCGGCACATAAAAGATATGATCATTTTCTGCATGAACAGGAATTTCCCGTGGAAGAATGGCTGCAATTTTCTTCAAATCTGCTTCATTCATCATCTTCGGTCCAATTCCGTATTCCATACGGAAATTCACTTCATCCACACGGGACATTGCATATTCTGTAATATCAAAAAATTTTACCGTATAGCGGATTTCCGCCGCAGCTCCTGTTGCCGCATCCAGAAGGCCATCCAGCACCACCTCATAGGAATCTGTATAGCCGCCGGATCCATAATCCATAGGCTGTACAAATGCAAGACAGCCATAGCTGCTCATAAGCGTTTCATCGTCTGCTATACGTGTCCATGTTTCCCCGGTATTGAGATTGGTAATGGTCACTGTAACATCGTATACATCGTCCACTTCCATGACATCCCGATCCAATTGCACAGACCATGCACAAGTTGTGGGATTCACCAGACTGCTGGGCATATAACCCGGAGCCGGATAGGCTGCAAAAGGTGCATTGGGCTGATTTTCTCGGCTTACTGTATCCCCGATGGCAACCGTTCCGGAAAAACCATACTGGATATCGGACAGATACATGTCCATCATCATGGCACGATGTCCGATGGTTCCCCACGATTCATACTCTACAGAATAGCCCTCATTCATCCAGCCCCCTATGGAGCCCTGAGGTGTATATCCGCCTGCTAAAATATTATGCTCACAATCAGCACCATACTGCCACAGCGTATCACTCATGTCCCCCGGCTTATAAGAAGCATCCACCGAATGACTGAAATGATAGTTCCGCACCAGTGCACCTGCCTGAAGCTGTTCGGAATGCTGGGATTCTTTTAAAAGCGGCCGGTTGCCCATAAGCCACCGGAAAAAGTCGGTCATAGCGACCATTGTAGTATGCGTATCCTGCGTGATTTCACCTGCATCATAGGGAGCTTCAAAGGACGGTTCCCTTACATACCATGTACTGGAATCATAATTCACATAGCTTTCCCCTGCATACAATGCAGCCGAATACTGATCAGAAACCTCTTGTATGGTACGATCTGCAAAAGCCGGTATTTCCTGTGCATCATATACAACCGTATCCGCAGCCCCCACTGAGATTCCTTTTATCAACAGCGTAATCATCTGGAGCATCATAAACACAATTGCTGTCAAACCAGCTTTCCATCTTTTTGTCGGTTTCATATATATATACACCCCCGTACACCTCAAAAAATCGCATTTGTGATATTTGACGAATAATTTCACCGTCTACAAAATAATAGTATCGTAAATTACCATAAATGTCAAGTGCATATTTTTCTATATGCAATAACAAATTATAAAATATCTGTTAAATTTACATCGTATTTTTCATACTTTCTACATATTGACAATCATTTTCTGTCATGTTATAATGAAAACAGAAAGCCATTCCGACTACGAAAAGAAAGGAGTTCTTTATGAAAATTGAACCTGTAAAATCATACAAAAAACCAGCCTATGCGGCTGCCATGGCAGTGCTTCTGACGGCAACCGGAACCTTAACCGGATGCGGAGAAACTGCCTTGGAAGGAGAGACTTCGATTGTACCGCAGCCTACGGAAACTACAGCAGCTGCAACAGAAGAGGTTTCCTTTGAGGGCGCTGTTGAAATTGAGCCGGACACTACGGAAGTCGAACTGGACGGAGATGTTGTCATGGAACCAGATACCACCATAGATGTGCCTGAGTCAGAAACAGAGCTTGCAGGGGAAGTACCCGTTCTTTCCGAAAATACAGCAGACGGATCGGTTCTGAATGGTGACTGAAAAGCTGCATGCGCACAGAAAGGAAAAACCATGAATCTGACACTTCATCTGACAAAGCAATGCAACATGGCTTGCAGCTACTGTATTACAGAAAAGCATCCGGTGCGCATGACAGAAGAAGTTCTGCTGGCTGCATGTGATCTGGCATTTTCCAGCGGTTCATCTGCCGGACTGTGCTTTTTCGGCGGAGAGCCTCTGCTGGAAAAGGAACAGATTTACAAAGCTGTTTCATACGGTCAGGAAAAAAGCAGACAAACCGGAAAGCCTTTTCACTGCAAAATGACCACCAACGGCACACTGCTGGATGAATCATTTGTCCTTTATGCAAAGGCACAGCAGATGGAGATCGGGCTATCCTTTGACGGCCTTGCACAGGAATTCTGCCGCCGATATAAAGACGGCACATCCACGCTGCCGGTTCTGGAAAAAAACGCAAAGCTTTTGCTCAGGCATATGCCGAACACCCATGCACTTATGACCATTGCACCAGATGCCGTTTCCTGTTACGCACAGTCCGTCATCTACTTGTACAAGCTGGGATTCCGGAAAATCTGTGCCACCATTGCATACGGAAAAAAGGTGCACTGGACAGACCAGCATCTCAAACAGCTGCAAGAGGAACTGCAAAAGCTCGCAGCATTTTACAGCTGCCAGATGGAAAAAGGAGAAGCCTTTTATTTCAGTCCCTTTGACGGAAAAATCCGTGACTGTATCTATGGCACATCACCTGCAAGCCGATGCCATCTGGGACTGCGGCAGATGCCGGTAGCTGTGGACGGCAGGCTTTATCCATGCACCCAGTTTATGGGAGAGGATGCCTACTGTCTGGGAGATGTATTTTCCGGTGTAAACCGAGATAGACAACAGGCACTGATTCGGCATTCCGCACTGCCGGAAACATGCCGAACCTGTGCGCTGAAAAATCGGTGTACCAATTCCTGCGGCTGTATGAACCGAATGGAAACCGGTGATGCGCAGCGTGTCTCTCCTCTGCAATGTACATATGAACGCATGCTGATTGAAATATGCGACACAATGGCAGAAAATCTGCACAAAACATGCCATGCACAGTTTTTGCAGCATTTTGCACCATAAAAAGAAAAAGGCTGCTGCCGGTTCACACAGACCGGCAACAGCCTTTTTGATGCTTATTTTGCGCCCTTTTTCATGATGACAACTCCGATGGTACGGAACAGAAGCTTGATATCCAGCCACAGGCTGCGTGTTTTTATGTAATGGACATCCGATTCCACCCATTTTTCAAACTCCACGTCACTGCGTCCCTCACACTGGGCAATACAGGACAGACCGCCCTTTACCAGCAGCCGATCCATATGTGCCGGCGTGTAAAGCACCACTTCACGGGGAAGCGGCGGACGAGGGCCGATGAGAGACATATCCCCTCGCAGCACATTCCATAGCTGCGGCAGTTCATCCAAAGAGGTTTTCCGCAAAAACTTCCCGATTTTTGTAATGCGGGGATCGTTTTCATTCTTGAATGCCAGACCATCTGTCTCATTCCCTTTTTGCACCTCGGCAAATCTTGCTTCCGCATCCACACACATGGAACGGAATTTGTACATATGAAATACCCGTCCTTCTTTGGTCAGACGTGCCTGAGAAAAAAACGGATTGCCGCCATCCTGCAAGAAAACAATCAATGCCAGAATCAGCATCGGAATCAGCAGAATGACCAGTGCAAAGAATGATACAACCACATCCAACAGACGCTTGAAAAAAAGATAGCATGCCCCGCCGTTGGGTACAACTTTACTAAAGCGCAGCGTTTCCCGAACACCCGATGATAGCAGCTCCAGTGCACGTTCATCAAATTCCAGAATGGGATAATTCGTTTCACCATTTGGATTTTCTTTCATGGCAGAAAGTGTTACTTCCGTAATCATTTCTTCTGTTAAATTATTCTGGACAGACTCTTTACTCGACTTTTTCAAACCAAATGCTCCCTCCCTGCATCATATCCGTAAATGCATATATACTGCAAAATTTGTGATACTGCTTATCCAATATTTTATTGTACCAGACATTCCTCTATTTGTCAAACACAAATTCTGCATTCTGCAAGTTTTACCGGCGCTTTGTTCCGTGTACATCATCCATTCGTATTTTATTAATGTTCATACAAAACATCAAAACCGCAGACCCTGCTTGCAGCATCTGCGGCTTTTGACTCATTCGTATTATAGGAACGGATTTTCCGTGGGGTAACGTACACCCCTGGGCTGATTGTATCCAATTTCTGCTGCATCTACGCCCAGATATTTGAATACCTCATACAGGTACTTCCCATGATGTCCAAAGGTTACGGCACCATGATGGGGAAAATGCTTTTCAATCAGCACATGCCGATAAAAGCGTGCCATTTCCGGAATAGCGAAAATACCAATGGCACCAAAAGAATGCGTGGCTGCCGGCAGAACCTCACCCTGTGCAATATAGGCAGTCAGCTTTGCATCGGATGTGGACTGCAAACGGAAGAATGTAATATCACCGGGCAGAATATCGCCCTCCAGCGTACCCTGTGTGACCTCCTCCGGCAGACTCCGTGCCATAATCAGCTGGTACTTCATCTCACAGAAGGACAGCTTTTTCGAGGTGGTATTGCCGCAGTGGAAGCCCATGAAAATCTCATCGGAACCATAGGGGGCATTTCCTGCAATTTCCTGCTTGTACAAATCCGCCGGTACCGTATTGTTGATATCCAGCAGTGTAACTGCATCCTCACTGACAGCCGTGCCGATGAATTCGCTCAGTGCACCGAAAATATCCACCTCACAGGAAACCGGAATGCCCATGCCGGTCAGACGGCTGTTGACATAACAGGGCACAAAGCCGAACTGGGTCTGGAATGCCGGCCAGCATTTCCCTGCAATGGCAACATATTCCCGATAGCCCTTATGCGCCTCAACCCAGTCCAGCAGGGTCAGCTCATACTGTGCCAGCTTTTCCAGAATCTCCGGCTTCTTATTGCCTGCACCCAGCTCCTGCTCCATATCCCTGACCACATCCGGAATCCGTGGATCTCCTGCATGCTTGTGGAACGCTTCAAACAAATCCAGCTCAGAATTTTCCTCAATCTCTACGCCCAGATTGTACAGCTGCTGAATGGGGGCATTGCAGGCAAGAAAGTTGCTGGGACGAGGGCCGAAGCTGATGATTTTCAGTTTGCTAAGCCCGTATACAGCTCTTGCCACCGGCAGGAATTCATGAATCATGTCAGCGCATTCCTCTGCCGTGCCCACTGGATTTTCCGGAATATATGCCTTGACACCACGCAGATTCAAATTATAGCTTGCATTGAGCATACCGCAGTATGCATCGCCTCTGCTTGCAGACAATACCGGTATGCTTTCCTCGGCAGCTGCACAGAACATCTTCGGCCCGTCAAAATGCTTTGCCAGCAATGTTTCCGAAATTTCCGGCCCGAAATTGCCCAGATATACGCAAAGTGCCTGACATCCGGCAAGCTTCAGATCCTCCAGTGCCTGTACCATGTGGATTTCACTTTCCACAATGCAGACAGGACATTCATATATATCCTGCGCATCATATTTCTTTGTATAGGCATCCACCAGTGCTCTTCTCCGGTTTACAGAAAGACTTTCCGGAAAGCAGTCCCGGCTGACTGCAACAATTCCAATTTTTATTTTCGGTATATTCTTCATGTTCTCATTCTCCTGTTTGTTTTAGAGTCTGTTTAAGATCTGGAGACAGTCGGATTTTCGAGCAGATTTTCGTCCTGACGACGAACGTCCGACGCAGCAATACTTGGTGTATTGCAAGGAGGACGGGCTCAGTCAGGGCGGAAAGATGCCGAAAAGACGGCTGTTGGAAGATTTTAAACAGGCTCTTCATCCCAATCCGGCTCCAGTCCGGCTGCATTCTTTGCATAGTAGCTCAGAATGCTGCTGGCATCACTGAGAGCTAGTACATCGTCTTCCTCTATATAGAATCTTGTCGTCCAGTTATACCGTGCGGCATCGCCCTGAAGCCATGCAAGGACTTCTGTATATTCATCTGTACCATCTGTAAGCTGCGCTTCCATACCGGCAGCTGCTTGTGCATAATATTTCAGCACAGCGGATGCATCGGCAAGATCCACCGTACCATCCAGTGTAGCATCTCCCCGTAAAAAGGGATATACACCAAATTCATAAGCAATACCGCCGCCATTGACACCATTGCAAGTAACCTCCATCTCATAGGTGCCAGCCTCCAGCTCCATGGGGTAAACGGATCGCCCGTATTTTTCTTTTCGAAATGTGCTGTCAAAATTGACAACATTGCCGTCTGTCTCTCCCTCCTTGTAAATCCAGACCGCATTATTGGCATCCTCTGTACCGGTAGATGTCAGATCACCCAGCAGATAATACATACCGTCATTTTCTACCGTAAATGTATACCACTGATCATACAATGCTTCTCCGATGACATCAGTATGGGAAAGATCTCCTGTCAGCACGGTCTGGCAGTGCGTCCCCACCGCAATCGATGCTGCTGCTGAACGGCTGCGATTTTCGGCATAAGGTGTATTCAGCGGGAGCGATGTCACTTCTGCCGTAATACTGCCGCTGAGATCTGTTGTCCAGTCATCAAAGTTCACGCCTTCCAGCCAGAAATAATAGGTACCCGGCGCCAGAATGTAGTATACATCGCCTGTTGTTACCGCATCATCGGAAGGAATGATCTGATTGCTGTGATATTGCAGATCACTGTCGATGCGCCAGTCAAAGTCCTGCGTAACCATTTCTCCATGGAGTCCATAGTTGAGATAACCGCCGCCGGGATTGCATACCACATGGAAATCCACCCGTGCTTCACTTTCCAGTGTCAGCTCGTACGAAAGAATGTAGGTAGAGTCCTCCTGATCCTCCGGACACATGACAAATTCCTGCACGCTGCCATCCAGTGCAAGCTGCTCCGGTACATCCTCCGCTGCTGCCGACAGAGAGGAAATACCTGCCAGCATACAGCCTGCAATTGCCATACTCACGATTCGGAATCGATTCAGCATAAAAAAACCTCCTTTTCATTGGAAATCAGCCGATTCTCTTCCTCATCATTATAGCATATTGTCTTATATTTTTCAAGCTTTTTTCAATGTTTTATTGAAAATGCAGGGATAAAAGTTTATTTTCAAAGAATTGCATTTAACGCATTCACAAGCTGCTCGCAGTCTGCACAGCTGATAGCACCGCCGCCGAAAGGCACCAGATTCCGGATGGGCATATAGCGCATCATAGCTTCCAGCATATCCGCAGTACCGGCACCCATTGCATTTTCATCCGAAGAACCGCTGTCCAGACCGAATGCGGTCAGATACGGTGCCAGTACATCCATGGCACCATCCAGATGCATCACATCCCCAATGGTCGTATCCAGTGTAATCCGTGCCGGCTTCGGATGGGTACCATCTATATGAATGGTCGTCATGGCAGTCAGATGGGCAGAGGAATCACCGGCTGCAAGGGTATAATCACCGCCGAGTACCTTCCAGTCATGCTGCTGCATATCAAAATAAGCAAAGGCACGGCGGTTCAGTGTAAAGGAAATGGTTTTTGTCTCACCCGGCTCTAAGGATACCTTCTCGTATGCCTTCAGCTCCTGTACCGGACGAATCACTGCATCCCCTGTACGCTCCGGAAGGACATACAGCTGTACAACGGCTTTGCCGCTGCGGCTGCCGGTATTGGTCACATCCACAGTAACCTGTACGGTTTCATCTTCGTTGTATGTGCTCCGGTCGGTTCTCAGATGGGCAATTTCAAAGGTTGTATAGCTCAGACCATGCCCGAAGGGGAACAGCACCGGCATTTTCTTGGTGGCATAATAACGGTAGCCTACAAATACGCCCTCACGGTACTGGGTACAGTCACCCTCCCCCTGATAGAACAGGTAGGAAGGATTGTCCTCCAGCTTGCAGGGGAATGTTTCCGCCAGATGACCGCTGGGGTTTACATCGCCGTAAAGGATATCCACAACGGCACCGCCTACAGCCTGTCCCCCCAGATAGGCTTCCAGAATGCCCTTTACCTGAGAGAGCCACGGCATCTCCACCGGTGAGCCGTTATGCAGGACAACAACCGTATTGGGATTTGCCTGTGCAACTGCGGCAATCAGTGCATTCTGACACGAAGGCAGCTGCATGTGTGTACGGTCAAAGCCCTCGGATTCAAAGGAATCCGGCAGTCCCGCAAATACAACGGCAACAGCGGCATCCTTTGCAGCAGCAACTGCTTCGGCAAGCAGGTCTGCATCCGTGCAGTCACTTTCCGGCTCATATCCCTTTGCATAGGTCACATCATAGCCCTTTGCCTTTGCCATTTCCAGTGCAGACTCCACCTTGCATGCGTTGATATGAGAGCTGCCGCCCCCCTGAAAACGGGGATTTTCTGCAAAAGCTCCGATGAAGGCAGCTTTTTTCTCCTGACAAAGCGGAAGAATATTTTCTTCGTTCTTCAGCAGAACGATGCACTCCGATGCGATCGTCCGTGCAAGGGCATGGTCTGCATCCCGATCAAATACTGCCTGTGTATCCCGTCCGCTAAGATAACGGTCAAGGATGGTGAGGATTCTTGTTACAGCAAGATCCAGTGCTTCCTCAGACAGCCTGCCATCTTTGACCGCCTGTACAATCTGGGCATCACGGAAGCCAAAGCTGGACGGCATTTCCAGATCCATACCCGCCTCCAGATCGGCTGAGCGGTCATCACAGGCACCCCAGTCGCTGACAACAATGCCGTCAAAGCCCCATTCATCCCGGAGAATTTCCGTAAGTGCATTCCGGTTGGCTGCTGCATAGGTTCCGTTAATCCGGTTGTAAGCACACATGACCGTCCATGGCTTGGCTTCACGGATTGCACCTTCAAAGGCTGCCAGATAGATTTCCCGTGCAGTACGCTCATCCATATCGGAGGTGCTGCTCATACGGCGGTGCTCCTGATTGTTGGCATAAAAATGCTTGATGCTTACCCCTACCTGCTTGCTCTGCACGCCCTGAATGAATGCCTTTGCCGTTTCACTTGCAACATAGGGGTCTTCGGAATAATATTCAAAATTGCGTCCGCACAGGGGCGATCGCTTGATATTCACAGCCGGTCCCAGCAGAACAGCAACATCCTCTGCCTGACATTCATTGCCCAGTGCTTCGCCCATTTTCCGTACCAGATCACGGTCAAAAGAAGAAGCGGTGGCACAGCCTGCCGGAAAACATACGGCTTTGATACTGTCATTGATGCCCAGATTATCACTGGTCTGATCCTGCTTGCGCAGTCCGTGAGGGCCATCGCTGAGCATCATACGGGGAATACCCAGACGCTCTACTGCCTTTGTATGCCAGAAGTCTCCGCCGGAACAGAGTCCAGCCTTTTCCTCCAATGTCAGCTGTGACAAAATTTCAGGAATGTTCATTATATATTTCTCCCTTCACTATACAAAATGTTCAATGATATACAGATTTCGTTGATGGATGTGTTTATTATAACAGATATAAACGGATTATACAAGGGCTTTTTCTGACTGAATACAGGGTCAAAACCGACTTTTTTTATCGCCCAGACCTGGCAGAAAATCCACAACCGGCAGTCCGAACTGCTCTGCCAGCTTCCGGCATGCCTGCTGTGCATCTATATCCAGCAGGCTCTGAGGATTGTGGGCATCACAGCCGATGATGGCTGTATTGCCCGTCTCCTGGGCAATCTGCAAAAATAATGCTGAGGGATAGTGCCGCTGCTGCACATGACCCAGCATATTGATTTCAACCGGAATTCCTTTTTCTTTCAGATAGGCACACAGCCGCCCATAATGCTTTCTGTAAACCGTCTCTGAACCAGTAAAATTCATCAGATCGGGATGGGCAACATAGCTGTACT
>JBJERF010000007.1:0-35031 GCA_051882115.1 Ruminococcus sp. | reverse complement strand
CCCCCCGACCGCTTTTTTTGAGAAAAAAGCGGCGCAAAAAAACTTTTATACCTTTCGAACTTGCAGCCACCTTTTCCCCCCTCCCTTGTGGGAGGGGGTCGATGCCTTCCCATTTTCAGTAACAAAAAAGGGGGTGGGGTAAACGGTCCAGCGGTACGCTGGTGGGGTAGACGGTCCAGCGGTACGCTGGGCGGCACGCTGGTTTTTCAAAAAATGATTTTCGTGAAAAAGAACAAATACCTCTTGCAAATCCAGCATATCTATGGTATAATGGAAGTACATTCTTTTCAGAAAATTCATATAGAATACAACATTTAACGGAGGTTATGATTATGGGTCTTATTAAAGCAGCCGCTGGCGCAGTAGGCGGCGTATTGGCAGATTCCTGGCTGGACTATATCAAGGCAGAAAATATGGGTCCTACAACCATTTTGTGCCGGGGTACACAGGTCAGCAACAAGCGCAGCAGCAACAAGAAGGGCGATGCCAATGTCATCTCCAACGGTTCCAAAATCGTGGTGGAACAGAACCAGATGATGTTTCTGGTAGAGGACGGCAAGATCATCGACTATACCGCAGAACCGGGCTATTATGAGGTATTCATGTCCTCTGCCCCCTCCCTGTTCAACGGTCAGTTCGGCGACACGCTCCGTGATACATGGGAACGCTTCAAGTTCGGCGGTCAGCCCAGCAGCGCACAGCAGGCTTACTTTGTCAATCTGGCAGAAATCCGCGGCATCAAGTTCGGCACACGCAATGCACTCCAGTATTTTGACAATTTCTACAATGCAGAGCTGTTCCTGCGCTGTCACGGCAACTATTCCATAAAGATTTCCGATCCCCTGAAGTTCTTTATGGAATGCCCCCAGCGTACACAGGGACGTGTGGACTTTGAGGATATCAACGAGCAGTTCAATTCGGAATTCCTGACAGCCCTTCAGAGCACCATCAGCCAGATGTCCGCAGACGGCGTGCGCATTTCTACGCTGCCTTCCAAGGGCATGGAGCTGGCACGCTATATGAGCAATGTGCTGGATGAGGACTGGAAAAAGGCACGTGGTATTGAAATTGCATCCGTAGGTATTGCCAGCATCAGCTATGATGAGGACAGCAAAAAGCTCATCAATATGCGCAATCAGGGTGCTATGCTCTCCGATGCAACCATTCGTGAGGGTTATGTACAGGGCTCTATCGCAAGAGGCATGGAAGCAGCGGGCAGCAACAGTGCCGGTGCCGGTCAGGCATTCATGGCAATGGGCATGGGTATGCAGGGCGCAGGCGGCTTTATGTCCTCCGCATCTGCCACCAACGCACAGCAGATGCAGATGCAGCAGCAGGCAGCAGCTCAGCAGGCGGCAGCTGCTCAGACAGCCAACGGCTGGAAGTGCTCCTGCGGCGCAACCAATACCGGCAATTTCTGCACAGAATGCGGCTCCAAGAAGCCGGCTCCGGCAGGTGCATGGAAGTGCAGCTGCGGTGCGGAAAACACCGGAAAATTCTGTACCGAATGCGGTTCTCCCCGTCCGGCAGCAGGCGAATGGAAGTGCTCCTGCGGCGCAACCAACACCGGCAAATTCTGTACCGAATGCGGCAGCAAGCGCAGCTGAGCCTGCCGATCTGAAAACTTCTGAACAGAAAGGACGAAGTCCCTTTGAATACTGTACAATACAAATGCCCCTATTGCGGCGGTGAGCTGACTTTCAAGCCAGAAGAACAGAAGTTCGGCTGCGATTATTGCAACAGCTTTTTCACAGAAGAGGAAATCGCCAGGCTGTATGCAGAGACCAATCAGCAGGCGGAAAAAAATGCGGATCCCGATGCCCAGACCCTGAAGGATGAAAACGACTATTCCGACTTTGAAAACGGCACACGTCTGTATGAATGCAACTCCTGCGGTGCACAGATTATTGCAGAGGAAACCTCTGCGGCTACTTTCTGCTATTACTGCCACAATCCGGTGGTACTGGCAGGCCGTCTTACCGGTGCATATCGTCCCAACTATGTGATTCCCTTTGCTGTCACCCGTGAAAAGGCAGTGGAGGATTTTAAAAAATGGTGCAAAAAGAGATGGTTTCTGCCCAGCGATTTCAAGTCCAAACAGCAGCTGGAGAAAATGAGCGGTGTATATGTTCCCTTCTGGCTGACCAGTTGTGATGCCACCGCATCCTTGTCCTGTATCGGCGAAAAGAAACGCCACTGGACCAGCGGGAACTATGAGATTACAGAAACCGCTGAATTCACTGTAAAAAGACGGGGCGTTTTCCCCTTCGGGCGTGTACCGGCAGATGGTGCCAAGAAGATTGACGATGCGCTGATGAATGCCATTGAGCCGTATCATTACAAGGATATCCGTGATTTCTCCATGCAGTATCTCAGCGGCTTCCTTGCTGAGAAATACGATGTTCCGTGGGAGGATGTCATCAACGGAACCAAGGCACGCATCCATGAAGGGTGCAAGCAGAAGCTGCATGAAACCATAACAGGCTATGACAACATCAAAGCAGAGAAGATGGATGTGACCTACAACAAGATGAAGAAGGAATATGCCCTGCTTCCGGTCTGGTTTATGAACTATCATCATAACGGAAAGACCTACAGCTTTGCGGTCAATGCACAGACGGGAAAGCTTGCAGGCACACCGCCTCTGAGTATGCCGAAGCTTTTAGGCTTCTGCGGCGGGCTGCTGGTGATTCTCTGTGCAATTATCACCCTGATTGGAGGCATGCTGCTATGAGAAAGATTTTGAAACCTGCCGCTGCATTGCTTCTGGGTACAGCCATTGCTGCCTGTGGAGTTTCGCCCATGACGGGGGCAGCCATTGAACCCACAGAAAGTCTTCTGGTGGATGATGCACAGCTGCTGACTGTAGAAGAACAGGAGGAGCTGACAGAAGAAATCATCGAAACAGCGAATTACATTGAAATGAATATTCTGGTGTATGTCAGCGGTTCCCATGTGGCACGCAGTGAAACACAGATGTACTGTGAAACACTCTGTCAGCAGCGGTATGACATGAGTGATGATACGGTGGTTCTTTACATGGATTTGTCCGGTCATGATGACCCCAGCTATTCTCCATATGATTTCTTCTACACCCGCAACCGTGCACGGTTTTATTACACGGATGATTCATACGGCGGCAGCAACCGGATTCAGGATATTTTCAGTGAAATCAATCCATATCTACCCCGCTGTGAGGAGGATATTCCGGGGGCTGTAGAGGAATTTCTCAGCGAGCTGGAATTTTATTACAATTACGGTCCTGACACGAGTTATTATTATTATGTGCCGGACACGGGGAAATATGTGACGATAGATGATTCCGGCAATCAGGTATTCAGCGATTCTCCGCCGAGAGAATGGGGTCTGGCACTGGTAATTGGAATTGTAGTGAGTCTGATTATCACACTGATTACATTTTTCTGTATCAAGTCTCACTATCGATTCAAGGATGCTCCATCCAGTCTGCACTATCTTTCTTTTGAGGGTGCAAAAATCAATGTACGTTCGGATACATTCCTTCGGAAATACCAGACCCGGCGCAAGATTGAGCACAGCAGCGGCGGCGGTGGCGGCGGCTTCAGCGGCACCTCCAGCGGTGGTGGCGGCGGCGGAAACAGCCGCTGACCAGCGTACCGCTGGACCGTCTACCCCACCCCCGTTTCAGTTACTGAAAACAGGAGGGCATCAGCCCCCTCCCACAAGGGAGCCAGCGTGCCGCTGGACCGTTTACCCCACCCCCGTTTCAGTTACTGAAAACAGGAAGGCATCAGCCCCCTCCCACAAGGGAGGGGGGGAAAGCAATTATAAAAGTTTTTTTGCGCCGCTTTTTTCTCAAAAAAAGCGGTCGAGGGGTCAAGGGGGCGAGAAGCCCCCTTGTCGCCGTCCGCAGACGGCGAAACACCCTGCGCCATACTTCTGGCGCGCGGTGAAAGGGGGAAATCCAAGCGACAGCTTGGATTGGGGGAAGCGGACAAGACCGCTTCCCCCTGTTCCAGCGATGAAGCAAAGCATATCCTGCAAACGTTCCGGTGGAACGTTTGCAGCACAGACAGAGGGCTGTTGCAGCACTTCAAACTGCAACAGCTCATTTTTTATGCAAATTTTTCCAAAACGGGTGAGAAAAAACGGATGTTCGTGTGTCTAATTCATGAAACCAGAAAGAATGCATTCTGAAAGGGGGCAAGCCATTGGATAACGGTGCAAGTAGCTACCGCCGTTTCCTTGAAGGAGATAACGAAGGTATGGTTGAAATCATCCGTGACTATAAGGACGGACTGACTTTCTATCTGTACCGTTTTACCAATCAGATGAGCATTGCAGAAGAGCTGATGGAGGATACCTTTGTAAAGCTGTATACAAAAAGGCCGAAGTTTTCAGGGAAAAGCTCCTTCAAAACATGGCTCTATGCAATCGGACGCAACTGTGCGCTGAATGCCCTCAGACGCCGCCGATGGATATCGGATGCGCCTTTAGAGGATTATACAAACCTCTCTGACGGAACAGACATAGAAGCCGACTACATAAAAAAGGAGCAGAATGCCATGGTGCGAAGTGCCATGAAGAAGCTGAAATCGGAGTATCAGCAGGTTCTTTACCTGCTTTATACGGAAGAATTCAGCATAGATGAAACGGCTCTGATTATGCACAAAAGTAAGCGGCAGATTGGGAATCTTGTTTACAGAGCGAAACATTCACTCCGGTCGGAACTGCGGAAGGAGGGATTCAGCGATGAAAAGCTATGAAGAGGTTGCAAGAAATGTGTTCCGGCGGGGAGACGAATATTTCCGGAAGAGGGAAAAGCGCAAAGCCGCAATCAAAAAGGGGGGTTCTATTATGTCATTATTTGGTATCATTACACTATTTGGTCTGGGCATGTGGAAGAGTGAAATGCTGAATCCAGTTACACCAGAAAACACAGAGAGAATTGAAATCATCCAGACAGCCGATGAAACAGAGGCATCCTATACAAGCATGGTCAGCAGTGCTGCCGCAAGTGCACAGTCCATGACGGAAGAAAATCCGACTTCTGCTGAAACGACCGTTACAACAACCGCTGCATCCACTGCACCGGCGGTAACCGTCGTTGTCACAAAAGCAGCAGAAACTTCCGCACCGGCGGTAACAACCGTTCAGACCGATACTGCCGCTGACAATGGAGCCGTGCAGACCAGCAGTCCATCACAGACCATTGCAACAGCAGCACCTGTTACAACCACAGAAACGGTCACAATCTCATCCGATTCGGGTTCAGAGGAATCAAAGATTCAGGTTATTTCTATGGATGATGATTCCATTACATCGGAAATCGGCATGGGCACAGACTTTGACTATATCACCTATTACAGAGCCGCTTCCGAGGCATATGATGCTTATCTCTGGGGTGTAGAGCCTACCAGCTTCTATGCTGTCACGGCTGAAAATTACGCAGACCTGGAAAGCTTCACACTGCCGGATGGTGCAGAGCTTGTAGACCTCAATGCTGTTTCAGGAACCATGCCCTCTTGGGGATGGATGGAACAGAAGCTCTGCCTGAACGAACTGACCGATCCATATATCATCGTAAACGGTGCGGATGCAGATGCACTGTATCAGATGAAAAACGTAAAGGAGGTTTATCAGCTGAGTCTGTACCGCTGCATGGAAGCCGATACTACGAATGACTTCACAAAAAATCGGGTTCATGTAATTGCATCGGCTGCGCTGAGTGTGGAGGATTTTTCCATGATACCGGAGATCGCCCCTATCACGGAATACCAGACGCTTTCAAGCGGACAGATCCAGTATGTGCTCACCTATGAGAATACAGCAGATGCTTACAGTGATGAAGCAGCAGCCCGTCAGTTTGATTTGTGCCGCACACTGCTGGAGCTGGATTTTGTAGATACAGCTTATCCGGACTATATGTATCCGGAACTGGTACCGCCCACTGTCTATACCGTAACACTGATGGAGAACACAAACACAGACAAATCCTTTATACAGGGTGATGTGGACATGGATGGTGTGCTCACAGGTCACGATGCTGCCATGGTTTCCCGATTTGTACGGGACGAAAATTATACGCTGACCGAGCAGCAGCTTGCCCTTGCAGATATCAACGGGGATGGTGTGGTTACCGAAGCGGATGCACAGGAAATCTATGCCCAGCAGATTTATGTATTGGGCGATGCAGACGGTGATGGGAAAATTTTTAATGACTTTCCGGATGATGGAAACGCCGCACTGGGTGCCTGTGCTCCGTACTACGCAGTTGAAATCACACCAGAATTTCTTGCAAGAGCGGATGTAGATGCCGACGGACTGGTCACCATTCATGACGCACGTCTGATTCTGGGATACTACGGAATATATGCCGCAGGCATGTCGACTTCGCCTGAAATATATGGCTATTATTTTTATGATGATGTACTCCTTGAAAATCATGCAAGCGTATCTATCACAGTGGGTGATCTGGATCTTGATGAGATGACTACCAAAAAGGATATTGCCGTTCTGGAGAAATATCTGGAAACAGGCGTCCTTGCTGACAAATGTATGATTTGTACAGCTGACATCAATCTGGACGCTGTGATTGATGAAAAGGATCTTGCCGTTATGCGTGAAAATTTCATTGACTTCGGCTGTGATATAGATATGAACGGTACAGTGGGGCTGTCTGATGCAACGGCTGTGCTGAAAATGTACGCACTGAAGGCAGCCGGAAATACGGATGAGTATACAACCATGTGGAAACGTAATGCCTATACAGATGTAAACGATGATGGTATTACGGACATTTCTGATGCAACGGAAATTCTGAGTCAATACGCAAAGGCTGCCGCCGGTATTTCATAAGCGAATCTTTTCCTCCATAAAAAGGGCTGTTGCAAAATTGCAGCAGCCCTTTTTTGTTTTTGATTCAGTCTTTTTTATTCGCACGCTCCAGCCAGGTAAATGCAACATCCAGTGCATCATACAAGCTTGTGCGGTCCGCCTTATTGGCAATACGTTCCATGGGATTCAGCTTTTCATCGGTGGACATCTGGTAAACCCGTACTTTATCGGCAACCTCCAGACCATCCTGTAGGTTCTGATGCAGAATTTGAAGCCATGCCACATAAGGCTCCGACATATAGCCATAATAGATTTCATTTCCGTTCCGAACCAGCGGATACCCTTTGTACATGAAATATTCCTGTTGCATTTTGACCATCCTTTCCTGTGTTTTCTTATAAAGTCATATTAGCTCCATGTTGTGATAAAATCCTCATCCGTATCAAAACGATCCATATTTTCCAGAAATGCATCAATATAGGATGCACGGCACCGGAAGCTGGGCACACCATTGACGGTCATCAGGCAGTTGAACGCATCCTGACGATAGAAGCAGATTTCCTGTTCCTTGCTGCCGTTATGGGTGCGGAAGTACAGCGTTGCTGCGGGTTCACCCACGGGTTCCTCATCCAGTACAACAGATTCTGCGGTTGTTGCCAGCAGGAAGGTATAGAACAGCCGATACCGTTCCGTATCGCAAGCCTCTCCATTCAGGGTAATGGAAGCCGTATCCTTATCTGTACCGCTGTTGATGAAGTTCATGGTTTCCTTCCCCGGTGCAGAGACTGTCAGCTGCTCAATATCCCACACATAGGTAGCGAGTACCAGCTTGGATGCAAGATCCGTGGGTGTCACCGTTGCCCACAGACAATCATCTGCTTTCATGCGGTAAATGACATCCACGCCCTCCAGATAAATGGGATAATATGCAGTGGTGCTGCCGGTTTCCTCATTTTTTTCCGTAAAGCGGTTTCCGATTTTCAGTGTATATACATTGCCGTCATCGCAGTCCATCACAGCGGTTCCAAAGGGGACATCCAGACCGTAGGATGCCAGATCCGCCTGCTCCGGATAGATTTTCAGAATCTCGTCTGCTTTCAGACCAAAAATGCCGGTAATCACATCTGTAGAACGCTCCACGCTCAGATAGGCAGCAATGGGCGATGTCATTTCATGGGTTGCCGCCGTACCGCCGGTATTTGCACTGTTTGCATCTTCATCGTAGGTCAGTACAATCTCATAATCCAGATCGGTGCGGGAGATGGTCATGGAATTGACAATGGGATAATCCTCATCCGCCGGTTCTTCCAGAACGGTTTTGGAAAGGAAGTCCTCTGCCGCATTCTGATAATTGGCAACCAGGGACTGACGCACGGCATACACCGCACCATCGCCCTCTACAGCAAAGTAGGTGTTTTCCCCATCGGAAACGCTGCTGCCGATGCGGAAAGCAAAGGTGCTTCCGTCATCGAAGGTCATTTCGGCAGTAATTGCGGAATCGCCCAGACCATATTTTTCCATATCCGTGCAGTCCTCCGCCACAACGGAGGATGCCGTCAGGGAAGCCAGATTGTTGGCAAGCGTCCGTGCCACTGCCGTATTGGTGGGAATATCCTCCCAGCCCATGACGCCGAACACCGCATCAGTCCCCGCTTCTGCATCTGCCTCTGCCGTGCGAACGATGGTATAGGAGCCGTTGCTGTTGGTAACAGCAACGGAAACCACATGGTTTGTCTCCTGCTCAGAGAGCACATACTCAACTGTATCCTGACTTTCCGAACTGGAAGCCGATGCCTGACTGCTGCTTTCCTCTGCCGCCTGCTGACGGGAAACCAATACAACCGCCGTCGTAAGCCCAGCAATCAGAACACAGCCGCCTATGAGCCCCACGAATTTCTTATTCATTCAGACCGTTCCTTTCTGCCTGTTCAGCGGCTTCTTCTGCGAATGGAAACCACAAAACCAGCTGCTACAACCAGAATGGGAATCACGAGCCATACGATCCACTTGATGACGTCAATCTGGTCGGTGGTGATATCCAGCGTGGCTGCGGTCATACTCTTGGAGGCAATCACCGTGCTTGCTTCCTTGCCGCACAGGGTATTCAGGGCACTGATGACATATTCTCCGTTGTTATAAGCGGAATCGGATACAATCAGCGTATCCAGCATGGACATAGAGGTGAGCACCAGCAAATCGCTTTCGATGAGCTCGTTGTTGGAAGAAATCTGATTGGTTACAATACAAGCCACGGTATGGGCGGCTGTATCACTGGTATCCATGGTATCTTCACTGTTCAGAGGCACCTCATAGGAGGATTCCGAAGTCTGCCACAGGGGAATTACCACACGGCCGTTATTGGCACTTTGCTCTATAATAGGCCGTGCAAAGGGTGCCACAATGGGCAGCGATGTATTTTCCAGACTGCCGCTGTAATCGGTGGTTGCAATGGTAACACTGGGCGCAATCATAGACTGTCCCCGGTTGTAATATACATCATAGGTATTGACAACCTGACTGTTCTGATCGGCATCATTGATGACGCTGTCGCCGATTTCGATGTTCCATTCCTTGAGGAATGCATCCAGATTGGGTGTATCGCCCTGAGTATAGTCTGCGATATACAAAAGCTGCTTGCCCAGTTTTCCGTCATTATGGAGGAAAGCCGTCAGACGCTGGGTGGCATCCACGCTCAGGTCACTGACGGGAGCCGGCAGCACCAGAATATCATAATCCTCCGGATTCAGCTCAGCCGCTGCAATATCCAGACTCCGTGTCACATCATAGCCGTTATCCTCCAGCAGAGAAGCCAGACTTTCCATAGCATAGGCATTACCCTGTGTGGCACTGTAAATATAAGTTTCATTTGCCTTTTCAATCATGCCCACACGTTTCACATTGGCATCGGTGACATTCATGATGGCATTGGTCAGCAGCTGCTCACCCTTATATCCGGTGATAATTTCCGAGAAGGTGCACTGACCGTACATATAGGAATAATATTTGTTGCTGTCAATATCGAACATTTCCAGCAGGCTGTATACCTTGCAGCGTTCACCGCTTGAAACGATGACACAGCCGGCACTGATATCGCCGCCGTACATGCTTTGATACTTGGAGAGGATATCCGGATCCTTTGTGGTATCGAAATATGTTACAGACACATGGTCAGAATAATCCTCATATTTGGACAGGGTTTCACTAATGACCATCTCCGTGGTACCGAACAGCTGCTGCATGGTATCCTGTTCTACAGAAACGGCAATTTCCACATCCTGTTCCAGATTCTTCACATAGTCAATGGTTTCCTCAGAAACCTCGTATACACGGTCCGTGGTCAGATCCAGACGGATATCTGCCAGCATGCTTACCAGCACATTGATGAGAACCACAACCACAATCACCACCGCTGTGACAGCCGTTGCCATGGAACCATATTTCAGCTTTTTCCGGCGTTTGAGCTTTTTCCGCTGCTTTTCATCCATGGAATCGCCCTGAAGCAGCTCCTGTGTATTTTCCATCATAGCTCTACCTCCTTATCTCCAGCGACGGGTTTCCAGCACACGGACGGTCAGGAAGTTAAACACAGCGGCAGTGCTCACATAGAACAGCACGCTGGACAGGTCAAACAGTCCGCATGTAAAGTCATAAAATTTATTATAGAAAGAGACTGCATTCATGGCAGCAGACAGCCCGTTCATTACCGGCTGGAACAGCTCCGGAACGTTTGCATCGCCAATAAGTCCAGCCAGCTCCTGCATCACACACATGACAAACAGCAGCAAAAGGCTGATGATGTACGCAGTAAACTGATTCTCCGTCAGGGAGGAGATAAACACGCCTACTGCAATGAAAGCAGCACCCAGCAAAAACAGGGCAATAAAGTTTGCCGCAACAATGCCCCATGCAACTGCACCGAAGAAGCTGAGGATCAGGGCATACACAAAAATAATGGCAAGCCCCACCGTATACATCATGAGGGCTGCAAAATACTTACCCAGCACAATGCCCGCAAGGGATACGGGGGCGGTGAGAAGTCCCTGGTCGGTTTTCTGCATTTTTTCCTCACTGAAGCTGCGCATAGTCAGCACAGGAATCAGCAGGAAGGTTGCCCAGAACAGCATAGAGAAGAAGCTGGACATATCTGCAATACCATAGGACAGGGTAAACAGATAAAAGCATACGCCAGCAAAAGCGTAATATACTGTCAGATAAACATAGGCAATCGGGGAGGTAAAAAAGGCTCCCATTTCACGTCTGAAAATTGCACCCATTATTCTTCTCCTCCCTCTTGGGCAGCTGTCTCCTCCGCAGGTGCTGCGGTTTCTTCAGCAGCCGGCTCTGCTTCGGCTTCGGCTTCGGCTTCAGCTTTTGCTGCTTCCTGTGCCTTCTTTTCCTCCGGCGTTATAAGACGGATCACAGGCTTCTGTTTCGTACTTTCTCCGGAGAGATCATCTCCCATGGTAATGCGCATGAAGATATCCTCCAGCGTCATTTCATCGGAAGCCATTTTATAAATAGACCAGCCGTGTTCACGGCACATTTCATTGAGCATGACACGGATATCCGCATCCTGCTCCATAACGATTTCATAATCAAAGATACCGTTTTCACGTTCCATATCCGCCCGGACACGGGTGACACCCGGCAGTGCACGGATGGCATGCAGAACCTCCTCCCGCTTACCGTCCAGACGAACGATCATGCGGTTGATGCTGGAAACGCTCTTTGTAAGATTTTCGAGGGTATCGTTTGCAGCCATTCTGCCCTTGTTGATGATAATCACACGGTCACAGACTGCCTGAATCTCAGACAGGATGTGGGATGACAGAATCAGGGTATGCCGCTTACCCAGCTTTTTGACCAGATTCCGGATTTCCACAATCTGCTTGGGGTCAAGACCGACCGTCGGCTCATCCAGAATCAGGATGGGGGGATTGCCCACTAGAGCCTGTGCCATGCCCACACGCTGACGATAGCCCTTGGACAGATGGCGGATAATCCGGTTGGAAACATCTGTAATCTTACACAGGTTGCAGATTTCCTTCAGATGGGATTTCCGGGGCAGCTTACATTTTTTCAGATCGTATACAAAATTCAGATAGCCCATGACGGTCATATTCTGATATAAGGGCGGCAGCTCAGGCAGGTAGCCGATATTTGCCTTTGCCTGAATGGGATTCTCCAAAATATCCACGCCGTTAATCAGTGCCTGTCCGGAGGACGAACTGATATAACCGGTCAGCATATTCATGGTTGTGGATTTTCCGGCACCGTTGGGGCCCAGAAAGCCGAGGATTTCGCCGTCCTCAACGGTAAAGCTGAGATTATCCACCGCCAGATGATCGCCGTAATATTTGGTCAGATTTTTTACCTCAATCATCGATGATTGCCTCCTTTTCACGTCGATGCACAAATGTACAGGTATTATACAGCTGCATTGTGATAATCCTGTGATGATGCATTGAAAGGTCTTTCCGGCTATGCGGAAAGTCTTTCAATGGCTATGCGTACTCTCCGGATGGTTTCATCCTTGCCGAGAATGGCGCAAAGTTCGATACCGCCGCCGGGTGTGCACTGCTTGCCGGAAACGGCTGTACGCAGCGGCCAGAGCATCCAGCCGTTCTTCACGCCCAGCTGTTCAATCAGACCGAACACAGCACCATGAATGCCATCCGGTGTCCAGTCCTCCAGTGTCTCCAGCACCGGCAGGAGCTTTGTCAGAGCTTCCCGTGCCGTTTCGGGTGTGGTTTTCATCTTCTTGTGGCGGTACATTTCCAGATCATATTCCGGCAATGCATCGATAAAGTCAACCTGCTCTGCAATATCGGTAAAGATTTCCGTTCTGGGCTGGAGTACATGGCACAGAAGGGCAGGGTCTGCAATTTCACGGTGAATGGCTTCACGGATATAGGGCATTGCGATTTCCGCATACTGCTCCGGAGAGAGCTTTGCCACATATTTGGCATTGATGGCTTTCAGCTTCATGGCATCAAAAATAGCCGGTGACTTGCTGATGCCGGACAGTTCAAATACCTGAGCCAGCTGCTCCAGTGTAAAGATTTCCTGCTCGCCGGTAGGAGCCCAGCCCAGCAGACAGATATAGTTGACAACTGCCTCCGGCAGATAGCCCTTTGCCATGAGATCCTGAAAGGAAGCATCGCCGTTTCTCTTGGACAGCTTATGCTGCTGATCCTTCATAACCGGTGCGCAGTGGATATAGACCGGCACATCCCAGCCGAATGCCTGATACAGCAGATTATATTTGGGTGCAGAGGACAGATACTCATTGCCCCGTACCACATGGGTAATGCCCATCAGATGGTCATCCACCACATTTGCGAAGTTATAGGTAGGCATGCCATCGGTCTTGATGAGCACCTGATCATCCAGTGTGCTGTTTTCTACTGTAATATCGCCATAGATTTCATCATGGAAGGTCGTGGTACCCGTCAGCGGCATCTTCTGCCGGATGACGTAGGGAACCCCTGCATCCAGCTTTGCCTGTACTTCTTCCGGGGACATATTCCGGCAATGGCGGTCGTACATGGGATCCAGATGGGCTTCTTCCTGTGCTTTCCGGACGCTGTCCAGACGTTCCTTGTCGCAGAAGCAATAATAAGCATGTCCCTTCTGCACCAGTTCTTCCGCATAGGCTTTAAACATGCCCATCCGTTCCGACTGCACATAGGGACCCACAGGGCCGCCGATATCGGGACCCTCATCCCATTTCAGACCGGCTATGCGCAGGGTGTTATAAATCACATCCACAGCACCCTCTACATAGCGTTCCTGATCGGTATCTTCAATACGCAGAATAAAATCGCCGCCCTGTTTCTTTGCAATCAGGTAGGCATACAGAGCCGTCCGCAGATTTCCGATATGCATATAACCAGTGGGGCTGGGTGCAAATCGGGTTCTGACTCTTTTTTCCATATCGAATCCTTCTTTCGCAATTTTTATGATATCAAAGCTGCAAGCTGCCGTGCCTTCTGACAGTCCTGCCCGATGGCGCAGCATAATGCATCTATATTTTCAAACTTTTGTTCGGGACGCAGAAAATGCAGCAGTTCCACGCTGCAAGCCGTCCCGTATAAATCTCCCTCAAAGTCAAGAAGATGGGTCTCCGCAAGGGGGATGTTTGCCTGAGAAACGGTGGGCTTCACGCCGATATTCGTCACGCCCCAGAAGCTACCCCCAGGCGTATGGTTTCGGCTGAGATATACGCCATGTGCCGGCACCAGCTGTCCCTGCAAAAAGGGCAGATTGATGGTAGGAAAGGAAATGGTTCGCCCCAATGCCTTTCCATGGCACACCGTACCGGTGATGGTATAGGGTGCGCCCAGCAGCTGTGCCGCCTGCTCCGGTCTGCCGGCTTTCAGACAGGCACGAATCCGGGTGGAGGAAACCTTTTCGCCCCCCAGCTCCACGGGCGGTACAGCATGTACAGCAAAGCCCATGGCATCGCCGAAACGCCGCAGCTCCTCAAAGCCCCATGCAGCCCCTTTTCCGAAGCGAAAATCCCTGCCGCAAAAGACCTCCCTTGTGCAGAGCTGTCCTATCAGAATTTCTCGGCAAAAGGCTGCCCCATCCATTGCCTGCACCTCAGAAAATGCGGGATTGAGCACCGCCTGTATGCCGCATTTCTCCAGCAGCCGGAGCTTCTGCGCCTCCGGATACAGGTAAGAAAAGGGCTTTCCATGCTTCATAGGCAAGGTTGCGCTGTGAAAGGTAAAGGCGCAGGGCAAAAGCCCCTGTTCCTTGCAGGCAGCCGCAGCGGAAAGCACCCGACGATGTCCCAGATGCACACCGTCAAAAACACCCAATGCCGCCGCACTGCCCTGACAGAGGGGCTTTGTCACAAGGTTCATGGCAGCCACTCCTTCTTTTTATGTTATGCAAAATTTTTTCCCACACGCAGAATCTGCTGAGCAAAATCCGCCTTTGCGGTGCCGATAAAGCCGCCGTCTGCACCGTATACGGTATAATCCGTCTGCTCCGGCAGAATGCCGTGCAGTCGTCCTAAGTCCAGCTTCACACCGCTGCGGTACATCCGTGTCTGCACCGGATTCAGGTGCAGTTTGGGATAGGCGGCAAACAGGCTGTCCGTAGGAATCAGCAGCTGTTGGAGGGTGCCGCTTTCCGCCGCCTCTGCCACCTCCTGAAAGGTATGGCACTGAGAAAGGGAGAAACCGCATGCGCTGATTCTGCAAAGGCTGGTCATAACAGCATCGCCCCCCAGAGCCTGTCCCATATCGGAAAGCAGGGTGCGGATATAGGTACCCTTTCCGCAGGAAACCGTCAGATCAGCGGTCTGTTCCGCTTCATTGAAAGCATGGAGGGTTATCTGGTAAACCATGGCACGGCGCACCGGACGCTCCGTCTCTATGCCCTGCCGTGCCAGCTCATACAGCCGTTTTCCGCCCACGGATACAGCGGAATACATGGGAGGCAGCTGCTGGATTTCTCCCGTAAACCGTGGCAGAATGCGTTCAAAGTCCCCGCAGGTCACATGCATATGGGGATATTCATGGGTAATTTTTCCCCAGATATCCAGCGTATCGGAGGAGAGTCCGAAGCGCACCTGTGCCCGATAGGCTTTGTCCTGATTGGGCATAATGTCGCATGCCTTTGCCGCCGTGCCTACCAGCACCGGCAGCACACCTGTTGCCATGGGATCCAGTGTTCCCGTATGACCCAGCCTTCGCATATGCAGAATACCCCGAAGCTTGCCGATGACATCAAAGGAAGTAAAGTCCTGGGGCTTGTTCATACACAAAATTCCGTTCACCGTTTTGCCATTCCTTTCGTCACTGCATCCACCAGCAGCTTCCGGGCTTCCTCCGGCGTACCCTGCACCGTGCAGCCGGCAGCCTTTTTATGACCGCCGCCCCCCAGCGTCTGACAGATAGCAGAAACATTGACCCAGTCTGCTGACCGCATGGATACCCGGAATATGCCTTTTTCACGCTCTTTGAGTACAACGCCCACCTGTGCGCCCTCCACCTGTAAGGGAAAGCCGGCAATGCCCTCCAGGGCAGCCTCATCCACAGCATACTGCTGGATCATCTCCTGCGTAATGCAGATGAGCATACATTGACCATCCAGATAGCTTTCCAGATGGTCAATGAGCAGCTGATCCAGTTTCAGCCGTCCCATGCTCTTGACAACGAACATATTCCGGTTGATCATGCTGTAGGGAATCTCCGGATGGGCTTCCATCAGCTCTGCCACAATGCGCAGCGTCCGGGGGCCTACATTGTCATACAGAAAGCAGCCCGTATCCGTCGCTATGCCGGTATACAGACAGGCGGCGATTTCCCTTGTCATGGTCAGGGACATGGCACAGAAAACCTCATAGACCACCTGACAGGCAGCCGCCGCTTTGCCGTCCAGACAAAGAGCCTTTGCATAGCCTGTATTGGAGATATGGTGGTCAATACACAAATCCACCATGCCCTGATAGGCAGACAGACCGTCTCCCAGCAGCTTTTCATCTGCCACATCCACAGAAAGGATCTGCTCCGGCTGGAATTCCTCCAGTGTCTCCGCCTCCGGCAGCATAAAATGATACCGCTGCGGTATGGGGTCACTGCAAAGAACCCTTGCCTTTTTGCCAAGGCTGCGCAGGGCATAGGCCAGCGCATAGCCTGCCCCGATGCAGTCTCCGTCCGGACTCCGATGAATCAGGATATAAGCACTTTCACACTGTAAAAGCATCTGTGCCGTTTCCTGTACAGATATCTGCTTCATGGGTTACTCACCCTCCTCCTGTGTCTCCGGCTCTTCCACCGGCGGCTGTACATGATGCAGCATCTCATTGATGACTGCACTGTGTGCAATGGAGTCATCTGCAATAAAGTGCAGCGCAGGCACCTTACGCATTTTCAGCCGGCGGAACACCTCCCGCTTGATATAGCCGCTTGCACTGCGCAGACCCTCAGCAGATTCCTCTGCCTTCTGCTGACCGCTGAGACTGGACACATAGACCTTGCAATTGGAAAGGTCACGGGACAGCTCCACACGGACAATACTCAGCAGGGGATCGATTCTCGGATCCTTCAGTTCCCGCAATACAGCAGTCAGCTCCCGGAACAAATCCTCCTCTGTCCGGCTCACCTTAAAATTGGCCATTTTACACGGCTCCTTTCCCTGCGCCGTCTCCTGTCTCCCGGAGGAGACATTTTCCGGCGGTCATTTTTTCATGAAAAGACAATTTTTTAGTCTCTGTATTCTTCCATAATGAATGCCTCGAAGATATCGCCTTCCTTGAAGTCACGGAACTTTTCAAGGGTAATTCCGCACTCGAAGCTTTCGCCCACTTCCTTGACATCATCCTTGAAACGCTTGAGGCTGGACATTTTATCCTCGGCAATGACCACGCCATCACGAACCACACGGATTTCGCACTGTCTGGTGACCTTGCCGTTCAGAACATAGGCACCGGCAACAGCACCCACATTGGAAATTTTATAGACCTGACGCACTTCAATGCGGCCCATAACCACCTCACGGTATTTGGGATCCAGCATACCCTTCATGGCAGTTTCCACATCCTCAATGGCATCATAGATGACACGATAGGTACGGATTTCCACCTTATCACGGTTGGCAGTTTCCTCAGCAATGAGATCGGGGCGCACATTGAAGCCGATGATAATGGCATTGGATGCATTGGCAAGCATAACATCGCTTTCCTTGATGCCGCCTACGCCGCCATGGATGACACGTACACGCACCTCATCGTTGCTGAGCTTTTCCAGGGACTGCTTCACAGCCTCCACAGAGCCTTGTACGTCTGCCTTCACGACAATATCCAGTTCCTTCATCTCGCCCTCTGCAATCTGACTGAACAGATTATCAAGGGTAACCTTCTGATATTCGCTGAACTTGGCCTGCTTTGCCTCATGCTTTCTCTGTTCCACGAGGGTTCTTGCCAGACGCTCATCCTCTACAGCATTGAAGGTATCGCCAGCCTCCGGCACCTCTGCCATACCGGTAATTTCCACCGGAACGGAGGGTCCAGCGGCATTCACTGTCTGACCCTTGTCATTGGTCATCACTCTGACTCTGCCCACAGCAGTACCGGCAATAATCACATCGCCGGTATGCAGTGTACCATTCTGTACCAGCAAAGTGGCAATAGGGCCTCTGCCCTTATCCAGACGTGCTTCCACAACTGTACCCTTTGCACGGCGTGCAGAGTTGGCTTTCAGTTCCTTCATTTCAGCGACCAGCAGGACATTTTCCAGCAGATCGTCAATACCCTGACCGGTTTTTGCAGAGACAGGCACACAGATGACATCGCCGCCCCAGTCTTCGCAGACCATATCATACTTGGTGAGTTCTTCCTTGACACGCTCCGGATTGGCACCTTCCTTATCCATCTTGTTGATGGCAACGATTACAGAAACGCCGGCAGCCTTTGCATGGCTGATGGATTCAACGGTCTGGGGCATGATGCCGTCATCTGCGGCAACCACCAGAATGGCAATATCCGTAATATTGGCACCACGGGCACGCATGGCAGTAAATGCCTCATGACCCGGTGTATCCAGGAATGTAATCGGCTTGCCCTGATAATTTACCTGATACGCACCGATATGCTGCGTAATACCGCCGGCTTCCCCTTCGGTTACATGGGCATGGCGGATGCAGTCCAGAATGGATGTCTTACCATGGTCTACGTGACCCATGACACAAACAACAGGGCAGCGTTCTTCCGTATCTTCGCTCTCATCCACTTCTTCGATGAGGCGTTCTTCAATGGTGACAATGACTTCCTTTTCAACCTTTGCCCCCAGCTCCTCTGCAACCAGGGATGCCGTATCAAAATCGATTTCCTCATTGATGGATGCCATCACGCCCAGCATCATGAGCTTTTTGATGACCTCTGTTGCGGTCACCTTCAGACGGGCAGCCAGATCGCTGACCACAATGGTATCCGGAATCAGCACCTTCAGCTGCTGTTTTCTTGCACGTTCCAGCTCCAGACGGCGCAGCTTATCCTGTTCTGTCTCACGCTTGCTGGAATATTTCTGCTTGCCGCGCTGTGCAGATTTCTGATTGATTTTCTGTTTTTTGGTGGAATAGTTATCCTTGCTGTACTTACCGGCAGGAGCAATCTGCTCATACCGCTGATTGTACTTATCCAGATCCACATAGGAACCTCTTGTATCCACGGTACGGCGTTTTTCCACCGCAGAGCTGCCGCCGGAGGAAAGCTCCACCTCTACATGCAGCCGTTCGCCATGCTTCTGAGCCTTAGGCGGCTGTTTTTTCTGGTCACGCTTTTTTTCGTTTCTGTTTTCATTTTTCGGTGCCTGATTTTCATTTTTTGCAGGAGCCGTTTTTTCAGCCTTTTTGGGCTGTGCAGCATGCTTGGTTTCTGCCGCTGCTGCTGTTGTTGTTTTCTTCTCTGTCTTTTCTGTTTTCTTCATACTCTTCTTTTCCGATTTCTTTTCTGTAGGCTTTTTTTCTGCGGGCTTTTTTTCTATGGGCTTTTCCTTTTTCTCGAATGCGCTGCGGGGCAGGGCACGTGTTGCGAAATACGCATCAAAGCTATCGGTCTGCTGCTTTTGCGTATAGTGCTCCAATGCCGCATTGATTTCCTCGGCAGTCAGACCGCTGCCGGCCTTTTTTTTCTGTGCACCGGGGTTCCGGGTTTCGTAGAAAGCGATCAGCTCGGATACCTCCAGCTGCAAATCCTTTGCAACATCACTCAATTTTCTTTTTTTCGTCATAGGCGAACCCTCCTGTTTCTTGTAGGAATCTGAGAGCATACATACAGATTCTTAGCCGTTATTCTTTGGATCTATGTCAACGCAGGGAGCCTGCTGTCATACAGATTCAGGCGGCAGCTCTGCCGTAAGTGCCATGAGTCTTTTTGCAAAGCCGGCATCACAAACGGCAAGCACACCTGCCTTGCGTCCCACAGCCTGCTGAATATCGCACATATGATATGCAGTCTCCGCCAGCGGAACACCAGCCTTTGTACAGAAAAACCGTACCTCTTTCTTTGTTTTTTCCGAAGCATCAGCCGTTACAAACACACCATGTACCCGTCCGGCGTGAACCGCTTCCTTTACGGGGTCAAACCCCAGTATCAGTCTGCCTGCCTTCCGGCATATGGTCAGCAGACTGAGCCATTTCGAGCTGCAAAGCATCCTTTAACTCCTCATACACAGCGGCATCCACCTTGCAGGAGAATGCACGCTCCAGCTTATGTCCTTTCTGTGCCTGTACAAAGCAAGTCATACTTTTACATAAGTATGCCCCTCGTCCGGACTTCTTTCCGGTAAAATCCAATAAAATTTCATCCTCCGGGGTTTTGATTGCACGGATCAGCTCACGCTTGGGCTTCATCTCACCGCAGCCGATGCACATCCGCATGGGAATTTTCCGAACCTTCATGTTATTTACTCCTTTTGGGATGCATCGCCATCCAGTGTATCCAGTTCCTGTACAGCCTCCAGCTCTGCCTGCTCCTCAGCAGCAGCCAGTTCCTTTTCCGGATCTGCTTCCAGCATTTCCGCAGGGGATGTTTCAGCAGACTTTGTTTCCTCATCCTCTTCCGGCGGAACGATATCGAACTCCGGCTTGATATCAATCTTAAAGCCGGTCAGCTTGGCAGCCAGCTTGGCATTCTGACCACGATTGCCGATGGCCAGTGACAGCTGATGGTTGGGCACCACAATGCTGCATGTACGGTCTTTCTCCTCATTGGTGAGAATATCCACATGCAGAACCGTAGCCGGTGCCAGGGCACGGGCAATGAATTCCTCCGGCTTTTCGCTGTACGGAATGATGTCAATTTTCTCCCCGTTCAGTTCATTGACAATGGCGGAGATTCTGGAACGCTTGGGGCCGATACAAGCACCCACAGCATCCACATTGGGATCATTGGACCACACAGCAATTTTTGTACGGGAGCCAGCCTCTCTGGAGATGGCTTTGATTTCAACGGTACCGTCAAAGATTTCCGGAACGGTCATTTCAAACAGCCGCTTGACCAGTTCTTTACGGACACGGGAAATTTTGATAATGGGTTTTTTCTGCTTATTGGCGATATTGGTAATATAGACCTTAATCATCTGACCCTCACGGAGCACCTCACCGGGGATCTGCTCATTGCGGAACAGATAGATTTCGGTTTTATCATACATCAGAGTAGCCGCACCGCCGGGCTCCACCTGTGTAACCTGACAGGTAATGCAGTCGAACTCTTTTTCCTGGAACTTATCCAGAATCCGTGTGCGGTTGATATCACGCAAATCGCCCTTAATGGACTGCTTGGCAGAAAGAGCGGCAGCTCTGCCGAATTTATCGATATTCAGCCGTTTCAGAATGGTACCGCCCACATAGGCATTGGGGTCAAAAATCCGTGCCACATCGATATTGATTTCATTTTCATCAATGGGTTCATCGTCCACAACGGTCTGCCGCAGATACATTTCAAACTTTTTTGTTGCCGGATCGATTTCAACGGTAATATTTTCCTCGCAGTCCGGATAGGCTTTTCTTGCGGCTTTGAGCATAGCGGTTTTCACTTTTTCCACCAGCGTATTGACATCCACGCCGTTTTCGGTGCCCAGTGCGTCCAGTGCTTCAAAAAAATTGTTGTCCATGTCGTTTCATTCCTCCGTAATTTCTGTTTTAAAAGTCAATTTCCACATACAGCTTTACATACGCCAGATCCTCCAGCATGAGCTGTATCGTTTGATCATTTTCATTGGTCACTGTAATCTGCTGACCGTCAAAAGCATCCAGCGTACCGATCCAGTCCCGCTGACCGTCTATGGGGCGAATGGCATGCGCCTGAACCACCGAACCGATGCAGCTTTCGAAGTGCTTGCTCTGGCAGAGGGTTCTTTCCAGACCGGCAGAGCCTACCTCCAGAATATAATTCTGTGGAATGGGGTCTTTTTCATCGAGAATTTCGCTGACGGGACGGGTCATCCGTTCACAGTCCTCCATATCGATGCCATTCTCGTGGTCAATAAACACACGGAGATACCAGTATGCGCCTTCCTTTTCGAAGCTGACATCCCACAGGTCAAATCCCAGCTCATCTGCAATGGGTTTTACCAGTTCATAGACGAGCTTTTCGGTGCCGCCGAACTTTTTGATTTTCATAGAAACGCTGCCATCCTTTCCAAAAAAAGTGTTCTACATAAGCAAAAGACCGGATGGGTTCCGGTCTTTTGCTGCATGATATGGTTATATTATAGCACACACTTTCAGAAAAATCAAGGGGTTTGAGAGATTTTTCTGAAAAAAGAAACGTTTTTTATGATGCAGCCGCCATAGCATCATCCAGTTCCACAAGATAGCGCATCAATGCGGTGACATCCTCGTTATTTACTGTGCCGTCTCCGTTGCAGTCTGCCGCCAGCAGCTGTACTTCATTCAGCGTAATCTGCTGTGCATTGTATTTGGAAATGGTGATTACATCCAGCACAGAGGTTTTGCCGTCTGTATTGGCATCCCCTGTGCAGACGGGTGCAGGTTCCGGTCCAACCGGCAGACAAAGAGAACAGAAAGTCGTCAGTTCAACATTAGGATTTTCCCGAATCCATACATAGGCTTTTGCAACCATATCAGCGTACACCGCATCCGTACAGGTATCCTCTCGGTTCATTGAAACATGAAAAACAGTGAAACCGTTCGTACTTCCTGTGCACTGAATCAGGGATTCAGGTATCTTCAAATCAGAAAACAGCCTGCTCTCATCCACCGTCTCCGTCTCAGCATTTTTATATGGCTCATAGGTAACAAAGCTGATACACGGATTGACCTTGAGATTTTTAATAGATTCAGCGGCAGCAATTCCTGCATCATAAGCACTTGCAACATCCTCGGAAATGGCGCAGACCTCCTCCTCGCTCAGGTCGAGGAACTCCTCAAAGGTATACGTATCATAGATATCCGCCGATTCTTCCCATCGCAATGTGTTTTCAACAGAAACATATAGAATGTTTGGATTCAGGCTGAGCCATACTGCTGTTTTTCCGCCAAGCTCATCCGGTTCACAGGTACCATTATAATTTTCACAAATCATCACGCTGAATGTGAGCAGCATATGTTCCGTGCCGTCACCCGTATAAAGCGGACTATAGCCAAAAGTATCTATCCAGTCAAATGGAATTTTCAGATCAGAAGCCGCCTGTATTCCACCCTCCAGATCGCCTTTTTCCGCATAGACCTGCCTCAAAGCCTGTTTATATGAATCGGTCACTACACAATAAAAGCTGTGTGTATAGGAACTGGGGTTACTGATCTGGCTCAGATCAGCGGCAAAATCGCTTTTGGCGTTCTGATACACCTCTGCTGCTTCCTCAGAAATGGCGCAGACCTCCTCCACGCTCAGGTCGAGGAACTCCTGAAAGGTATACGTATCATAGATATCCGCCGATTCCTCGGCTGCTGCGGTCACAGGAATCCATGACGTCCATGCTGTCAGCAGCAAAGCCGCAGACAATAGCATACTGAACCATTTGCTTTTTTTCATAAAAACCACTCCTTTTCTTTGTCGTATGTTGATTTTACGAAAGAAATCAACATTTTCACGCCTTTCCTATCTATATTTTACCACATCCGAATCATACTGTCAATATTTTTTTCAAAAACATAAGAATATTTTTTGACACTATAAATGAGCTATTGAAAAATGTACAAATGAAATGGATTGAATTTTATAAAAAAGGAAGCCGCTGCGGATAGGCAGCGGCTTTTTGAATTTGCATAGATTGCTTATTTTTGATGCTTATTTGTTATTGTACTCTGCAACGACCTCGTCAATAACAGCAGCCCATTCGTCACGGATGACAGCCCATGAATCCTTTTCACCATTCAGGATAGCGGTTGTAATATTGTCCATAATGCCTCTTGTTTCATAGGTATAATCGCCGGAGCCATACATTCTGCTGCCCATACCATAGCCGAAGTCAAATACGGGTGTAATATTTTCGGGATCCTTATATTCCTGCAATGCATCATACTGTTCTTCTGTGATATACTTTTTCAGTACACCGGCAGCACTCTTTTCCGGAATCAGAGCCTTGAGCTTTGCAGCCTCCTGATATTCTTCCGTGATGGCAGCCAGTCGTTCACACTTGATGTATGCACCTACAGCGGCACCGTTCTCAGAGCCTTTGACCAGCATTTTGGCACCAAAGTTGCAGTTGAGATAATATTCATCGGTATCCGGATTTTTCGGGAAGGGAACGATCATCAGATCGCCTTCTTCAACAATACCGTCCTCATTGATTTCCGGATCCACATTGTTCTTGACATTGGATTCACCCAGAGACCAGTCAGCCATTGCATAGAAGAGCGTCTTTCCGTCATCGGGGAAATAGCTGTACCATGTAGGATCATACAGCTTGCGGTTCATGATATCTTCCATGACATTTTCGGCTGTTTCAATGGCATTGCTCTTGATATTATTGGAGAACTTCTCACCGTCATAATTGATAATGGTTTCGCCGGTAGACTGAATCATCGCCTGACCGAACCAGCCATTGATACCATAGCGTGTTTCGCCGTCCTCAGCATTGCCTACGAATGTGGTCATCATATCCATGAAAACGTCCCAATCCCATTCGCCGTCCTCATACAGCTCATAGGGGTCATCCAGACCGTTTTCTTCGCACAGACTTCTGCTGTATGTAATCAGCAGGGGATCAGACAGGCAATACGGTACAACATAATGTGCACCCTTGTATTCATACATATCCATGACATCCTGCATGCCATCCCACATATCTTCGGACAGGTCGATATAGTCATCCAGGGGCTGATACTGATCCTTTACAACGCCGTTGGGCACTGCATCCCATTCATAGGGGAACATATCCACAGGGTCACCGCCCAGAATACGGCTTGCCAGTGTATCGAACTTTGTTTCGCTTGTACAGCTGATATACTCAATTTTTCCGCCGTACTCATCCTCGAACAGCTGAAGTGCAACGCTTCTGTCCTGATTGTTGATGGGATTCAGGTCATAATAGGACAGCCAGTAAACGGTTTTGCCCTGAACGTCTGCCAGATAGGGATCGTTTTTGATGTAATCGGCAGCCAGAGATGTATCAGCTGCATGTTCATCTGCTTCCTTGTAAGCAGAGCTATCCTCAGCAGAGGACTCAGAAGTGCCGCCGCTTTCGCCGCCGCATGCTGCCAGTGCCAGCATAGAAGACAGAGCGAGCAGAGCAGCCAGTGTACGCTTTAAATGTTTCATGGGGTATTCTCTCCTTTTTATTTGAGGTATAATTGATATCCGAAAAAGTTTTTCCTCATAGTTGTATTATATAGTAAAACCTGCAACTTGTCAAGCGAAACAATTCAAGCAAAATATACAAAATCGGGGGGCTGATTTTGTAATAGGGAGCTGGCTTGCCGAAGGCAGGATAGATTCTGGCTCTCCTTTTAAGGAGAGCTGGCTTGCCGAAGGCAAGACTGAGAGGTTATTCGCTGCAAACGTTCCACCGGAACGTTTGCAGGATGTACTTTGCTTCATCGCTGCAACAAGGAGGGGCGGTCTTGTTCGCCCCTCCTCGAAATGCTGTCGCATTTCTCACCTCCCTCTCCGTGCGCCAGAAGGATGGCGCAGGGTGTTTCGCCGTCTGCGGACGGCGACAAGGGGCTTTGCCCCTTGACCCCAGCAGCATTTTTCGAGAAAACTGCTGCACCGAAAAAGCTTTTATAATTGTTTTTCCCCCCTCCCTTGTGGGAGGGGGTTGATGCCTTCCCGTTTTCAGTGACAAACAAGGGGGTGGGGTAAACGGTCCAGCGGCACGCTGGCGGTACGCTGGTTGACAAATGTACGAAAACACGTTATAATAACAAAAAACATAGAGGAATGACCATCATGAAAGAAGTACAGATTTATACAGACGGCGCATGCAGCGGCAATCCGGGACCCGGCGGATGGGGTGCCATTCTCCGCTATGGCACAGCGGAAAAAGAACTTTCCGGCGGCGAACCTGCTACCACCAATAACCGCATGGAGCTTTCCGGTGTCATTGCCGCACTGTCCGCCCTGAAAGAGCCCTGTAAAGTCATCCTGACCACAGACAGCAAATATGTAGTAGACAGCATTACAAAGGGCTGGGTGTACGGCTGGAAAAAACGGGGCTGGATCAAATCCGACAAAAAGCCGGCACTGAACGTGGATTTATGGGAGCAGCTCCTGCCTCTTCTGGAACGGCATCAGGTGCATTTTATCTGGGTCAAAGGTCATGCCGGTCATCCGGAAAATGAACGCTGTGACCAGCTTGCCGTTGCACAGCGTGATGCACAGTTCTAATGGCAGCATCTTCCGCATAAGCTGATACAAAAGAAACAGCGAAACGGAGGAATTGTCCATGAAACCTGCACCACTGCCCCAGCAGCCCCAACACCACAATTTAATTTTAGAAGACCGCAGCAGTCTGAATCTGTCCGGTGTAACGGATGTAGACTGCTTTGATGAACGCATGATCCGCCTGTATACCCAGCTGGGCGAACTGACCATCAAAGGCCGCAAGCTTCATGTAGATGGCGTGAGTCTGGAAAGCGGTGATATGCGCATCAGCGGCGATATCTGGTCGCTTCAATACGGGGATCGTGACCGCAATGGACCCCTGTCTGCATTTGGAAAGCTGTTCCGCTGATGCAGATACCGGATACCTACCTGACCATTCACGAGGAGCTGCTTTTATTTTTGTGGTCATGTCTCTTAGGCGGTGCCCTGGGGATTCTGTTTGACGGATTTCGTGCCCTTCGTCTGATTATTCCGCACAAGGGATGGGCAACCGCACTGGAGGACATGGTCTTTCTGGTAATCTGGGCAGGCAGTATTGTTTGTTTTACCTCTGTACTGGCAAAGGGCGATCTTCGGATTTACTATATTCTGGGCAGTATACTGGGCTTTGCGCTTTACCACTGCACGTTGGGAAATCCGGTGGTGCAGATTCTGCGGCGGATTCTGGGAGCAATTGTGCGGCTGATTCGCATATGCTTTCATCCGCTGTATGTTCTACTCGTGCGCATTCATAGCAAATGCACGAAGAAATTTGTCAGAAACGCCAAAAATGAGGGGAAAATAAAAAATATTTGTGCAGCCCTCTTGATTGCACCTCAGAAAATGTTGTATAATAAGCGTAATAAAAAGAGAAAGCAGGGTGAAAAGAACCGTGGCACGCAAAAGAAATGCAAAACGCCGAAATGCGGTGCCAAAGGAAAACGCCAAAGGCAGCGCATCCAAAAAGACCAAACGTAAAAAGTCAAAGTTCGTATTCCGGATATTGCTGCGTGGAGCTGTAGTGGCGGCAATCATCGGATGCACGGTTCTGATCATTACTGTTCAGTCTGACATTGCAGAAAAGCAAAATGAACTTTTAGACATCAATGAGCAGATCCGTGAATACGAAGCAGAAAATGAAGATCTTACCCGCATCCTGAACAGCGGCGATACAGACCGTTATATGGAGAAGCTGGCACGGGAGGAATATGGGTATGCTTATCCGGATGAATTCCGGTTTTACGATACCTCCCGGAATTAAATGCACACTCAAATTTATATGAAGGGGAAATAGGAGTTACATGCAGGTTGAAATCGGTAAAATTTATGATGGAACAGTGAAGAGCATCACGAAATACGGGACATTTGTAGACATACAGAATCCGGAAAATGAAAAAGTGATGGGCATGGTACATATTTCTGAGATTTCCAGGAGCTTTGTGAATGAAATCCGGGATTTTGTAACGGAGGGGCAATCTGTCCGTGTAAAGGTGATAGGCATCAATGAGGCGGGAAAGATCAGTCTTTCCATGAAGCAGGCGGAGCCTGAGAAGGCACAGCAGCAGCGTCCGGCGCAGCCACGGCGTGAGCGTGAGCGTGAGCGGCCGAATGTATGGGAGCCGAAGAAGAAGCCGCCCATAACGGAACTGACATTTGAGGATATGCTGAGTCGTTTCAAGCAGAACAGTGAAGAGCGCATGTGTGACATCAAGCGCAACACAGAGCGCAAAAACCGCACCCGCCGCAAATAACCAGCGTGCCGCTGGACCGCCAGCGTACCGCTGGACCGTTTACCCCACCCCCTTTTTAGTTTCTGAAAATGGGAAGGCATAAGCCCCCTCCCACAAGGGAGGGGGGAAAATGTTTTTGTAAATTGAAAAAAGGTCTGTTGCGTTTGCAACAGACCTTTTTTATTATAGAAGTTTTTTTGCGCCGCTTTTTTCTCAAAAAAAGCGGTCGGGGGGTCAAGGGGGCGAGAAGCCCCCTTGTCGCCGTCCGCAGACGGCGACCGGTGGGATGTTTGCAACGAAATCTTATGCCTTTGCTCTTTTTGGCTGCATTTTAAATACTCTTCTGTAAGCCATCCGTGCTGCGGGGAGCACAGCAAAGAGCAGCGGCAGATCAATGATCAGCTCCAGCACATTTTTTGCAATTCTTGCGACAATGGCTGTGCTGTATGCCTCCTGAGGGATGAACCCGTAATGCAGATTGAGTGCGGTATTGAGCAGCAGATTGATGACAATCACATCCAGAAGCCGTGCCACGATGATGCGCAGAAACAGGGTAATTTCCTGCTGTTTTCCCGTTTCATTGTTCACAAGGCAGATGCTGTGTCTGTCCATCTTCTGGTACAGGAATATGCCGTAAATCAGCCCCTGAAGTCCGGCAACCAGTACATACATGGGCAAGAATCCGCCGGACGGATGGGCAATATAGCCTACGATATCGCAGGCAAAGCCGGACACCAGCCCAACAACAGGGCCAAAGAGCATACCGATGACAGCAATAGCAAGGAATGCAAAATTGAGCTTGACGAACCCGATGTCGATGGAGAACAGCTCAATGAGCATGGATACGGCAATGAGCATAGCCGTTACGGTCAGCGTCCGCAGCTTGGTAAATTCCTTTGCGGACAGAACGAATGCAGAAAATAAGCCTTTCATTTTCAAAACCTCCTAAAAGTCGTGCTTCGTGCACATAAGGAGCAGAAAATGAAAGGCGTCTTGCTTCTTATGATGCATTCAGCGGGATGCGAATCCGGTACCGCAAGGATGATCTCCTTTTCGTCTCAGCAACAACTCCCCGTCTGCCAAGCACTTAACGCACCGTTTTCTACTCTGGAACGCAATCTATATAATATTTATAGTTGCCAAAAATTATCGGATCACACGCACACGGATAATCCCTTCAATCTTACCCAGTGTATCCATCATGGTATCGGACACTTCGCCCATGAGATCCAGCATAGTGTAAGCAAAGTCACCTCTGCTTGCATTGACCATATTCTCAATATTCAGACCGCAGCTTGCAGCAGCGGTTGTGACCGCAGCAATCATAGCCGGAACATTCTTATGAATCACACAAACCTTTGTACCCACAGCGGTCATTTCTGCGTTAGGCAGATTCACGCTGTTGCGGATGTTGCCGGTTTCCAGATATTCGATAAGTTCATCGGCTGCCATAATGGCACAGTTATCCTCACTCTCCGGTGTAGAAGCACCCAGATGGGGTGTTGCAATGATGCCCTTTGCATGGGCAGTCTTTGCATTGGGGAAGTCTGTGCAGTAGCAGGAAACCTTTCCGGATTCCAGTGCAGCGATCATATCATCATCATTTACAAGTTCACCTCTTGCATAGTTGAGGATTCTCACACCGTCCTTCATCTTTGCAATGGCTTCTGCGCAAATCATGCCCTCTGTATCCTTATTATACGGTACATGAATGGTCAGGTAATCGCAGGCAGCGAAAACCTCGTCATTGGATTTCACCACTGTTACCTGGGGTTTCAGGCGCAGGGCAGCTCCTACAGACAGGAACGGGTCGGTACCAACAACCTTCATCCCCAGAGAGATGGCAGCATTGGCAACCAGTGCACCAATGGCACCCAGACCGATAATACCCAGTGTCTTGCCCTGAATTTCCGGGCCTACGAACTGGCTCTTGCCCTTTTCCACCTGCTTTGCAACAGAGGTTTCGCCGTCCTCCAGGGTACCTGCCCACTGGATGCCGTCTGCAATCTTACGGGAGGACAGCAGCAGACCGGTCAGCACCAGTTCTTTTACAGCATTGGCATTGGCACCCGGTGTATTGAAGACACAAATACCCTCTTCAGCGCAGCGCTGCACCGGAATATTATTCACGCCGGCACCAGCTCTTGCAATGGCAACCAGCTTGTCGCCAAAGGTCATATCATGCATAGCAGCAGAGCGCACCATGATTGCATCCGGATTTTCTGCTGTATCTGTAACCGTATATTTTGCATCAAAGCGATCGGTACCGATCGCAGAAATTTTATTGAGCGTCTGAATCGTAAACATTTCCGTCTGTCCTTTCTGGCTTATGCGTTTTCTTCCTCGAACTTCTTCATGAAAGCGACCAGTGCCTCCACGCCCTCAATGGGCATAGCATTGTAAATGGAAGCACGCATACCGCCCACGCTTCTGTGGCCCTTCAGGTTTTCGAAGCCGGCAGCCTTTGCCTCCTTGACGAACTTTGCATCCATATCGGGATTGCCTGTTACAAAGGGAACATTCATCAGAGAGCGATCCTCCTTGCGGACGGTACCCTTGAACAGCTTGCTTTCATCGAGGAAATCATAAAGAATGGCAGCTTTTTTCTCATTCCGGAGCTTCATTGCCTCCAGACCGCCCATTTTCTTGATCCACTTGAACACCTTGCCGCAGATGTAGATGCCATAGCAGGGGGGTGTATTATACATAGAGCCATTGTCCGCCTGTGTTTTCCACTTGAGCATGGTAGGTGTATTGGCAATGGGTGTTTCCTCGGGAATCAGATCCTCACGGATAATCATGATGACAACGCCTGCGGGGCCGATATTTTTCTGAACGCCGCCCCAGATGACGCCGTATCTGGAAACATCCACCGGTTCGCTGAGGAAGCAGGAAGAAACGTCTGCAACCAGGGGCTTGCCCTTGGTATTGGGCAGAGTCTTGAACTTGGTGCCATAAATGGTATTATTTTCACAGATATAGACATAATCCGCATCGTCAGAAATTTCCAGATCGGAGCAATCCGGAATATAAGAGAAGGTTTCATCCTCGGAGGTTGCAATTTTTACAGCCTTTCCGTACTTCTGGGCTTCCTGATACGCCTTCTTTGCCCACTGACCGGTGACAATATAATCTGCAACGCCGTTCTTCATGAGATTCATGGGAATGGCAGCAAACTGCTGGGATGCACCGCCCTGTAAAAACAGAACCTTATAGTTATCGGGAATCTGCATGAGATCCCGCAGATCCTGTTCTGCCTCATCTATAATCTGCTGAAAAGCGGCACTGCGGTGGCTCATTTCCATAACAGACATACCGGTGCCACGGTAATCCAGCATTTCATCCGCAGCTTCTCTGAGCACCTCTTCCGGCAGAACGGCCGGACCGGCACTGAAATTGTAAACTCTCTTCATTGCGTTACCCTCCAAAAATCATACAGAGGCTTCCCTCTGTATGCTTCATCTATATTCTTTCACAAAATTCATTATACGCCTTTTTCCGGATATTGTCAAGGAAACGGTCAAAATTCCTCACAAAACGGACAATTCGGCCGCAAAGCTGTATTTCGGCGTACAATTTTCCGTGAAAATCAGCCCAGAATGCGATAAACGCCATCCGTCACCGTCATGAGCAATTCCATATTGGTCATAATTTCCTTTTCTGTACCGTCGCAGTCAGCGGTCAATGTAAACTGGATATCCACCAATTCATCGCATTGTTTTTTCAGTTCTTCGGAAAAGCCCGCTCCGATGATACTGTCATAATCCGCCAGATAGTCATCAATGGCTTCCTGAATATCTGTCTCACCGTCAGCCGGCTCTGCGGGATGCAGCGTCACCTTTTGAATGGTCACATTTTGTGCACCGGCCTGATCCATCAGATTCTGATGCATGGTTTCAAAGGAGATTTCCATGCCATAGCCGAAGTTTCCATCCAGCCAGTCACTGTAAACCTGAAAATAATAGGGATCCAGAGTGGCTTTATATGCCTCATAATCCTGATTCATAATGGCGGTAAAGTAATCCGAAATGGCCTTTGCACAGGCATCATCCACTTCAGAGCCGTCATATTCCTGAGGAATGGGAGCCTGTTCCGTAGCAGCTGTAATTTCCGCAGCTGATTCGCTGCTTTCCCCATCGGAATTGCTTTCTTGAGAAGATGTGTTTTCATCGGAATCAGAAACCGAAGAGCCAGATGTCTCTTCCTTTTCGCCGCAGCAATACAGGGGGAGTGTCATCACAGCAGCCGTCAGAATCAAAACAAAACGCTTCCAGTTGCTCATCATTCACAATCCTTTCATCAGGACAGCGGAGCTGTCTCAAATCCGTTTTCGGAAGCCCACTTTGCAATAGCAGAGCCATCCGGACAGGTAATGACCAGTTCCGGCATAATTTCTGCATCCAGACCCCAGCTTTCATACGCTACGGTGCTGCTTGCAATGGTGAGCGTCTTGAGGCTTCCGCAGCCGCTGAAGGCTTCTTCCAGAATGGTATTCACACTTGCAGGAACGGTTACCTGATCCAGTGCCGTGCAGCCTGCAAAAGCAGCCCGGCGGATGGTGCCGACTGTATCGGGAATGGTCACAGATTGCAGGCTGCCGCAGTCCATAAATGCACTTTCTCCGATGATAGTAATACCAGCCGGCAGAATCACCTCTGTCAGATCCCAGTTGGCTTCAAAGGCATGGTCAGCAATGGCAGTGACCACAAAGCCGTCCACCGTAGAGGGAACCTCTACCACCGCATCGCTGCCCGTATAGCCGCTGATAGAAATGCTGCCGTCCTCATTTTTAATATACAGATAATCGCTGTTTGAGGTAAATTCCTCCGTTGTATCCACAACGCCGATGGTTGCTTCCGTATACTGTGTGGTATCGGTATCGCCGCTGTTTTCGGAACAGCCCGTCATAGCCAGCAGAGCAGCTGCTGTCAGAATAGCAGCCCACAGCTGTTTCTTTGTAAAATTACGCATCATAAAAACTTCCTTTCATCCAATTTTGTTGTTTGTGATTTTTCAGAGCCTGTTTCATATCTTGATGTGCGCAGATTTTCGAGGGGATTTTCGCTGGTTTCAAGGCAAAAATTCGCAGGCAGGCTGTCGCCTGGCAAGAATTTTTCACGCAGAAAGCAGCAAAATCCACCGAAAAGATGTGTGCGAAAAGATGTGAAACAGGCTCTCAAAATTACTTACTGAGCTTGCCTCTCTGCTTTGCACGCAGCTGATTGCTCAGAATCTGCTTGCGGATACGCAGCGATTTAGGCGTAACCTCAAGTAATTCGTCATCTGCCAGAAATTCGAGGCAATCCTCCAGACTCATATTTCTGGGGGGAACCAGACGCAGTGCATCATCACTGCCGCTTGCACGGGTGTTGGTCAGATGTTTTCTCTTACATACGTTTACTACCAGATCCTCAGTTTTGGGGGAGGCACCCACAACCATGCCCTCATAAACGGGGACACCGGCACCGATAAACAGCGCACCCCGTTCCTGTGCATTATACAGGCCATAGGTCACTGCCTCACCGGTTTCAAAGGAAACGAGGGAGCCTGTATTTCTGCGGGGGATGTCGCCCTTATACGGCTGATATCCGTAGAAGATGCTGTTCATAATGCCCTCACCCTTTGTATCGGTGAGAAATTCGCTCTTATAGCCGAACAGACCTCTGGACGGAATCAGGAACGTAATTCTTGTGCGGCTGCCCTGCGGATGCATATCCTGCATCTCAGCCTTTCTTGTTCCGAGTTTTTCCATAACAGAGCCGACGCATTCTTCCGGAACATCAATAATCACTTCTTCAATCGGCTCATGAAGCTTGCCGTCGATTTCCTGATACAGAACTCTGGGGGTGGAAACGCCCAGCTCATATCCTTCACGGCGCATATTTTCAATGAGAATGGACAGATGCATTTCTCCTCGACCAGCCACACGGAACGCATCGGTAGAATCGGTTTCCGTCACACGCAGAGAGACATCCCGGAGCAATTCACGCATCAGGCGTTCACGGAGCTGTCGGGAGGTGACGAATTTACCTTCCTTCCCTGCAAAGGGGCTGTCATTGACGGAGAACGTCATTTCCACAGTAGGTTCACTGATTTTGGTAAAGGGCAGGGGTTCGAAGCAATCGGGGGCACAGACCGTATCGCCGATGGAGATATTCTCAATACCGCTGATCCATACAATATCGCCTACGGTTGCCTCTTCTGCGGGCACTCTCTGAAGCCCCTGAATCTGGAGCAGAGAAACGACTTTATTTTTACGGGTATCCTCCGGTGCATGGTAATTGCCGATGACAATGGGCTGATTCACATGAATGGTACCTCTGGCGATTCTGCCCACGGCGATTCTGCCCACATACTCGTTATAATCGATGGAGGAAATGAGCATCTGAAGGGGCTCTTCCGGCTCGCCCTCCGGCGGATTGATATAGCGGATAATGGTATCGAACAGGGGCTTGAGGTTTTCGCCCTGACCGAAGGGATCGGTGCAGGCGGTACCGGCTCTTCCGGAGCAATACAGGAACGGTGTATTTTCCAGCTGTTCCTCGCTTGCGTCCAGATCCATGAGCAATTCCAGCACTTCATCGCCGATTTCATCCAAACGGGCATCGGGGCGGTCAATCTTATTGACCACAACAATAATTTTCAGATTCATTTCCAGTGCTTTCTGGAGCACGAAGCGTGTCTGGGGCATAGGGCCTTCGGCAGCATCCACCAGCAGGAGGGCACCGTCCACCATACTCAATACACGTTCCACCTCGCCGCCGAAGTCAGCATGTCCGGGTGTATCAATGATATTGATTTTGGTATCTCCGTATTTCACGGATGTATTCTTTGCAAGAATGGTAATACCCCGTTCACGTTCCAGGTCATTGGAATCCATGACACGTTCTGCAACTGCCTGATTTTCACGGAATACGCCGCCCTGCTTGAGCATCTCGTCAACAAGGGTTGTCTTGCCGTGGTCAACGTGAGCAATAATCGCAATATTTCTCAAATCTTCTCTAATCATAAATCAAACCTCTTTTTCGCACATTTTATTGTGGGAATACGGATCCTTGCAGCTATTTGCCGCTGGTATATGCAAAAAACAGGTAAAACCAAACGGTTTTACCTGTTTCTGATTGGTGGGGGAGGACGGATTCGAACCATCGAAGCTAGAAGCAACAGATTTACAGTCTGCCCCCTTTGGCCACTCGGGAACTC
>JBJERF010000006.1:0-1914 GCA_051882115.1 Ruminococcus sp. | reverse complement strand
TGGCCTATAGAACCATCAAAGGGAATAAAGGCAGTCACACTCCGGGGGTGGATAAGCGGACAATGAAAAACCTTGCCTCACTCAGTGAGGAGGAGTTTGTCCGCTTAATTCAGAAGCAATTCAGTTGGTACAACCCCCGCCCGGTCAGGCGGGTAGAAATCCCCAAACCCAATGGGAAAACAAGACCCCTGGGCATCCCCACAATCGTTGACCGCATTGTCCAGCAATGTATTCTGCAAGTGCTGGAACCAATCTGTGAAGCGAAATTCAGCGAACATTCCAACGGATTTCGCCCGAACCGCTCCACAGAAACCGCAATTGCAGAATGCTGCCGGCTCATGCAGGTGCAGCATTTATACTATGCTGTTGACATTGATATTCAGGGGTTCTTTGACAATGTAAACCACAGTAAGCTAATCAAGCAGATGTGGAACATGGGAATCCGGGACAAGAAACTGCTGTGTATCATCAGGCAGATGCTGAAAGCACCGGTCGTGCTTCCCGACGGAAAACAAATCTATCCGTCCAAAGGGACTCCTCAAGGAGGCATTCTATCTCCGCTGCTGTCAAACATTGTTCTCAATGAACTTGACTGGTGGGTGTCCTCCCAATGGGAGAATATGCCGACGCATCATGCGTACAAAATCCGTAATAATGCCAATGGTACGGCAATAAAAAGTCACATCTACCGTGCTTTACGGAGCAGCAGCCTGAAAGAAATGTACATCGTTAGATATGCTGATGATTTCAAGATCTTCTGCCGTAACAGGCAGGACGCAATCAGAGCATATGAAGCGGTTACACGATGGCTGAAAGACCGATTGGGACTGGACATCAGTCCCGAGAAATCCAAGGTCATCAACCTGAAACAGCGGTATTCGGAATTTCTGGGTTTCAAGCTCAAGGTTGTCCCCAAAGGGAGTAAATACATTGTCTGTTCGCACATGTGTGATAAGGCCGCAAGCAACGCAAGGAAGGAAATTGCCGCTGCGATTACGGAAATTCAGAGGGCGGGGAGCGAAAATGCGCAATACTCTGCCATTCAAAAATACAATTCCGTGGTCTATGGCCTCCACAACTACTACAGAGTTGCCACAAAGGTCAGCGAGGATTTCTCAACGATTGCGTGGGGACTAAAGAAGAAAATGGAGAACAGACTACCCGGCCTGACCAAAAGTGGGAAACTGAAAAGCGGGTATATCCAGGAGCGGTATGGAAAGAGTAAGCAGCTTCGGTTTTTGAATGGACATCCCCTGATCCCTGTGGGATATGTCCAGACAAAGGACGCACAGCACAAGAAGAAAACTGTCAACCGGTACACGCCGGAAGGGCGGGCAGAAATCCACAAAAATCTGGGCTTCAATACAAGCACGATGATCTGGATGATGCGCAATCCTGTGCTGGGAAAGACGATTGAGTATGCGGACAATCGCATTTCACTGTTTGCAGCCCAATATGGGCGGTGCGCAGTGACAGGAGAAGGGCTTCTTCCCCATAATGTGCATTGTCACCACAAACTGCCGTTGAAAGACGGCGGAAGAGACAACTACAAAAATCTCGTCCTTGTAACCGAAGAAGTGCATATTTTGATCCACGCCACCCAGGAAGAAACCGTAAAATGGTATCTGACTGTACTTCAACTGAATCAAAAGCAAATGAAAAAGCTCAATCATTTTCGAGAGCTGGCCGGTGTGCCGGTAATCGGATAATCATTCTTATGCTGTAACGAAGTGTGTAAGTTGTGTAGATAAACATGCCCTGTTCATTCTCGATGGGGCGCCGTGTGCGGTGAAAGCTGCATGCACGGTGCTAAGCGGGGGAAAATCCGGAGATTATCTCAAAGGATTACCTATCGCAATCCGGTGCCAAAAGCCAGGGCGTGAAGCAGCTCATGGCTGGCGCTGGCATCGCCAT
>JBJERF010000005.1:0-1925 GCA_051882115.1 Ruminococcus sp. | reverse complement strand
TATTGCAGGTTTTCCAGGGTGATCCGGGATTTGAGGCTCTTGATGCTGCGGTGAATCGTTTTCTTTAATAGGTCGTTTCAAAACAAGTGGCTCGTCCCCACGGGCATAGATAAAGATTTTATTGAGAGACATCATCATTCATGCACACCGGCAGACGAGGATGGGCAAGCAACTTTGATGAAAGGAATTGGATAGTCGTGGAGAAGAATCGCCGTTTCTTACAATTTGTCCTTCCATCCATCGGCTCCATGCTGGTATCTGGACTTTACTTTGTTGTGGATGGAATTTTTGTCGGCAGAGGTGTGGGGACAAACGGTCTTGCAGCTGTGAATATTGCTGTGCCGTTTATTTCCCTGCTGACGGCAATCACGATGATGATCACGATGGGCGGAGCTTCCTTGACTGCGATCTCCTTTGGCCGCGGAGAATATGAAAGAGGAAATCGCCTCTTCAACGCAAGCGTTCTCCTTGTTCTGGTGTTTTCTGCGCTGATGAGCTTAATCAGCATCCTGTTTTCCGAGCCCATTGCCAGAATACTGGGTGCGAACGAAATGCTTCTTCAGGATACTGCGGTCTATTTGAAATACTATGTGGTGTTCAGCGTGTTTTTCTGCGGGGCGATGATGCTTTCCGCGTTTGTTCGCAATGATGGAAATCCCCAATTGGCCTTCTGGGGAATGATCGTTGGTGCTGTCAGCAACATTTTTCTGGATTGGCTGCTGATTTTTCCCATGGGCATGGGAATCCGGGGAGCAGCTATCGCTTCAGGACTTGGTCAGGTGCTGGCCTGCTTGATTCTTTCCATGCATTTTGTGATGAAAAAGGGAAAGCTGCATTTCTCACTTTCCGGGTTCGGTCGTAAAGAAGTATTGGGGATACTTCACACTGGGCTGCCTGAATACATTACCCAGATGAACTCCCCGATTACAACATTTTGTTACAATCAGCTTGTCATTCGGTTTTTGGGCGAAATCGGCATGGCTGCATTTTCTGTTGTCGCTTATCTTCTGGTCATTATTCTGGCGGTATTCATGGGTCTTGCTCAGGGGCTGCAGCCCCTGCTCAGCTTGAGCCGGGGAGAGGGTAAGCTGGAGCAGGAACGCAAATACCTTCGACAGGGACTCACACTTAATATCGCTTTGTCCGTGGTTGTTTATCTCGTCATGGCTGTTCTGGGAAAGCCAATCATCCGGATTTTCAATCCGGATCCGGAGATGGTTCGTCTTGCATACAGCTGTATCCTGGTCTATGGGATCAGTTTCCCGTTTTCAGCAATCAATATTGTTTATACAACATATTATCTTTCAGTCAAGCAGACGGCATTGGCTATGCGCATCGCTGTGCTTCGGAGCTTTATCCTGAATACCCTCCTAATATTTGCTGTGCCTGCAATTCTGGGCGAACAGTTTCTCTGGCTGGGCATTACGTTTGCTGAAGCAGCCGATACCGGTTTTGTGTGGATGATCAACCGCCGACAAAGAGGGAGAAATGCTTTATGAAATTGGAAATCATCAAGGTTACCGGAGAGCATGCCGATTATATTCATCTGATATCGGACTGGATATATCGCTGGTGGGGCGAGGCGGAAGGATATCCTTGGGAGGAAATCCATTCCTTCTGCCGGCATTCGACGTTGACAGACAGAATCCCTCAGACATTTCTGGCGCTTGCCGACGGGGTTCCTGCGGGTATGTATCAGATTCTTATGAGCGACTGTAAATCCCGAACAGATTTGTATCCGTGGCTGACCGACGTTTATGTTGACAAGGCCTTTCGCGGGAAGGGCATCGCCAGAAAACTGCTTGAATCCGTGCCGGAAAAGGCAAAACAGCTTCATGTGAAGGAGCTTTATCTGTACACCCACCTTGAGAACTTTTACGAAAAATTCGGATGGGAATACGTGGAAGCCTTTAACCCGTATACAA
>JBJERF010000004.1:0-8482 GCA_051882115.1 Ruminococcus sp. | reverse complement strand
TATGCATTTGCATATTGCACAGCTTAACGCTCCCGGAAGGTGTGAAATAGCATATTCCGCTTGGCAGCAAATCCATAGCTTGTTTGACCGAATCGCGGCTGAGCTCTTGCCTCTTGAGCCTGCGCAGCCGCACGATTTCCCATATAAGCAGAAAATCTGCGGCAGCCACGATGCACCAAAGCAGCCACAAAGGGAGAGGAAGCCATGTCTTGTACTCAATTCCTTCGTTCATCCGTGAAAAAGCATCGGTTAATTCTGATAATAAGATAAATAAGAACAGAAATATGGGCATATTCATATATCTATTCCGTTTATCACGATACCCGGTGAAAGAGACTATCAGCAGAAAAAGGGATAAAATCAGGGTAAGGAACAAAGCAGCCAGCAGTATTGATTGTGCCGCCGTGGAAGAAAGATAAAAAGTCCTCATGCCGGTTCACCCGCCTTTCCGATACGGAGAGAAAAGCGCCATACGCCGTCCTCGCAAGTACAGGTGTCGGCAAGACAGGAAAGCGCCGATAATTCGGTTTTGCTTTCTGCTTGCAGATGAAAGATTACAGCATCCGCAAGACTGCGAGCTTTCAGCCAGACAAAGCGAATGTCATCCATCGCGGCTTCCGTCACTGTTTCAAAAAAGTCATATACACGGATTGCATCTTGGATGTAAATTTTGTTTTTATCCGGAATGTCAATGGCACACTCCACACCCATAAGCTCCAAATTGACAAAGGATTCATCAAGACAAGCTGAAAGCTCGGCTGTATCCGTCACATCGGATTTTTCACCGATAAACAACAAATTACCGCGCCGTTTTACATATGCACCGATCACCGCCGCTTTTGCAAGCAAGCTGCGGCGAATTTCCGGATCGGTTTCCTCTTCATATTGCGTCAGCAATCGATCCAGCAGCTCGATCTGATGCGCAGTTTGTGCCTGCAGCCGGTCATACAGCCTGTTCTTTTCCCGAACTGTGTTGATCTTTACCTTAGTTTTATAGTTTTCCTTCTCCAGGTAATTGCTTTCCGCAATAGTTTTCTTGTTTTCCTCCAACCGTTCCAGCAGAGCGGTAATGTCTGTAATATCTTCCTGCCACAAAACATGACCGCCATTGATCTTGCTGCTCCTGAGCAGGGTGTTTTTATCCGGCATTACCGTGTCCCTCTCCGCCGCCCGCATCATATCCGCCGTCAGCTCCGGTGCGTTTGAAGAGGCATAACGAGTGTTATAGTCCGCATCAACGATCTGTGCCCCTATGGATCCGGCTTCAAACAGCGATTTATAACCGGTATTGGTCTGGATCAGCCCACAATGAATACAGCTTTCCAATATTCCGGTAAACAGCAGGCACAGCGCTGCAGTGATGTCTCCGCCGATAAGCTGCATCCATTCCACGCCGCTTGAATAAATTAAGGCATATATTACAGAGCATGTCAGCAGCAGGAACGGCAGATATTCCCCCCTTTGCGCAAGCCGACATTTGAATAACATTATAATAAACGCCGCCATCGCGCAAATAATCTCCCACCCGACCACGATATAACATCCTAATGCATATTCATAGCTTTTGTCAGTCCATACCTCGTCGGCAGGGAAGGAAAAGACAAGCTGATGAAAATCGTTCGTAAGCACCAGCAACAGGCAGAGCACCGTAGGAATATATAACATCAACGTCTTTTTCGATAGCTTGAAGTCCTTAGATTCGCCGAGCGAGATGGCCGCGAACAAAGAAAACAGCGGAATGAACAGCATTGGTAAGTAGTACCAATACCATAGCTGCCGCGCTGTTCCGACATCGGATATGAAGTAGTATTTCATCGAACGAATGATAAACCAGAAAACCATTAAGCCTGAAACGGAAACAAGATAACGGCGTACCTGCGCCTGTATGACCCGTTTGCTGACGGAAATCCCCCATCCGATATACAAACCTATATAGATCATGGTGCGTATCAGTCCAAACTGCACCGGATAAGGGGTGTTCATTCCCAAAACGCGGGCAATAACAGCGCAGACAATCAACACCGCTGCGATAATTACATTATTATACTTATTTCTTTTCTTCTTCGCCACCCACAATACCTCACTTTTATCTTAGGCTGATAAGGGTTATCTTGTTGGTTAACATTTAACCGACAAAGGGATATACTTTTGTAAACTTCATATTCTTTCTCGCATCAATAGCGCATGGATACATAAGGCCATGATGTATTGTATCATGTGCTTTGTCAAATTTCAATCCGGTATTATATGTTTCATAGTGTTGAAGCGTCAATCATAGGTGACACTTCAATAACTATACAAGATAAGTTGGGTATGCGCAATTGGCTTTTGAGCGGAGATATGCTATAATACGTCTTTACTACGGAGAATTTACGGAGTTGGAGGCGTTACAATGACGGGATGGGAGATTCACAGGTCAGCAGTTGGACAGAAGCAAATAAACATTATTCTTTGTGATGATGATTCTGCCTTTTTGAAAGAACTTAATAACGAAATTCTACGTTGCTGTGCAAAGCTGAGTTTGAATGCCGAGGTTTCCGTATTCACAAGCATTGCAGGTATTGCGCCCGATCAGCTTGCTTCCTGCAATATGGCATTTCTGGATATTGATTTTGAGGATGAAGCTTGCAACGGTATCGACATAGCCAGGAAGCTCCGGGAAGTGAACTGCAAGGCATTGATTTTCTTCGTTACCAATTTCATAGACTATGCTCCGGTTGGTTATGAAGTTCAGGCTTTCCGATACATTCTGAAACGGGATATGGGCGATGTTCTTGAACGATATTTCATGCAGGCAATGGAGCAGCTTGCAGGTGAACAGGAATATATGCGGCTGTGGGATATGGACAGAATCGTGGATATTCCTCTGGAGCAAATCACCTATCTTGAGGTCTTGGATCATAGCGTCAGTATTCACGCCGGGGAGCGATATATGCTTGGCGCAACATTGACCAGCTTGGAAAGCCGGTTGGAGTCCCACGGATTCCTGCGCGTCCACAAAAGCTTCCTTGTAAACATGCGCCATATCCGTAAATTCCGCAGCAGGGAGTGCGTGCTTGCGGATGGGACAACCGTGGCGGTAAGTGACAAGAACTACTCCCGGCAGAAACAGAAATATCTTCTTTGGAAGGGTTTGAAATAATGCGTTATGGATTGATTCCTCTATGGGCTGCGCTGCAAATTGGGTTTGTCTATCTGTTTCTGTCCGCTTTCCTGGCCTCAAAATGCAAAAAGGCGGATACTTTTTGGTTTCTTGTGTTTGCTGTACTTCTCACCGCCGTTTATGGATTCTTTGATATTGATGGCATATATGGCTACCTGATGTATTTGCTTATGGCGGTTCTGATGATGTTGTACATCTTTGGCGAACCCGGCGGACGTGGGATTTGTCTGCTGGCGTTTGCCTTTCTGATCCCGGTTTGCATCGACGGAATGATTTTGCAGTTGACTGAATTCGATTGGGCTGTAACTCTTGGAAAACTGCTGCCGTTGGGCTGTGCGTGGGCGCTTCGGCGATATAGAAAACCTGCGAGCCGTATCCGGGAGGATACGGAATCCATGCTTCTGCGGCAGCACATGGAAATGCAGCAGGAGAGCATGAGCGCTTTAGAGGCAAACTTCAGGCTGCAGCGAAAGAGCGCCCATGAATTTGAACACCATATGCAGGTTCTTAGAGACCTGCTGGAGCGTAACGAAGTGGATGCCGCCCGGGATTACCTTGACCGTTTGAAAAAGAACCGTTCCATCCATGTTATGAGTGTCAGCTCCAACCACCCTGTTATCGATGTGATCCTCAATCAGAAGTACCAAACCGCCCGGGAGAATGAGATCAAAATGCAGATACAGGTCAACGACCTGTCAGCACTGACGATCCCAACGGATTCCCTTGTGGTGGTGCTGACCAATCTGCTGGACAATGCGATTGAAGCATGCCGTCGGGTTAACGGCTGCCGGGAGATATTTTGCAGCATCCTCTATGAGGATGGCTTGTACATATCCATCAGAAACACATCTGAGCCGGTGGAGATTGTGGAAGGAAAGGCACCCACAACCAAGCAGAATTCTCTCAGCCACGGCTTCGGATTACTCAGCGTTACCTATGTTTTAGACAAACTGGGTGCAGAATACGCATTTGGCTATGATGAGGGTTGGTTCCGTTTCGCGGCTGAAATGGAACCGTATTAGATTATACGGGCAGCTCGCGCTGCCCGTTTGCCGTCTTTACGAAGTAAATGCCCCAGTTGCGCTCAAACGGTAGACAATGGATTATACACACAGTATAATTTCGGAAACAAAACCAAAGGAGTGATTCCGAATGATAACTGTAAAGCAGATGGTGCGGCAGCCACTAAAGACCGCTTCGGGCGTTATCATTATCGCCCTGGCTGTGGCGATTCTGGTTGTCTGCGTTGGGCAGTATTCTGCGACGGAATTAACAAGATCCAATATGGATGACCGGTACAGCACTGTTGCACTTCTCTCGGATACATACTTTTGGCAGGAAACTGAATCGGGAAATCGTGTACATCTATCGAGTCTGCCTGATGAGATCCGGGGTTGGATTGACGAGCTTATTCATACAAGAACGGAGCTTGTAAAGGCAGAATCTTCCACCGGGTTGATTTCCGCCTACATCCTGGAACTCACCATTGACAATTTCTCCCGGTACGAAGACGGCAACCGTATGGGTGATTACAATGTTGGTAATCCATACCGCTGCGCCATGCTGGAAGTGTCCCTTACGCGAATCGGAACGGTAGTCAACCGGGATGTCAGCACATTTATTTCAGGTGAGCAGGAACAAGAACTGCTCAACTATATTTCTATCCTCTGCCTTGGAGAAGTTGAGAGTGTCCTCGGGCTGGAACAGGGCTTTTGCTCCCCTGTTGGGAAAACAATTCTGCTTACGATCAGTGTATACAGCGAAGAAGATTTTGAAGCGCTGCAATTACGGACAGGACAGCGGTATTTGGTTTACGGAATGGATTACTCCGACATGGGCGGAACAGAATTGCAGAATAAGATTATGAACAATCCGGAAGCATATCAGGAGCTGTTCGGAAGGTTGAGCTTAGACGCAGTTGGATTTGATTTTGATTCGATGATGGCGCAGATTGACTGCACGCTGACCGTTTGCGATGAAAGTGCGCTTCCGTGGAACACGAAGATTGAGGACGAAACTGGCGCTTTTATCGGATTTGCCTCCATTGACGACAAAAGACCTTTTTATTATTTGGATTCTGATGGTTACCACATGACCTCCGTTTCCGCCGAGGCATATATTTCAGATTATCAGATTCCGACCATCACTGCGTTGGATGGTGCAACGGAGGATTTTTTGTCCTCCAAAGAGGGGGATCTGTGGAGGAAAGCTCTGGATGAAATGCAGATCAGCAATCATGGTTTTCCTGTCCTTGCGGTGGAAAAGCTGGGATATCAGGCATCCTTTTCCAGAGATCAGGCACGGATCGTTGTGGGACGTGATTTTTCTGAATCCGAGCTGCTGAACGGTGAGAAGGTCTGTATTCTTTCTGAGTCCCTTGCAACTTCCAATGATTTGCAGGTTGGGGATGCCATCCGGTTTCAATCTTATGCTTATGATCCAAACATCAAAATCCAGCGGACAGAAATGATGAATAGCACAGCTTTCCCCAGCGCTGCCGTATTTTCAGGCGCCATGGGATTGACCTCGGAAGTTGAATACTACACCATCGTGGGGCTGTACCGTCAGGAAAATGCGTGGCAGAATCAAAATGATCCCTATGGATTTACCCCCAATACCATTTTTGTTCCCAAAAACTCCGTCAGCGAGGAAATGCTTCCATATACCGATGGCATCTATTCTACCCTTGTTATCCGGAACGGCAAGATGGCAGAATTTCAGGCTCTAATGGAAGAGGCAGGGTATCCCGGACTGTTTGTGTGCTATGACTCCGGGTATGCGGAAATTGTTTCCGCATTGTCAGCTTATGAGGGAGTATCTGTCAAAGCCCTTAATGTGGGTGTTGCAGCATATGCCGTGCTGATGCTCCTGTTTGTGATCCTATTCCCGGCCCAGCAAGGCAAAACCCTTTCAGCCATGTGTTCCCTTGGCGCATCCAGAGGAAAACGTGTGCGCCATGTTATCGCTTCTTCTGCCGGGATACTGTTTACCGGCGCAATGATTGGTGGGTTTGCAGGTGCGCTTCTGTGGGAACAGGTAACAGAAAACTTGATGGCATCACTGAATGTTCAAGTGCCCTTGGAGGCCAATATGCTCTTTGCTGCGCCTGTTCTTTGTATTATGCATTCGCTTTTAGCGTCGATGGTTGTTCTTGTTATATCAATCCCTATGACCAGCAATAGCAGCGTAATGAAGCACAAGTAAAGGAGGTGACGGCATCATGCGGCTTGCATGGATTCGGGTTAGGAAAAGACCGCTGATTGCGGTTGCGGTTCTGCTGTTTATAGCAATCATAGCGATGACGCTCTGTAGCCTGTACCGCGGAAAGGACAACGCACATGAGCATTACAATGACATCTGTAATACCATAGAGGTGCGCTGTACCGTCACAAACCTTGCAGGTGATCAATCCGATCATTTGAGTATTTCTGCGGATATGATTTCGCTGTTTACAGGGGATGCCGAAAGACTGCCCGATGACTTAGCAGAGATGGTTGAGAACGTGCAGATCACAGGCTCAACGGATTTCGTTTGGTATGGCGATGAATATACCCTGACAGGGATCACCTCCATGCAGGCGGATAGTAAGCTATGGACAGAAAATGGATGCACGGTTTTCTGGAACGCAGAAGGGAATGAAAGCATCTTTGCCGGAAATGATATGGTCTGTATCATCCCTCAGGAATTGGCGAATAAACTGCAGGAATGGGAAATGCCAGGCGAAATACTGAACTTGGAGATCAGTGCCGGGTATGGATATGAAACAGACTATTCAGGTGAGGTAAAAATTGTTGGGACCTATCAAGGCAAGAGCGCAGCTACCATCTACTGCCCTTGGGACGCATATGTGATGATATTGCGGAGCATGGGAGGACTTGAAACAGCGGAGTCTCTGAGTGCTGTTTTGTGCGACAATCAGAATGTGGAAGCACTGCGGAAAATCTCTGCAAATTGGTTTGCAGAGCCGGACCCCAATGCAGCAGGTATGGCAGAAAGTAACGGGTACTACTTGGCGCTGGATATTAACGATTCCCAGCTCGTGCAGGCGAAAACAAACCTAAACAACAGCATGGCTGTCAACCGTATTGCGGTTGTGCTGGTTTTTGTCATGTCCACCGGCGCAGGCGCTTTGGTTGGATTCCTGATGATTCGAAGCCGTAAACGGGAAATCATTATCATGCGCTCCGTGGGCACATCAAATCATCAAATCTACGGCAGCTTTGTTTTCGAGCAGATGGTATATGTTGTTCTCGGAACGCTTGCAGGCGGTGCTTACTTCATGTGGAAACCAATAAATTGGCTTGTGCTGTTTGTATTCGTCTACTTTGCGGGACTGACTGCCGCTCTCTTGATCTTCCTGCAAAAGAATCTGCTGACAACCATGAAGGAGGATGAATGATATGGGTATTTCTCTGAAAAATGTATCCTATTGCTATAAAGGCAAATACCGGACCGTCAAGGCGGTGGATGGGGTATCCTATGATTTTGAGCCGTGCAAGTGCTATGCCATCATCGGAAAATCCGGTTCCGGCAAAACAACGCTGCTGTCACTTATGGCCGGCCTTGACCTACCCACCGAGGGTGAGATCATCGTGGACGGCAAGTCCACCAAAGAATGGGACAGAAATCAAATGCGCCGGGATGCGGTATCTGTGATCTATCAGAATTATAATCTGTTCCCACTGCTTACCGTGCAGGAAAACATCCAATATCCCCTCGATTTGAAGAAAATACCCAAGAAGAAGTCCGCTGCTCTGGCCCGGGAAGTCCGGGAGCGTGTGGAGCTGCCCGCAGCCTACGACAAGCGGATGCCCGGTCAGCTTTCCGGCGGCGAACAGCAGCGTGTAGCAATTGCCCGGGCGCTGGCCCAGGGCTGCAAAATCATTCTTGCCGACGAGCCTACTGGCAACCTGGATTCCACCAATACCCGGAACATCGTTGAGATTCTCCGCAGTCTTGCTCATAATGACGGCTGCACTGTTGTCATCGTCACTCACGATCCCGCCGTTGCGGAACAGGCAGACAAGGTGCTTCAAATGAAAGACGGCAGTTGGATATAGCCAAACTCATTTCTTCAACGCCTACAGATAAATGATGCAGAAATCCGGCAGGCTGTTCTTTCAGCCTGCCGGATTTCCCTGCCGTCTGAACCGTACCGGCGATATGCCCCATAGTAAACAAAATATATCTATGGAACGACGCCTGCGTTTTTCGGCTTTTTTCTGGCGGAGAGGATGGGATTCGAACCCATGTGACGTTGCCGTCAAACTGATTTCGAGTCATAGTCGAGCTTTGGAACTTCAGAGAAAATAGCGAAAC
>JBJERF010000003.1:0-8490 GCA_051882115.1 Ruminococcus sp. | reverse complement strand
AGGAGCGAGGCGTATATCGGATTCATCAGTTTGAAAAGCAGGAAATGATCGTTGTATGCAAGCCGGAGGAGAGTATGGACTGGTTCCATCGGATGTATCAGTATACCGTTGAATTTTTCCGTACATTGGATATTCCGGTACGTACATTGGAATGCTGCTCTGGTGATCTGGCTGACCTGAAGGTCAAGAGTATTGACGTAGAAGCATGGTCACCGAGACAGAAGAAGTATTTTGAGGTAGGCAGCTGTTCCAATCTGGGCGATGCACAGGCAAGACGGCTGGGCATTCGTGTAAAGGGGGCGGATGGCAGCAAATACTTTGCGCATACATTGAATAACACAGTCGTTGCACCGCCCAGAATGCTGATTGCATTTCTGGAAAACAATCTGAACGAGGACGGCAGCATCCGGATTCCGGAAGCATTGCAGCGTTATATGTTTAAAGATGTCATTCGAAAGGCATAAGAAATGAAAAAATCCGCAGCGTAAAGCAATCATGCTATGCACTGCGGATTTTTTTATGGCTGCCAAAAAAGGCAGCCATTTGAGATGCTGTCTCAGGCTCTGACCGCTTTTTTGAGAAAAAGCGGCACAAAAAATTTTTCTTTTAAAGTGTCAGGTTGAAGCTGATCCACTGACCCGGTTCTGTCAGCACCTGTATTTTGATATGATGCTGATCGGCAATGCTTTTTGCAATGGCAAGACCTAAGCCGTATCCGCCTGTCTGACGGGAACGGGAAGAATCACTTCGATAGAAACGCTCGAAGATTTTTTCTTCTTCGCCCTTTTCAATGCCGATTCCTGTGTTGTATATTTTGAGTATCTTTTTGCCGTTTTCTGTTTTCAATTGAACCTGAATGGTTCCGTTGGCATCGCTGTATTTAAAGGCATTGTCGATAAAAATGCCCACCATACGCCGAATTTGTTCCGTGTTGCCGAAAAACTCAATTCCGGGTTGAATTTCAATATGGAATGTTTTCTGCTGCTCAAATGCCTGACATTCAAAGGGAAGTGCTACATTTTCCACCAGTGAACTGATATTGAAATGGCTTTGTGCAAGCTGCTGCTGTGTACTGCTGATTTTCATCAGATCCATCATTTCCTGTACAAGAATCCGCATACGCTCCGCCTGACTTTTGATATAGCTCAGCCATTTGTTTTCGCCGATTTCATCTGACAGAATATCTGCGTTGGCGGAAATAATGGTCAGAGGCGTTTTCAGCTCATGCCCAGCATCCGAGATAAATTGCTGTTGTTTTTCAAGAGAGACCTGCATGGGCCGCATGGCACGTTTGGTCAGGACTTTCGTCAGAAAAAATACAATAAACTCCATCAGCACAAAAACGCCGATACTGACGAACAGAAGATTTTTCAGCATGGTACGATCGGACTGCCGGTCGGAAAATACAACAACGGATCCTTTGGAATAATCTTTTTTTACAAATTGCAGTGTACCGCAGTAGCCGTCATATTGTTTGGAATCGTCTACATAGGCAATCAGCTCTGCACAGCTTGCCGTGTCATATAAATCCGTACCATGTACTTCTGTAACAGCGCCTGTTTCATTCAGATAGACTACAAAATGATCAATGCTGTTTCTGTTATCCATAGGGGGTTTCTGACGCCGGTGTGCAATGTTGAGTTTTTTTTCTGCAATCATGTGGCTTTGCTCGGTTGTTATTATGGTGCTCTGATAGGAGATGGTCTGTTCTGCGGTATCTGTATTTTGCTGTAAATGTACATTGGAAAGAACCGATTGTGTGAGAAAATGCGTCATATGGAGATTGTACAGGGGGGACAGAACTGCCCCCCAGTTATTCCATGGCACGTTGTCATTGGGATACAGGTGCTCATCGTAATCATCGTTATCATCATCGTCCGGTTTTTGCTCCTCAAAATCCTCCCAAGGCGGACGGGTCCAGATGGGGGAGGGTTCTGTATAAGCAGGACGAGATTCCCAATTGGGTTCTTCGGGCTCAGGCGGTCTTGTAAAAGCAGGAGTCGGCTGTGTAACAATCTGTGTTTTTTCAGAAGCTCGAAAGGTTTCCGTGCGCCTTGTTTCCGGATGAGTCTGCTCCTTTGGCTGTTCCGGTGCCGGTGCGGTGGTTCCGTCAGCTGGCTGCACAGCGGATTCATAGGCAATGTTGGCAGTTGTCGTTGTTGTTGTTACAGTCGTTGTTTCACAAACCGTTGTAGTGACGGTTGTGGTATGCTGAAACTGTTTTCCAATGCCCACATTCTGTGCTTCTGTTGGATTATTTTCATCAAATTCATGCTCCGGCGGATCCAGAATATAAACCTCTGTCTGGGCAATCTGCTCCAGAAGCTTCTGCGTCTGATTATAGGTCAAGGCGGAAGTAATGAGATTCAGGGCACACAGCGGCACAAGAAGTACCAAGGTCAGCATGGTCATGGTAATGGCAATAAAACTTCTCCGTACATGCTGAATCATGCTTTTTCCTCCAGATAGTAGCCCACGCCCCGGGCTGTATGAATGGTTGCCTTTGATTGAATGGATTGGATTTTCTTCCGCAGAAACGAAATATAGACCTCAATATTATTGTATTCCACATCGCTTTCAAATCCCCAGATTTTCTCAATAAATCGTTCTTTAGTAATAATCTGGTTGGGATTCATCAGGAGAATTTCCATAATCTGATATTCCTTCAGGCTGAGCTTGACGTGATGACCGCCATAGGAGAGCATATAGGTCTGTTTGTTCAGCGACAGTCCGTGATAATCAAATGCATCCAGATTCACCTCGCCTGTACGCCGGGTCAGTGCACGAATCCGTGCAAGCAGCTCACCGGTGGAAAAAGGCTTTGTGAGATAATCATCTGCTCCGCAGTCCAGTCCGTTGATCTTGTCTTCCACCTCTGATTTTGCAGTCAGCAGCATAACCGGTGTGGAAATTTTGCTTTTGCGCAGATGCTGGAGCACCTGAAGGCCATCCATAATGGGCAGCATGATGTCCAGAATGATACAGTCATACAAACCCGTGCGTCCATAGGCAAGACCGTCATCCCCATTATAAACGGTATCTACATTATATTGATTCCGGCGCAGGATTTCAGTGAGTGCTTCGGCAAGGGCAACCTCATCTTCAACAACGAGAATTTTCATTTTCCATTCCTCCTTTATATGGTTTGTGTGATAATTTTCCATGATTCAGTATAGCACAAAGAGCTTAAAATAAGTTTAAAGAAACCGGGAAAACAGCAGCTTTTATGCAAAAAACGGCAAATGCCTGTCTATGCAGGATCTGCCGTTTTTTTATGGCCGGTTCAATAGCCCCACAAATCTTTGTCGTTCTGATGCCGGCGATGGGTGTGCTGGGTCTTTGGATTTTTCTCCTTTGGCAGCGTATGCTGCCGGATGGAAAATGCCAGCGCAAGGACTGCCATATAAAATGAAAAGTCATTGGGCAGGTAGACCATCAGCCGATTTTTCAGATATTCGTCTGTAAGTTTTCCTGATTCAATAAAATGCGCCAGTCCCTGATAGAAATCCGCCCAGACACATGCCAGACAGATACCGATGACTGCCAGAATGGCCAGCTTCAGCACAGTGCGCAGCCACTTGGGATAGGGCTGCATCAGCAGCACCGTCAACAGCACAAACAGCACCAGATTCATCCAATTCTGTAAATTCGAATGGAATAAATGAATGACCGTATAGACGCCCGTGCTCAGCAATACACTGGGCAGAAAATAGTTCATCACAAAAGGTGTCACGATCAGCAGCAGGCCGGTCATAAAGTTGCCCCAGTGATCCAGAGATAGTGCCATATTTACAGCGGTCAGCTTTTGCAGAGCACCATAGCAAAGCAATGCACCAAAAATCACTGCAATAAAACGAATCCAGTTGGCGGGCGGATATAAATTGGTTTTTATCTTTGTCTTTTCTGAGAAATCTGCCATATTCTGATGTCTCCTTTCTCATTGTGCTGTAGTTTCTGTATTTGCGCCTTCATCCAGAATATACCACTGACCATTGACCTGAATCAGTGTGGGATGCAAAGTGGTTTCCTTTGTACCGGCACTTCCTGTAACGGTCTGTGTGACTTCCAGTGTCAGTGCCTCCTCTGCATGCAGGGATTCACTGCCAATCATTTCATTCATGGTGTCGCTCCATTCCGTCAGAAATGCATCCGTCTGCTGGGAGGAGCCTTCAATATGAAAGGAAACCTTGATCTGACTGCCGCAGGCGGCTTCCCATTCAGCCAGTGTATTGCTGGCTGCATCCCTGTAGGTTGCAATGATTTCTGCTTCCGTTTTATCATAGGTTTCCTGATAGTAAGCCCAGTATTCCGGCGGTGCCATCAGCTGATACATGGCGGCACCGTCCTTGCTGATAATGGCTGTATAATAAGACGAAAGCAGGTTCTGACAGGCAGTTGCTGTATCCTCTTCTCCCACTGCTACAACAGAGCCGGGGGTGGGGGCATCTGAGTTGTCATCACGGATGATAAAATACAGGCCGCCGCCCAGCATGACAGCTGCGGCAATAATGGCTGCGATTCCGCCCATGAGCAGCCCATTGGATTTCTTTTTCGATGCAGTGCTTTTGCTCATAATATCATATCCTTTCTGAACCCCTTACCAAAGCTGATAGCCTGCATTCTCACAGGCAAATTGAATGACCTGCATTGCGTCCAGACAGCACCAGCGGCCGTCACATTCAAAGAATGTGATACGCTTGGTTTCAGTTGTCTGTGTTTCCGAACCTTTCGTCGTCAGACGGATGCTCACATTGGCAACTTCCGTAACAGACAGATCTGTTCCGTATGTAGAAAGAATGGTTTCTTCCAGAGCCTCTGTAGAAGCATCGTCATCGGTACTGTTTTCGGAAATAATCTGATAGGAAAATGTCACACCGCTGCCGTAGTCTGCTTCAATCTGTGATTCCACATATGCCAGATAGGAGGTCACTGTGGAACGGATATCCGGCCGTGCCATATCATAATCTTTTTCCGCTTGTATCAGATAGGTTTCGGGTACAATGGCTGTATATTTGGACCCCCCAGAGCTTGTCCGTCCGTCTATATACTGATCCAGTGTACGGCGATAGCCCGAATTGCGCAGCAGCAGATACAATCCGCCGCTGATGAGCAGGGCAAGTATTACGACCAGTACAATGATTCGGATCAGTTTGTTGCGACGATCCTGTTTTGCAAAGGCACGTTCACGGGGATCCGTAAGCTGGTCAATGGGGCGTTTTTCCTTTTTACATTCGGCTGTGGCTTTTGCGGAAGGGGATTCTTCCGTTTCCGTTTTCTTTTCAGCAGCTGTATCCGGCTTTGGCTGTGATGCAGACAGATAAGGCATGGAGAAAAAATCTCCGCCGGATGCTGCTTCGGTCTTTTGGGATTCGCTCTGTACTGCTCCGCATTCCCGACAGATTTTTGCTTCATCGGCGAGCTGTGCGCCGCACTTTTTACATATGCTCATATGGACGGAATCCTTTCTGAAAAAACGCCGTTTCGCCTTTTGCGGCAAAACGGCGCTGCTTTTGATTCATGGTTATGATGGTGTGGAATTATGCATCCTGACGTGCACCGCAGTTGGTGCAGAACAGATTATCCGCTGCAATGGTTGCACCGCAGGCAGAACAGGTCTTTTCTCCGGCAGGTGCAGCTGCTTCTGTTTCAAGGGCAGCTGTTTCAGGCGCAGCAGTCTCTGCCTGAGCTTCTGCCTTTGCCTTTGCCTCAGCAGCTGCCTTGGCTTCTGCTTCTGCCTTTGCCTTTGCAGCTTCTTCAGCGGCTGCATTCTTTGCACCGCAGCTTGCGCAAAAGGCTGCGGTATATTCCATTTCAGCTCCGCAGTTTGGACAGTTGATTTTTCCCCGGTTCTGCTGGATTTTCTTCCGGTATTCAGCTACCAGAACCTCTCGCTTTTCAATATCGGCAAGCAGCTGGGCAAATTCCGGAGCCGGATTGCTGCCGAACATGCTCCGGTATTTCTTGCCGATTTCCTCATAATCGTTGGCAATCTGACGTTCCTCATCCTTGATGGAATTGTTCAGACGGATATTTTCCGTAGAACTGGTGGTCTTTTCTACAACCTTATTGCCCAGGTCATTGACTTTGCTTGCGAATTTATCCAGAAAAGATGCCATAATCGATTCCTCCTGTTTTCTGTGCGCAGACGCACGGTTTTATAATATATATACACATTTATTATACTATAATTCCTCTCTGATTGCAAGTGGTTTTCGATTTTTTCATGATTTTATCACGAAAAAAGGGGGCTTCTCGCCCCCTTGATTTCTCAGCCGCTTTTTGCAAAAAATTTTATACCTGTGTGATGCCTGTATAGAGCTGATAGTAACGGCCTTTTTCTGCCATGAGCTTTTCATGGTTGCCTCTTTCGATAATCCGTCCGTGATCCAGTACCATGATTACATCAGAATTCTGAATGGTGGACAGACGGTGTGCAATGACAAATACCGTTCGTCCGTGCATCAGTGCATCCATGCCTGCCTGTACAATGCGCTCCGTGCGGGTATCAATAGAGGAAGTCGCTTCGTCCAGAATCATAACCGGCGGATCGGCAACCGCTGCACGGGCAATGGATAAAAGCTGCCGCTGTCCTTGCGATAAGCCGGCTCCGTCTCCGGAAAGTATGGTATTATATCCATCCGGCAGCAGCTCAATAAAAGCATGGGCATTGGCACGCTTCGCTGCGGCAATGCATTCTTCATCTGTAGCATCCAGTCTGCCGTAACGAATGTTATCCATGACCGTACCTGTAAACAGATGCACATCCTGTAAAACGATGCCCAGAGAACGGCGCAGATCTGCCTTTTTGATTTTATTGATATTGATGCCGTCATAGCGTACCTTGCCGTCTGCAATATCATAAAAACGGTTGATGAGATTCGTAATGGTTGTTTTTCCGGCACCCGTTGTCCCTACAAAAGCGATTTTCTGCCCCGGCTCTGCAAAAATCGTGATATCATGCAGCACCGTTTTTTCCGGTACATAGCCGAAATCCACTTCTGTCAGCCGTACATCTCCGGTCAGCTTCGTATAGGTCAGTGTGCCGTCTTTATGAGGATGCTTCCACGCCCATACGCCGGTGCGCTCCGTGCATTCCGTCACACTGCCGTCCGGATTTTCCTTTGCATGAACCAGTGTTACATAACCCTCATCCGTTTCCGGTTCTTCATCCAGCAGGCGGAAAATACGCTCTGCACCTGCCATCGCCATGACGATGGAGCTTGCCTGCTGCGCAATCTGTCCGATGGGCTGCGTAAAGCTCTTGCTCAGCTGCAAAAAGGCTGCTATAGAACCAAGGGTAATGCCCCCTACGCCCGCAATTGCCAGACCGCCTCCTAAAATACCCAGCAGCACATACTGCAAATGCCCCAGATTGTTGGTGATGGGTCCGATGATGTTGGCAAAGGTATTTGCCTTGGCAGCACTTTCAAACAGCTGCTCATTCCGGCGGTCAAATTCTTCTGCGGTTTTTTCCTCACGGCAAAAAACCTTCACCACCTTCTGTCCATGCATCATTTCTTCAATATAACCATTTACATTGCCCAGCTCCTTTTGCTGCTCAATGAAGTATTTCCCGCTTTTGCCGCCTACGGATTTTGTGACCAGAAGCATGAACCCTACAAAGAGTAGCACAAACAGGGTCATCCAGATACTGGTCATCAGCATGGAAATCAATACGGCAATAATGGTTGCCATGGATGCAATGAACTGGGGAACACTTTGTGAAATCATCTGCCGCAGCGTATCCGTATCGTTGGTATACAGACTCATAATGTCACCCGCAGCATGCTGGTCAAAATACCGGATGGGCAGCGTCTGCATGTGGGAAAACATATCATCCCGCACCTTTTTCAGAATCCCCTGCGCCACAATCACCATGAGACGGGTATACACCAGCGTTGCCAGAATACCGCCTGCAAATACCGCTGCCATCATCACAATGGCACGCAGCAGAGCACGGAAATCCGTACTGCCCGAAAGCAGCATGGGCGTGATGTAATCATCAATCAGCGTTTTCAGAAACAGAGAGCCTGCTACACCTGCCACGGCACTGATGAGAATGCAGAGAACAACGGGGATCATCAGAAAACGATATTTGCCCAGATACCGCAGCAGCCGTTTAAAGGTCTGCATGGCATTTTTCGGCGGCGGCCCTACTGGCGGCATGTTTTTGCCCGGCCCTTTCATCATCGGTCTGCTCATTGGGGAACACTTCCTTTCTGCTGTGCTTCATAAATTTCACGGTAAATGCTGTTGGTTTCCAGCAGCTCTTCATGGGTGCCCACACCGGTAACTATGCCGTTATCCAGAACAATGATGAAATCTGTATCCTGAATGGAGCTGATGCGCTGTGCAATGATCAGCTTGGTGGTGTCCGGCAGCTCTGTCCGGAAGGCTTTCCGGATCATGGCATCTGTATGGGTATCCACCGCACTGGTGGAGTCATCCAGAATCAGAATCTTCGGCTTCTTCAGCAGTGCCCGTGCAATA
>JBJERF010000002.1:0-1943 GCA_051882115.1 Ruminococcus sp. | reverse complement strand
AAATTGACGGCTTGAATCCACCAGCCGGAACAATCAGCACTTCCACCTATGCAGGCATGGACGGCAGCTATCTGAACAATGCTTATATTGAAAAGCGAAACCTCGTCATCAGCTTTGCAATGCGTGGAACTGGTCTGGAGCAACGACGACACACTTTATATCGTGTGGTCAAGCCATCACGATATATCAAGGTTTTCTACAAGACTGCCGGAATAGATGTCTACACCGAGGGCTATGTGGAAACCTGTGAAATCAGCAACTTCGATGCCCTCACAAGCGGACAAATCAGCATTATCTGTCCTGATCCATATTGGTACAGTACCTCTGCAGTCTATGCCTACTATAGCCAAGTGACTGGAGCATTTCATTTTCCTTTTCCGGAAAGTGATGCTCCTTTTCCTCTGGGCGTTTTCAGCACCACAGATAACATCATCATACAGAATGACGGCGATGAAACCGGATTCACGATTCAGATAGAGGCTTCATCAAGTGAAACCGTGCCGGAAATTGCGGCAGTTACTCCAACTCTCTACAATGCCGATACCGGAGAATATCTGCAAATCAAAGGCGAAATCCTGAAAGGAGATGTCATCACGATTACAACCAAAACAGGCAATAAAACCGTTACCCTTACCCGTAACGGTGTGGACAGCAATATCATCAATCGACTTGTATCCGGTTCTGTTTGGCTTTCTCTTCGTGAGGGCAAAAATACATTTCATGTTCAGGCAGTGCGTGGTGTGAAAAATCTGAAAGTCACACTGAAGCACAGAAATGCTTACTTGGGGGTGTGATATGCAGATAGAAATTTACAACTTGACAGCAAAAGAGAATCAGATTTCCGTTGACCTCGTTGCAATCTGCGACAGCTTTTCTTCTCTCCTGTGGGACGTGGAATATTATCAGTGCGGTTCATTTGAAGTGTACATTGCAGCCAGCACGCAAAATGTGGAGACTTTTCAGCTGGGAAGAATTGTTGGCAGAGATGATGATGGTGAGCACTTTGGAATCATCGAATCGGTGAAAATTGAAACCGATGCAGAGGATGGTGATTACCTTACTGTTTCGGGCAGATTTCTCACCTGCCTGCTGGAGCGAAGAATTATTTATCCGTCCTTTTCAGCGAACAACACCTACGAAAACATTGTCAGAAACATGCTATCGCAGAATGTGATCTCAGCAGGTATTCGCAGTATACCGGGACTTTCTATGGGAACGGTAAGCGGTGACTGCTGGCAGGGCAAAACAAGACTGCAGGTCAGCTACGATAATCTGATGGAATGGCTGTACACCATCTGTGAAACCATTGGCGGCTCTGCTAATATCCGCATAGACGGCAATACGCTGAAATGCGATTTGTTTGAGGGAACGGACAGAAGTATTCAGCAAAACACTAATCCTCATATTGTTTTCTCGGATTCTTATAATAATCTGCTGTCTTTCTCTTATGCTGCGGATTCTTCCGTTCAGAAGAATTTCGCATATATTTTCGGTTGTGGAGAGGGCGTGGCAAGAAAAAGAACAACCTACTTTTCCGGCACAGAACCTACTTACCTTGACCGATACGAAGTGTATGTGGATGAGCGAAACACTGCACAGGAGGAAGAGGTCAGCGATGCAGAATATCTGGAACTGTTAAAAGAATCTGGTGCAGAAAGTATGGTTTCTCCGCAGACGGCATCGGAATCTACAATCGCAGCATTTTCCACCCAGTATCAGTACAACAAAGATTACTTTGTCGGTGATTATGTAACAGTGGAGCATAAACGATTTGGCTTGATACAGCCTAAAATACAGCTGATCGGCATGATTGAAAGCTTTGACCAGAATGGTCGGAGTTTAACACCAACATTCAAAGGGGCGTGATTTTATGGCATTTTCATATGGATTTTTCAATGCAAAGAATCTGGACAGAGTGTATACCGCAGAGGATTTCACAAGCT
>JBJERF010000001.1:0-1968 GCA_051882115.1 Ruminococcus sp. | reverse complement strand
CATCGGTAATATCACTGAGAAAGGTGATGATTCTATTTTGTTTGGGAAGAACATAGCACTTTTGCTTCCACTTGCCGTTGATACTGAAGCCGTCTTTGTATTTCCAGAAAAAGTATCCGTATCCGCCCTCCCGGTTCATCTGCTGGACGGAAGTGGCCCTTTTCACATAGTCTTCCGAAACAATCCTGTTTCCTTCAAACATTCCGCCACCCCAGAGCAGCAAGCCGATTCGGCTTAAATCATTCACGGACAGTTTCATCCCGGACGCGCCGTAGAAGTATCCGTCGGGGCACCGGGCGTATTCGGCGCGCAGGATGTGCAGCGGCTCCAGGATGTTCCTGCTGATGAATTCCCATGCATCCTCCTGCACAGCTTCGGTCAGCGCGACACCCATCAGGTATGCCGGAATATTGCTGTAATGGAACCGGATGCTTTCCGGTTCGGGAATGGGGCAGGCCAGCGAAAACCGAAGATAGCTGTCACTTTCCGGGCGGAAGGGGTAGCCCTCCACAGACATCGTCAGCAGACGGTGCAGCGTTATGATCCGGTAGGCATCCCGTTGGCTCTGGGTCATCTGCGCGGTAAATCGTTTGGGCAGATAATCCAGGATGCTCCTTTGAAGCTCGAGCTTCCCTTGATCACAGGCAATTCCGACGGCCACCGAGAGAATGCTCTTCGTGGCTGAGTAGATGGGATATTTTGTTTTGCAGGTATCCCCAAAGGAATGTGTCAGCTCTCCGCCGCAGTGAACCTGCACACCGTATACCTGCCATTGATTGCTGACAATGTCATGCACAAAAGCATCAAAATCCAATTTCGCCACCCCCGCAATTCCATAGGAATCAATCTTAAAAACGACCTGTAAAGGCTTTTGCTACCGCGATATGTGTCTTGATTTCCTTCATGAAAGGAACGCTTAGATTCATATTCCTTTCCCGAATCATCGCTTCTGTTTTTTTCATGGTTTCTTCTGGTGTGGAACAAGCAATCGCATCGAGGGATGGAAAACCTGCTTTGTAGTAGAGAGATGCGCGCGTACTCTTTACGCCCGGAAGATGGCAGAGCTGCCTGAGGGCATCCATTTCTTCTGTTGTTTTTCCCACGACATCAATTTCTCTCAACTTCTTTGGGTTCACATCATACATTAACAGAAATCGTTTGAATTGGTTTACCATTTCAACCGTGGGTAGTCCCGCATTCAGCAATGCATCATCAGGCAATGCCAGACAATCCGATTTAACGTTACATCCCATTGCTTTGAACGCTTCGACCAGGGTTGTTTTATATGGAATTAATGGATAGTACCTTTCCAAAATACAATCCTTATTCAGTAATGTAATGATCGCTTCAATTTGATAATCTGTATTCACCACGGCAATTACATCCCCACAATTAACAATATCCTCTCAAGCAAGTCCAAAATGTTGCTCTGCTTTTCTTACAGTCTCATTAAGTGTACTGTTTTCTGTTCTTTCAATCCAAAAATACTGTTGCGGAAATATCGTAGTAGCCGTTTGTCTGATAACGGGCTATAAATTTTTCCCGGCATAGCTTTCTGCGTCCAGCATTTTGATTTCCATATGTCTGCCGTCACCCCATCATACTCTGATAGAACTTCCTGTTTTTCAGGATCAAGTCCGCTTTCCACCAGTTTTTACTGATGTGCCATTGCTCCGGGTCCCGGCCCCAGTCCCAGGTAACAGCCCATGATCCATCCGATTTCTGCGTTTCCGAAAGAAATTTGCACTCAAAATCGCAAAGCTCCTTGTTTTCTGCATAAAAGCGGCTGTTTCGGGAATGGATGAACAGCGACGGCTTACATACATACTCGGCTTCCCATAGGGAGGTATCCTTTGTCAGAATATGCGCGATCTGTACTTGCAGCAGCGTTTCAAATTCGTTCAGATCAATTGCCGCCGAACCGCAGGCGGATAAATCCTCATACAGCTCCACAAAGCAGGCAGCCGT